>CAYQXH010000001.1:0-96181 GCA_964421325.1 uncultured Propionibacteriaceae bacterium
GCGATCATCGCCGCGCTCGACCTGATCCGTCCGATCTACTCCCAGGTGACCAACTACGGCCACTTCGGACGCGAGCTCGAAGTGATGACCTGGGAGCGCACCGACCGGGCCGAGGCCCTGGCGAGGGCCGTCCGGGGCTGAACCCGGCCGACGGAGTCGCCGAGTCACTCCAGACCGAAGTAGCCGGGGTCTGCCAGGAAGCGCCGGTACAGCGCAACCGTGGCGAGTTCCTGCCAGCGGCGGGGCCGGAAACCGAGCTCGTCGAGCTCGATGATCGTGGCGTTCGGGATCGCGGCGAGGATCGGTGAATGGGTGGCCATGAGCACCTGGATGCCGTCATCGCGCAGCTCGGACAGCTGGTTGGCCAGCTTGATCTGGGACAGGAACGAGAGCCCGGCCTCCGGCTCGTCGAGCACCAGGAACCCACCCCGTCCGGCCATGTGCCCGAGCTTGGTCTCGAGGAGCTCTGTGAAGGCCTGCCCATGGGAACGCTCGTGGTAGTTGGCGTCGGCGCCCGGGTTCTGCTCCAGGTAGGTCAGCAGTCCGTGCAGGGTCTCTGCGCGCAGGAAGTAGCCCCAACGGGAGCGGGACAGGCCGCGCACCAGTCGGATCCGCTCGTGCAGCTGCGACTCGGTGGGCCGCTCAGCCGGCCTGGGGTTGGTGCTGCCACCCTCGGGGCTGAGTCCGTAGGCCATCGCAATGGCCTCGATCAGGGTCGACTTCCCGACGCCGTTCTCGCCGACCAGGACGGTCAGTTCGGACAGCTCCAGGCCCGCCTGCACGAGTTGGGCGACCGGGGCCAGGGTGAACGGCCAACCGTGGTCATCAGCCCCCGGCTCGCCGATCACCTCGCGGACGGGCAGCGAACTGAACGCTGTCATGCGGTCAGCGTAGGGCGCGACCCTGACGGTGGCGCCCGAACGCCTGCCCGCCGGGTTGGGCCGTCAGGTGCGGGACTTGTGCGCGCCCTCGAGGCCCCGCGCCACGATCTCCAGCTCCCGGACCGCGTCGATCAGCGCATCGAACGTGAGCCGGGTCTGGGTCCCGATGGCCTTCAGCGGGTCACCTGCAGCCAGGAGGGCTTCGACTTCTTCGTCAATCTCGACCAGTCTGGCGTCCAGCCCGGTGGTGATAGGGAGCGCCGTCTCGCTCATGATGACTCCTCTCTCGGTAACCGGCGGGAATGCCCTGCCTACCTCCACGGTAAGTCCTCCGGCACCGTTTGGCGCCGGTCATCGCACCGGCTCCGGCGGCCCGTGGCGGTCGGCTGTCCGCCGCGACCCCTACCATTCGATCCATGGAGCGACCGGTGGCGAAGGTGGCAGTCGACCTGCCGCTGGCGAACCTGGACCGGCCCTTCGACTACCTCGTGCCAGCGGAACTGGACACCGATGCCGTTCCCGGCGCCCGGGTGCGGGTGCGCTTCGCCGGGCAGCTGCGGGACGGGTTCGTCCTCGAGCGCACCGAGCCGGGGGAGCGCGCCGGCCTCGCCGACCTCCAGAAGGTGGTCTCGCCGGAACCGGTGCTAACCGAGGAGGTGACCACACTCGTCCGGGCGGTCGCCGACCACTACGCCGGCAGCTTCGCCGACGTCGTCCGGGCTGCGGTCCCGCCACGCCACGCCGCCACCGAGAAGGCGAGGGTCGCCGAGCACCCCGAACCCTTGCTGACTGACCGGTCCGGGCCGCTCGCCAGCTATCCGGGTTCGGCCGGTTTCCTGGACGCCCTTGCCGCCGGTGGTCGCCCGCGGGCGGCCTGGACGGTACTGCCGACCCCCTCGCCGGCCGGGGACTGGGCCGCCGGCTTCGTCGAGGCGGCCGCAGCCACCCTCGCCGCCGGCAGGGGAGCGCTACTCCTCGTCCCGGACGCCAGGCACCTGGCGCAGCTCGGCCAGGCCGTCACCGCCAGGTTCGGCCGGGGGTCCTTCGCCGTGCTCGCAGCAGACGCCGGTCCGGCGGCCAGGTACCGCAACTTCCTCGCGGCCAGCCGGGGCAGCGTCCGGCTGGTCCTCGGAACCCGGGCAGCCGTCTTCGCGCCGGTCAGGGACCTCGGGCTGATCGCCCTCTGGGACGACGGGAACGACGCCTGGTCCGAACCGCACGCGCCCTACTGGCACGCGCGGGAAGTTGCCGCGATGCGGGCCCACCTGGCCGGCTGCGGACTGCTGCTGGCAGCCCACGCCCGGACCGCAGAGGTGCAGCAGCTGGTGGCCCGCTCGTGGCTCGGCACCATCCAGCTGGCGCCGAACGACACCCGCCGGCTCGCTGCCGCCGTCCGTAGCTCCGCGGCGGACAGCCACCGGGATCCGCACGCCGGTGCGGCCAGGCTGCCCCACGACGCGTTCACCGTGGTCCGGGCCGGGCTGGCCGCCGGACCCGTCCTGATCCAGGTGCCGCGGGCCGGCTACTTGCCCGTGCTGGTCTGCGCCAACTGCCGGAGCGCCGCCCGTTGCCCGAACTGTGGCCAGGCGCTGAACGATGCCGGCGGCTCCGGGCCGGCCTGCCGGTGGTGCGGGCCGTTGCTGCGCCGGTGGTCCTGCTCCGAGTGCGGCGGGACGCGGCTGCGTACCCCGGTGGTCGGGGTCGCCCGCACCGCGGAGGAGTTCGGGAAGGCCTTCCCCGGGACCCCCGTGCTGCAGGCCAGTGCCGACCACCCCCTGGCCGGAGTCGGTGCGGTACCTGCCCTGGTCCTGGCCACCCCGGGGGCAGCACCGGCTGCGGCCGGTGGGTATGCCGCGGCCCTCCTGCTGGACGGCGAACTGATGGTCGGGCGGGCCGACCTGCGGGCCGGCGAGGAGGCCTTGCGACGCTGGCTGGCGGTGACCGCCCTGGTGCGGCCAGCAGCCGAGGGTGGCACGGTGATGGTGGTTGCGGACGCCGGGATCCGCGAGGTGCAGGCGCTGGTGCGGCTCGACCCGGTCGGCTACGCCGAGCGCGAACTCGCCGACCGGGCCTCGGCGGGCTTCCCGCCAGCCGTGAAGCTGCTGACCGTTGAGGGCGCCCCGGCGGCCGTGACCGCCGCGCTTGCCGCCGTCGAACTGCCGGCCACCACCCAGGTCCTCGGCCCATTCGAGGTCCCGGTCGACGGACCGGACCCGCTGGCCCGGGTGACCCTGCGCTGCCCGCTGGGGGAGGCCGCCGAACTGGTCGGCAGGCTGCGGGCCATGTTGTCGGTGCGGGCAGCCAGGAAAGAGCCACCGATCCGGGTGCGGGTGGATCCGCAGGTGCTGGGCTGACTGGCTAGAGTGCCGCCATGCCCACAGCCCGGATCGCCCTGGCGAACCTGTCGTTTCCGGAGTCCCCGGATGCAGCGGTGGCAGCGACGGTTGCAGCCATCGCGGCCGCGGCAGCAGCCGGAGCCGACCTGGTCTGCTTCCCCGAGTGCTTCGTGCCCGGGTACCGGGCCCTGGGGGCTCCGGTGCCCCCGGCCGAGCCCGGGTGGCTGGAGGCAGCGCACGCCGAGATCGCCGCAGCGGCCGGAAGCTCCAGGATCGCGGTGGCGCTGGGCACGGAGCGGTTCGTCGGCGGGGCCCTGCGTATCACCATCCTGGTCATCGGGCCTGACGGCGAACGGTTGGGCTGGCAGGACAAGGTCCAGCTGGACCCGTCCGAGGACCACCTCTACCTGCCCGGGGCACACCGCGAGGTGTTCACCGTCGGGAACCTGACCTTCGGGGTGGTGATCTGCCACGAGGGCTGGCGCTACCCGGAGACCGTGCGCAGGGCCGTGCTCAAGGGCGCGCAATTGGTCATCCACCCGCACTACTCGCCGGCCGAGCCGGACGGCTTCCGGCCGCGCGACTACGCCGAGTCCGGCAACAGCTTCCACGAGGCTGCAGCACTGTGCCGGGCGGCGGAGAACACCTGCTGGTTCGCGACCATCAACTTCGCCGCCGACGGCGCCCCCACCACGTCAGCCGTCGCCCGCCCCGACGGGCTCCTGCACGCGTTCCAGCCGCACGGCACCGAGGGGCTCCTGGTCGCCGACCTGGACCTGGAGCTGGCGACAAGGGAACTGGCGTTGCGCCTACGGGAGCCTGCCGATGGCTCCCTCGTGCCGCGACTCCAATAGGCTGCCCCCCATGCGCCTGGTCTTCGCCGGAACCCCACAGGTGGCCGCGGACACCCTGGCCCACCTGCTCGAGCGCGGCAACCATGAGGTGGCTGCGGTCATCACCCGTCCCGACGCGCCCCAGGGCCGCAGCTCCCGGGCAGTGCCCAGCCCGGTCGCGCGGCTGGCCGCCGAACACGACATCGAGGTGCTGCGGCCCACTCGGGCCGGCGACCCGGCCCTGGCGACCAGGCTCGGCGAGTTGGCCCCCGACTGCTGCCCGGTGGTCGCCTACGGCGGCCTGATCCCGCGGGCTCTGCTCGCGGTACCCCGCAACGGCTGGGTGAACGTGCACTTCTCGCTGCTGCCGCGCTGGCGCGGGGCAGCGCCCGTCCAGCACGCCATCCTCGCCGGCGACCCGGTCACCGGGGTTACGGTGTTCGAACTGGTCGAGGAGCTTGACGCCGGGCCGGTACTGGCCACGGCCGAGTACGTCCTCGGCGTGGCCGAGAACACCGGCGAAGCCCTTGCCGCGCTCCAGGAACTGGGTGCAGGGCTGTTGGCCACCACCCTCGACCGGCTTGCGGCCGGCACCGTCACAGCTCTGCCCCAACCCGAAGCCGGCATCACCCTTGCCCCGAAGCTCACAGTGGCCGGAGCCCGGATCGACTGGACCCGGCCGGCCCTGGAGATCTCCCGCCAGGTGCGCGCCAACAACCCATCGCCGGTGGCCTGGACGGAGCTGGGCGGCGAACGCTTCCGGGTGCTCCTGGCCCTTCCGGCCGAGGGCGAGGACCTGGCTCCCGGCGAGCTGCGGGCCGGGAAGCGTTCGGTGCTGGTCGGTACCGGTGACGGGCTGCTGGAGCTGCTCCAGGTGCAGCCGGCCGGCAAGCGGGTCGTCGCTGCCGCCGACTGGGGCCGCGGGCTGCGCGGCCAGGGACGCTTCCAGTGAGCCGGCCGGCACGTCGCCGCGACCCGGCCCGGACAGTCGCCTTCAAGGTGATGCGCGCGGTCTGGGGGAACGGCGCCTACGCCAACCTGGAGCTGGCCAAGCAGCGGGAGGGACTGACCCAGACGGACGCCGCCTTCGCCACCGAACTGGTCTCCGGCACCTGCCGCGCCCTCGGCAGCTACGACCGGATCGTCGAACGCGCCTCTGGCCGGGAACTGAAGAGCCTGCAGCCCGCTGTGATCGACCTGCTCCGACTCGGCACCCACCAGCTGCTCGCCATGCGGGTGCCACCCCATGCCGCCATCTCGGCAACCGTCGACCTGGCCGCCCTCGAAGTCGGCGAGCGGGTCGCCGGGCTGGTCAACGCCATCCTCCGCCGGGTGGGCGAGCGCGACTGGTCGGGCTGGCTGGAGGAGCTGGCGGCAGGCAAGGACGAACTTGGCCGGCTGGCCCTCGCCGAGCACCACCCGCGCTGGATCGTCGACGCCTGGGCCGGCGTCCTGCCCGCGGCCGAGCTGGCGCCGGCCCTCGCGGCGGACAACGTGGCCCCGCAGCCCTGCCTTGTGGTTCGGCCCGGGCTTGCCGAGCGCTCCGAGCTCGGCGGTACCCCGGCGCGCTGGTCGCCCTTCGGGGCCTACCTCGACGGTGACCCGGGCGCTGTGGCCGCCATCCGCCAGGGCCGGGCCGGCGTCCAGGACGAGGGCTCCCAACTGGTCTCCCTTGCCCTGGCCCGCGCTGCCGCGCCGGCCGGTGCCTGGCTGGACCTCTGCGCCGGGCCGGGCGGGAAGTCGGCCCTGCTCGCGGGTCTCGCCAGGCAGTCCGGCGAAGTGCTGGTGGCCGCGGAACTGCAACCGCACCGGGCCCGGCTGGTGGCCGAGAACCTGCGCGCCTACCCGGAACCCGGACGGCCGGTGACCCTGGTGGCCGACGGCACCAGGCCGGCGTGGCGGGAGGGCTCCTTCGCGAGGGTGCTGGCCGACGTGCCGTGCACCGGACTCGGCGCGCTCCGCCGGCGGCCGGAGAGCCGGTGGCGGCGGCAACCCGGCGAACTGCCCGGGCTGGTGGCGCTGCAACGCCGACTGCTCGCGACAGCCATCAGTTCGCTGAAGCCCGGGGGAGTGGTGGCCTACGTCACCTGTTCACCGCATCCGGCTGAAACCACGGAAGTCGTGGCGACCGCCAGCGGGGTGCGGTTGCTCCCTGCCACCGAGTACCTGCCGGAGGTCCCGGACGCCGCGCGCGGGGACTTCGTCCAGCTGTGGCCGCACCGGCATGGCACGGACGCCATGTTCCTCGCCCTGCTGCAGCGCCAGGACTGATCGCCCGGGCGGCCGATCGTCGCCTGCATCGGTCGCCGTTCCTCTAGGGTGAGGGCGTGGGGATCCGAATCACGCCAAGCATCCTGAACGCCAACCTGGCCGACCTGAGCGCCGAGATCGCCCGGATCCCGAGCGCTGACGCCGTCCACCTCGACGTTATGGACAACCGGTTCGTGCCCAACCTGACCTTCGGCCTGCCGATGGTGGAGAGCGTCCGGGCCGGTACCGACAAGGCGCTGGACATCCACCTGATGATCGCTGAGGTGGACCGCTGGGCGCCCGGGTACGCCGAGGCCGGCGCCGAGTCGGTGACATTCCACATCGAAGCCTCCGACGCCCCGGTGAAGCTGGCCAGGGAGCTGCGCGCGCTCGGTGCCCGGGCGGCGATGGCCCTGCGGCCGGCCACCCCGATCGAGCCCTACGCCGACCTGCTCGGCGAACTCGACATGGTGTTGCTGATGACCGTCGAGCCCGGTTTCGGCGGCCAGTCGTTCCTCGACGTCGTCCTGCCGAAGCTGCGTCGGACCAGGGCGCTGCTCGACGCCCACGGCGGGGACATCTGGCTCCAGGTGGACGGCGGGATCAGCCCGCAGACGATCGAGCGTTGTGTCGAGGCGGGCGCGGACACCTTCGTCGCCGGCTCCGCCGTCTTCAGCGCGGACGACCCCGACGCCATGGTCCGGTCGCTCAAGGCAACTGCCGTTCGGGCGGCCGGAAGCTGATCGGCGCCCAGCCGGATCCGGCTCCTTGCGGTCAGCCCCGACGCCGGTCGCGACGCCTGAGGTAGCGCTCGAACTCCGCGGCGATCACCTCGCCGCTCGGGGTGGGGGTCGCCTCGTCGCGGCGCTCCTCGAGAGCGTTGATGTAGCTCGAGATGTCCGGATCATCGGAGACCAGCTCGTTGACCTGCTCGACCCACTGGTCGGCCTCGACGGAGAGGTCGCCCGGATCCAGGGGCAGGTTGAGGATGTCCTCCAGGCGGGTCAGCAGCGCCAGCGTCCCCTTCGGGTTGGGCGGTTCGGCGACGTAGTGCGGCACCGAGGCCCACATCGAGACGACCGACATCCCGGCCTGGGCGCACTCGTAGGCCAGCACACCGACGATTCCGGTCGGGCCCTCGTAGTCGGAGAGCTCAAGCCCGAGCTGGTCGGCGAGGGACTGGGTGCTGGCCGTGCCGGCGACCGGCACCGGGCGGGTGTGCGGGGCGTCGGTGAGCAGCGCGCCGAGCAGCACCACCAGTTCGGGCTTCACCGAACGCAGCATCGACAGCAACCGGTTGACGTACTCCTGCCAGCGGTAATTGGGCTCGGGTCCGCCGATCAACACCAGGTCACGCTCGGGAAGGCTGGCCACCAGGACCTCAGTGGTCGGCCACTCCACGATCCGCTGGCCGTCGACCAACCGCGTCGTCGGCCGGTTCACCTGGAAGTCGTAGAACTCCTCCGGGTCGATCGCGAACGACAACTCGGCCCGGTACTGGTCGACCAGATGGTCGATCACACCGCTGGCCGCCTCACCGGCGTCGTTCCAGCCGCCGAACCCGGCGATGACCACCGGGTTGCGCAGCCCCCTGAGCCCACGAGCCTCTGCCATGGCGACCACTGTAGGCGGACTCGCCTATTCTGCTCCCCATGACCCGCGATCTCCGCTCGGCCCTTGCCACCCGTGTTCTCGTGGCGGACGGGGGCATGGGGACGATGCTCCAGGGTTACGACCTGACGCTTGCCGACTTCGAAGGTCTCGAGGGCTGCAACGAGGTGCTGAACGTCTCCCGGCCCGATGTGGTGTCGGCCATCCACGCCGCCTACCTGGCCGCGGGGGCCGACTGCATCGAGACCAACACCTTCGGTGCGAACCTCGCGGCGCTGGCCGAGTACGACGCCGCCGAGCGGATCACCGAACTCGCCGGAGCCGGGGCAAGGCTCGCGCGGGCAGCTGCCGATGCCGCCAGCACCCCGGACCGCCAGCGCTTCGTGCTGGGCAGCATGGGTCCGGGCACGAAGCTGCCGAGCCTCGGCCACATCGAGTACGCCCGCCTTCGGGACGCCTACCAGCAGCAGGCCGAGGCCATGATCGCCGGCGGGGTCGACGGCTTCCAGATCGAGACCTGCCAGGACCTGTTGCAGGCGAAGGCTGCCGTCAACGGCGCCCGCCGGGCGCGCGAGGCCACGGGCGCCGACCTGCCGATCTTCGTGAACGTGACCGTCGAGACGGCCGGCACCATGCTGCTGGGCAGTGAGATCGGTGCGGCCCTGACCGCCCTTGAGCCGCTGGGAATCGACGCGATCGGGCTGAACTGCGGCACCGGGCCGACCGAGATGAGCGAGCACCTGCGGCACCTGTCGCGCAATGCGCGGGTCGGTCTGGTCTGCATGCCCAACGCCGGCCTGCCCGAGCTCGGCCCGGCTGGTGCGGTCTACCCGATGGGGCCGGAGGAGTTCGTCGGCTACCTCTCTCAGTTCACCTCCGAGTTCGGCCTGAACCTGGTCGGCGGGTGCTGCGGAACCACCCCGGAGCACATCGCCCGCCTGGCGGCGGCCGTGGCGGGGCTGGCTCCGGGCCGGCGGGAGCCGGTGCACACCTCGGCGCTGTCGTCCCTCTACGCGGACGTCCCGCTGCGGCAGGACCTCACCTACCTCTCGATCGGTGAGCGCACCAACGCGAACGGCTCCCGGGCCTTCCGTGACGCCATGCTCGCCGGGAACTGGGCCGACTGCCTCGACATCGCCAAGCAGCAGAGCCGCGACGGGGCCCACCTGCTCGACCTGTGCGTCGACTACGTCGGCCGCGACGGCGTGGCCGACATGGCCGAGCTGGCTTCCCGGCTGGGCACCGGGGTGGCGCTGCCGATCATGCTCGACTCCACCGAGGCTCCCGTCCTGCAGGCCGGTCTGGAACGCCTCGGCGGGCGGTGCGCGATCAACTCGGTGAACTACGAGGACGGCGACGGGCAGGACTCCCGCTTCGCCAAGGCGATGCCGCTGGTCCGCGAGCACGGCGCAGCTGTGGTCGCACTGACCATCGACGAGGAGGGCCAGGCCCGCACGGCGGAATGGAAGCTGCGGGTGGCCGACCGCCTGATCGCCGACCTGACCGGCAACTGGGGGATGGACATCGGCGACATCATCGTCGACTGCCTGACCTTCCCGGTCTCCACCGGTCAGGAGGAGACCAGGCGGGACGCGCTGGAGACGATCGAGGCGATCCGCCAGCTGACCGCCCGCTACCCGGGAATCCACACCACCCTCGGGATCTCCAACGTGTCCTTCGGCCTCAATCCCGCCGCCCGGCAGGTGCTCAACTCGGTGTTCCTGCACGAGTGCGTGCAGGCCGGCCTGGACTCCGGCATCGTGCCGGCCGCCCGGATCGTCCCGATCGCACGCATCCCCGAGGACCAGCGGATCGTTGCGGAGGACCTGATCTACGACCGGCGGGCACCCGGCTACGACCCGCTGACCAGGTTCCTCGAACTCTTCGAGGGCGTCACCACGACCGGCACGAGGGAGGCCCGTGCCGCCGAGCTCGCGTCCCTGCCGGTCGCGGAGCGCCTGCAGCGTCGGATCGTCGACGGCGACCCGAAGGGTCTGGAGGCCGACCTCGACGAGGCGCTGCTGGCCAAGCCGGGGCTGGCCATCATCAACGACGAGCTGCTGGCCGGCATGAAGGAGGTCGGGGAGCTGTTCGGGTCGGGCCAGATGCAGCTGCCGTTCGTCCTGGCGTCCGCCGAGGTGATGAAGGCAGCCGTCGCCTACCTGGAACCGCACCTGGACAAGGCCGACGCCGGCGGCAAGGGCACCATCGTGATCGCCACCGTGAAGGGTGATGTGCACGACATCGGCAAGAACCTGGTCGACATCATCCTCACCAACAACGGCTACACGGTGGTCAACCTCGGCATCAAGCAGCCGGTGAGCGCCATCATCGAGGCGGCACTGGTGCACAAGGCCGACGCGATCGGCATGTCCGGCCTGCTGGTGAAGTCGACCGTTGTGATGCGCGACAACCTCCAGGAGCTGAACAACCGCGGCCTGACCGGGTTCCCCGTCCTGCTCGGCGGCGCAGCCCTGACCAGGGCCTTCGTCGAGGAGGACCTGAACGACCTGTACGCCGGCGAGGTCCGCTACGCCCGAGACGCCTTCGAGGGGCTCTCGCTGATGGAGAAGGTGATGGCGGTGAAGCGCGGAGTGCCCGGCGCGGCCCTGCCCGAACCCCGTCGGCGCCGGGTCGCCGCCAAGCCCCGCACAAAAGGGGACAGTCCCCTTTTGGTTGGACTGCCGCGATCGGACGTGGCCAGGGGCGGGCCGGTGCCGACCCCGCCGTTCTGGGGCAGCCGTGTCGTCAAGGGCATCGGGCTGGCCGAGGTGGCCCGCTGGCTGGATGAGCGCGCCACCTTCATGGGCCAGTGGGGCCTGCGGTCGGCGAAGGACGGACCGAGCTACGAGGAGCTGGTCGAGACCGAGGGCCGGCCACGCCTGCGCCACTGGCTGGACCGGATGCGGACCGATGGTCTCGCCGAGCTGGCGGTCGTGCACGGCTACTGGCCATGCCATTCCGAGGGCGAGTCGCTGATCCTCGGCGACCCGGACGACCCCTCCAGCGAAGTCACCCGCTTCACCTTCCCCCGGCAGAGCCGCGACCGTCACCTGTGCCTTGCCGACTTCTTCCGGGACGCCGAGGAGGCGGCAGAACTCGGGCCGGACGTGATCGGGCTGCAACTGGTCACCATGGGGTCTGCGGTCTCCCGGGCGACGGCTGAGCTGTTCGCGGCCAACTCCTACCGCGACTACCTCGAGCTGCACGGCCTCTCGGTCCAGCTCACCGAGGCTCTCGCCGAGTACTGGCACGCCCGCGTCCGCACCGAGCTCGGTCTGGACGGCGACGGCGGTGTGGAGGCGATGATCCGCGATCAGGCCTATCGTGGCTCGCGGTACTCGTTCGGCTACCCGGCCTGCCCAGACCTCGCTGACCGGGCGAAATTGGTCGAACTGCTCCGTCCGGAGCGGATCGGTGTGGAATTGAGCGAGGAACTGCAGCTACACCCCGAGCAGTCCACCGACGCGATCGTCGTGCACCACCAGGAGGCCAAGTATTTCAACGCCCGCTGAGACCCCGCGCCGCCGACACCTGTTGCCGGCGGTGATCGCGGTCACCCTCAGTCTGCTGGCCGGCTGCACGCCTGGCGCGGTGCCGACGACCTCGCCGTCGCCGTCGCCCACCCCACGGGCCTTCACCCTCCTGACCACCGGGCCGATCACCACCGCAGATCCGGCCATCGCCACCGGCGACACCGACTCGATGCTGGTGACCAGCGTCTACCAGCGGCTGATGGTGGTGCTGCCCGAGACCGGAGAGCTGAAGCCGGACGCGGCCACCGACTGCCTGTTCACGTCCAAGCTGGTCTACGAGTGCACGCTGCCGGAACTGTTGTTCTTCCACAACGGCCACGTGCTCGACTCCTCCGACGTCCGGTTCAGCCTCCAGCGCGCGCTGCGGATGGACGCAGCAGGGACGTCGATCCGGCTGCTGGCCGCGCTGAAGCGGATCGAGACGCCGGACCCGCTGACCATCCGCTTCCAGCTGTCCTGGGCCGACAACCAGTTCGGTTACGCCCTCGCCGGCCAGGCCGCGTCGATCGTCGACGAGGAGGTGTTCGACCCGGACACCCCGCTGCCGCTGGAGACCCTGCCGATCGGGTCGGGACCCTATGCCGTCCGCACCATCGAGGGCGTGGAGGCATCCTTCGCCAAGTTCGACAAGTACCTGGGACCGAAGGCGGGACTGCTCGCGGAACTGAAGCTGGCGATCGCAGCGGACTCGGTGGCTGCCGAGACCGCGATCGCCGAGGGCACGGCGGACGTGGTCTGGCGCAGCCTCGACAACGCGGCGCTGCAGCGAGTGACCGATGAGATCGCCGGCAGTTCCGAAAAGCGAACCGCCAAGGGTTTCAGCCGGTTCCCGCTGCCCGGGCTCCGGGTGACGCAACTGGTGTGGAACCCCGACGCCCGGCTCCGCCGCAGCGAGGCGTTGCGGGAGGGTGTCGCCAGGGCGCTCCAGGGTGACCGCACCCTGGACTCGCTGGTGCCGATCGGGGTGGCCGACCACGCCACTTCCTTCGAACTGGGCGGGCGCCCGCGGTTGCCGGAGCTGCCCGGCAACCGGATCATCCTCACCCTCGGCTACAGCCCGACAGCACCCGGCCACGCCGACCTGGCCAACCTGCTGCGCAGCCGGATCGAGGGGCTGGACGGGGTCAGCGTCCGCCTGGTCACCGGCGGCGCCGCTGACCTCCGGCTGACCGACGCCCCGGCCTGGGTGAACAACGCCACCGGCTGGCTGCAGCGCTACCTCAGCAGCCCGCTGCCCGACAGCAGCACGAAGCTGGAGGAACTCGACCAGCGGGCCCGCACCACCACCGGGGTGCCGCGGACCGTGGCGCTGACCGAACTGCAGCAGCAGGCGGCGGTGGACAACACCGTGTTGCCGGTGTCGCAGACTGACGGCATCCTGTTCGTCGGCAAGGGAGTGACCCTGATCGGACATCCGTTCGGCAGTGGACAGGCTCTCGGATTCTGGGGGATCACGCGTGGCTGAGTTGAGTGGTACCCGCACCGGCGAGCTGAAGGCGGGGGAGCGGGTCACCCTCTCCGACGCCAAGGGCCGGCGTCATTCGGTGGTCCTCAAGCCCGGCGGCACGTTCCACACCACCAAGGGCGGCATCGGGCACGACGACCTGATCGGGCAGCCGGAGGGGGTGGTGGTCAGCTCCGCGGGGGGCGCCGCCTACCTGGCCTTCCGGCCCCTGCTGGAGGAGTTCACCGTCACGATGCCCCGCGGCGCCGCCGTGGTCTACCCGAAGGACGCAGCGCACATCCTGGTGCAGACCGACATCTTCCCCGGCGCCCGCGTCCTCGAGGCCGGCGCCGGCTCCGGTGCCCTGACCATCTTCCTGCTCCGGGCCATCGGCAGCACGGGCCGGCTGTACTCCTACGAGCGCCGCCCCGAGTTCGCAGCCGTGGCAAAGCAGAACGTTGAGGCCTTCTTCGGCCAGGAGCATCCGGCCTGGACGCTGCGCAACGGCGACCTGGCCACCGACATCGGTCCGGAACCGGTGGACCGGGTGGTGCTGGACATGCTCGCCCCGTGGGAGTGCATCGATGCCGTGGCCGGCGTCCTCGTGCCCGGCGGGCTGCTCTGCTGCTACGTCGCCACCACCACCCAGCTGGGCCGGACGGTCGACAGCCTCCGCGTGCACGGCGGCTTCACCGAGCCGGCGGCCAGGGAGTACTCGGCGCGGGAATGGCACGCTGAGGGTCTCTCGATCCGTCCCGGCCATGGCACCAGTGGACACACCGGCTTCCTGATCTTCACCCGCCGGCTGGCCCCCGGCATGGTGGCCCCGGTCAAGCGCCGCCGACCGGCGCCCGGAGCCTACGGCCCCGACTACAGCGGCCCGCGGCCCCCCGGCACCGAAGCCGAGTCGGGCGATGCCTGAGCCGGCCGAACTGGCCAGGCAGCTCGCCGATGCCAACGAGTTGCTCAAGGCCAGGGCCCGGGCGCTCGACCTGGCGGAACGGCGACTCACCGATGCCCGCACCGACGCCCGCGGACTGGCCCAGACCAACGAGAAGCTCAACGCCACCCTTGCCGCAGCCAGGGACTCCCTCGTCGCGCTGCGTGCGGAACTGGACAACCTGGCCACCCCGCCGAGCTCGTTCGGGCATGTCCTGGCTGTCGGGGAGGGAACCGCTGACGTCGCCACCGGGGGCCGGTTGCTGCGTTGCGCGGTCAGCCCGGACGTGCCGGCGGCCGAGCTGGTGGTTGGCGCGCGGGTCCTGCTGAACGAGGCGCTGCTGGTGGTCGGGACCGCCGGCGACACGGCGTCGGGGGAGACCGTCCGGCTCGCCGAGGTGCTGCCCGACGGCAGGCTGCTGGTCACCGGCGCCTCCGGGGAGGAGCTGGTACTGCAGGCTGCGGCCGGGCTCGACGTGCCCGGCTTGCGACTCGGGGTGACCCTGCTGGCCGACCGTCGCGCGCTGCTGGCACTGGCTGCGGTGCCGCGCAGCGAGGTCGCCGACCTCACCCTCGAGGAAGTGCCCGACGTTCGCTACTCCGACATCGGTGGCCTGGGCGCCCAGATCGAACAGATTCGGGACGCGGTGGAGCTGCCCTTCCGGCACCGGGAGCTGTTCACCGAGTTCGGCCTGCGCCCGCCGAAGGGGGTGCTGCTCTACGGACCGCCGGGTTGCGGCAAGACGATGATCGCCAAGGCTGTCGCCAACTCGGCCGGGAGCCACTTCCTGAACATCAAGGGTCCGGAGCTGCTGGACAAGTACGTGGGGGAGACCGAACGGCAGATCCGGGCGATCTTCACCAGGGCGAAGGAGCACGCCACCTCCGGACGGCCGGTGATCGTCTTCTTCGACGAGATGGACGCGTTGTTCCGGACCAGGGGCAGCGGGGTCTCCTCCGATGTCGAGGCGACGATCGTGCCGCAGCTGCTGAGCGAGATCGACGGCGTCGAGGGACTGGCCAACGTGATCGTGATCGGCGCGACGAACCGGGAGGACCTGATCGACCCGGCGATCCTGCGTCCCGGCCGCCTGGACGTGAAGATCAAGCTCGAGCGTCCCGATCGGGTCGGCGCCGCCGAGATCCTGGCCCGCTACCTCACCGTGGAGACTCCGCTGAACTCCCACGACACCGATCCCGGGAGGTTCCGGCAGGAACTGATCGATGCCATCGTCGAGCGGCTCTACGCGCGCACCGAGGAGAACCGGTTCATCGAGGTGACCTACGCCAGCGGCGCGAAGGAGGTGCTCCACGTGGCCGACTTCGTGTCCGGCGCGATGCTGGTCGGTGTCGTCGACCGGGCGAAGAAGGCTGCGATCAAGGAACTGATCGACGGTGGGCAGCGCGGCGTCCGGCTGGAGCACGTGCTCGGGGCCTGTGCCGCCGAGATCCGGGAGAACGAGGAACTGCCGAACACAACCAACCCGGACGACTGGGCGCGGGTCTCCGGGCGCAAGGGTGAGCGGATCGTGTTCCTGCGCACCCTGGTCGGGTCGCGCGCGCTCAACCAGTGACCGTGATCCAGCGGCCGGGCCCGTCGAGCCACCCGGTGACGCAGCGCGTCCTCGGCATCGAGACCGAGTACGGCATCCTCGCCCCGGCGGCACCGGAGCTCCACCCGGCAGTCCTGAGCGCCGCCGTGGTGGCCGCCTACCCGGGGATCGCCACCGGGACCACCCTGGAGTGGGACGACCCGATCCCGATCGAGGACGCCCACAACCGGGTGCTGGCCAACGGGGCGCGGCTCTACGTCGACCACGCCCACCCGGAGTACAGCGGCCCGGAGGTCACCACAGCGATCGACGCGCTCGCGTACGACCTGGCCGGCGACGCAGCCGTCGTGGCGGCGGCACGGGCGGCCTCGGCCCAACTCGGCGTCGAGATCGGGATCTACAAGAACAACACCGACTCCCGGGGTGCCTCCTACGGCTGCCACGAGAACCACCTGTTGCCGCGGTCGCTGCCCTGGGACCGGATCCGGGCGGCAGTGCCGTCCTTCCTGGTGTCCCGCGCCGTCCTGGTCGGGGCCGGACGGGTCGGGCTCGGCCAGCACGGGGAGCTGGCCGGCTTCCAGCTCACCCAGCGTGCCGACTTCTTCGAGACGCTCGAGGGCATCCAGACCACCCGGCGACGGCCGATCCTGAACACCCGCGACGAGCCGCACGCCCGGCCGGCCAGCTACCGCCGGCTGCACGTGATCACCGGGGACGCCAACCGCAGCCACTTCACCACCTGGTTGAAGGCCGGCACCCTTGCGGCCTTCCTCACGGCACTGCAGGCCGGGGTCCTGCCGGACATCGAGCTCGCCGACCCGGTGGCGGCCTTCACCGCCGTCAGCCATGACCTCGGCCTGACCGTGCTGCTGCAGCTGGCCGACGGACGCCGGCTCAGCGCCCTCGACCTGCAGGAGGCGATCTGCGGCGCGGTCCGGGCCGAGGCGCAGCGGCGCCCGGAGGCCTACGAGGCCGACGTGCTCGCGGCCTGGGCGGAGGCGCTGGCCGACCTGCGCCGGGATCCGGAGAGCTGCGCCGACCGGCTCGACTGGGTGGCCAAGCTGCAGCTGCTTCGCGCCTACGCCGACCGGGACGGGCTCGCCTGGGACCACCCCCGGCTGGCCCAGCTGGACCTGGTCTGGGCCAGGCTGGACCGTCCGGGCCCGGTCGAGGCCCTGGAGCGCGCCGGGAGGCTGCGGACGCTGGTCGGCCCGGACCGGGTGGCAAGGGCTGGCGACCAACCGCCGGCCGACACCAGGGCGTGGTTGCGCGGCACCCTGGTGCGGCTGGCAGCCGACCGGGTGGTGGGGGCGTCCTGGGACTGGATGTCCGTCCGGGACACCCACGGCGGCCTGCACCGGCTCGACCTGGCCGATCCGGCCGGGTCGACCGCTGCTGCTGTCGGAGCGATCCCGGACGCTGCGGCGGTCGATGCGCTGCTGCGCCGCCTGGGATGAGTAGGCTGACGGGCTGAAGCGGACAGGAGCTATGGTGGCCGATCGGGTGCAGCGGGAACGTGCGCAGCAACGCGCAGAAGAGGTGGTCGAGCAGACCGCAACGACCGCGCGGGCCGTCGACTACGACGCGATCCTGGACGAGATCGACTCCGTCCTCGAGTCGGACGCCGAGGAGTACGTGCGCTCGTTCGTGCAGAAGGGCGGCCAGTGAATCCCCCTGACCTCTCGCCGGCCCTGGTCATCGGCACCGGGCTGGTCGGCGCTTCCGTCGCCCACGCGCTCACCCGCGCCGGGCTGCGCGTGCACCTGCAGGACAAGGTTTCCAGCCATGCCCGCGTCGCTGCGTCCCGGGGCGCCGGCAGCACCAGCGCGCCGGAGCCCGCAGAGGTCCGCCTGGTCGTGGTCGCTGTGCCGCCGGAGGCGCTGGCCAAGGTGATCTCCCGGTCGCTGCACACCTACCCGAACGCCACCGTGACCGATGTGGGCTCGGTGAAGGGCACCGTCCTCGGCGCCCTGCGCCGAACCGATGCCGACCTGTCGCGCTATGTCGGGTCGCACCCGATGGCCGGCTCCCAGCACGTCGGCCCGCTGACCGCCAACCCCGACCTGTTCGTCGACCGCACCTGGGTGATCACCCCGCACGACACCTCGGCTGCGCACGCCGTCCTCGACGTGCAGGAGCTCGCCGCGCTGTGCGGTGCCCGCAAGGTCACCATGGGGGCTGCCCACCACGACGAGGCCGTCGCCCAGGTCTCGCACCTGCCGCACCTGGTCTCGGTGCTGGTGGCCGGCACGCTCACCCGGGTGCCGGCAGAGCACCTGCGGCTGGCGGGTCAGGGGCTGCGGGACGTGACCAGGATCGCCGGCTCCGACCCCGGCCTCTGGCAGCAGATCATCGGGGCGAACTCGGCCGCCGTGCGCGCCGAGCTGGTGGCGATCCAGGCCGACCTGGCGGAGATGATCGCAACCCTCGACGCCGGCGACATCGCCGCGCTGCTGGAGCGTGGTCGAGAAGGCACCCGGGCGCTGCCCGGCAAGCACGGCATCACCAGCGTCAGCTACGCCCACGTGGTGGTGGAGATCCCGGACGCCCCCGGTGCGCTGGCCCGGCTGTTCCGGGACATCGAAGCCGCCGGGGTCAACGTCGAGGATCTCTCCATCGACCACGACCTCGAGCGCGAGGTGGGCTGGCTATCGGTGCAGGTGGCGCCGGAGAAGGCTGCGGAACTGGCCGCTGCCATGACCGGCGCGGGCTGGACCGTCCGCGACCGTGAACCGCAACTGTAGGAGGAACATGTCAGCCGAACGCCTCGTGATCGCCATCGACGGGCCCAGTGGCTCCGGGAAGTCGACGACCTCCCGCGGGGTGGCCAAGGCACTCGGCCTGGCCTACCTGGACACCGGGGCGATGTACCGCGCGGTGGCCTGCGCCTTCCTCGACGCCGGCGTCGACCCGAAGGACGAGGCGGGGGTGATCGCAGCCACCGGCGGGGCCGACCTGGGGAACAGTACCGACCCCGACGACCAGGGGGGGGGGGTGAACGGCCGGGACGGGACCAAGGCGATCCGCGAGCCGGAGGTCTCGGCCAAGGTGAGCGCTGTGTCCACGGTCGCCGAATGCCGGGCGAACCTGGTCCAGCGGCAGCGCAGCATCATCGAGGCTGCCCCGAACGGGATCGTCGCCGAGGGCCGCGACATCACGACGGTGGTCGCGCCGGACGCCGACGTGCGGCTGCTGCTCACCGCCGACCCGGAGATCCGGATGGCGCGGCGCCAGGCCGAACTCGGCGCCAAGGTGGACGCCGCCCAGCTGGCCGACCAGGTGCTGCGTCGCGACTCCGACGACTCGAAGCTGGTCAACTTCACCACGGCCGCCGACGGCGTCACGCACCTGGACTGCACGTACCTGAGCCTGCCCGAGACGATCGAGGCCGTGCTCAGCCTGGTTGCGGCAGCTCGCCGCTGAGCTGCCCGGAAGGCTCGGCGGCCGCCACTGGCAGCACCCGCCGCAGGGTGATCCAGAGGAGGGCACCGAGGACGAACGGACCGATCTGGACATGCACGACGCCGAGCGCACTGCCGACGGCCGGCAGCAGCCAGGCGGCGAGCAACACCTCGCGGTCGCCGCGCCGCCAGCCGTGTTCCAGGCAGTGGACGGCCAGCCAGGCGATCGGGAAGGCCAACCAGGCCAGGTCGTAGTCGAAGGCATAGGGATTCGCAAGGAACGTCGCCGTCATCAGGGCTGCACCCCGCAGGTGCAATGAAGCTGTCCGCCGCCACACCAGCCACACGACGGCTGCCGCGGCGACCGCCACGACAGCATGCGCAGCGTAAGCCCATCCGACCGGGGTCCCGAGCAGCCGGAGCATGGCGAAGGTCGAGGGCATCTTGTTCCACGGCAGGAGCCCGAGCTCGGTCGCCAACCGCGCGACCTGAAGGCTGTCGAACCAGGCGGTGAGGGTTCGGCCACCGAGGACGGCCAGGCTCAGGGCAAGGAAGCCTGCGGCCGTGCCAGCGGCCACGAGCAGCGTCCGCCAGGCCCGGGCCGCGATCAGGGCAACAGCGAACAGCGCCGCAAGGTGAGGCTTGATGATCAGCAGGCCCAGGAGCACCCCGGAGAGCGCGGGGTGCCGCTTGAGCAGCAGGAGTGAGCCTCCGGCGAGCGCCGCGGTGAGCAAGCCGTTCTGGCCCTGGGTGACGCAGATCCAGAACCCGGGGAAGGCGATCGCCAGCCAGCCGGCTCCCGGACGGCCGATCGCCTTCCGCAGAGCCGCCCACCAGGCCGCGGCGCTGACCGCGACGAAGAGGGCGAGCGAGGCCAGATGGGGAAGCAGTGCGAATGGCAGCACGAGCAGGAGGAACGTCGGCGGATAGAACCAGCCGTACACCGAGCCGGTCAGGCCGGGGAAGATCTCGTGCTGGGCCGTGACGAAGGCCTCGAGGTCGTAGACCAGCAGGGCCTTGCCCTCGAGCGCCAGGGTGGAAGCGACGTAGAACGGCATGAAGTCGGTGCCGACGGGGTTCGCCGTCGCGAGCGTCCCGTCGTGGGTCGCCACCGCGTAGGCCAGGGTCACGACAACCATCACAACGACGATGATGCGGGGGTACACCCGGAGGCGCTCGGCGTTCAGCCAGTGCTGGCTGGTCGAAGCGGCCACATTGCCTCCCTTCAGGTGCTGGCAGCAGTCTGGCACCGTCAGGCCGGTGGGGGTCGGACGGCGCCCGTGCGGTAACCTGATTGGTCGCGCGCGAAAACGAAGGGACCACCATGACCGAGACCACCACCGAGATCGATGTGGTCAAACCCGTCGTGGCCGTCGTCGGCAGGCCGAACGTCGGCAAGTCGATGCTGGTGAACCGGATCATCGGTCGCCGCGAAGCCGTGGTGCAGGATCTGCCCGGGGTCACCCGGGACCGGGTCAGCTACGACGCGGAGTGGAACGGTCGCGACTTCGTGATCGTCGACACCGGCGGCTGGGCTCCCGACGCCAAGGGCATGGCTGCGCAGATCGCCGAACAGGCAGAGCTGGCGATCGCGGCCGCGGACGTCGTGCTCTTCGTGGTGGACGCCACCGTCGGCACCCAGGACATCGACGAGGCCGTGGTCGAGGTGTTGCGCCGCAGCCGCAAGCCGGTGGTGCTGGCGGCCAACAAGGTCGACGACCTGCGACAGGAGGCGGACGCCGCCGGCATGTGGAACCTTGGGCTGGGGGAGCCGCACCCGGTCTCCGCCATGCACGGACGCGGCACCGGCGACCTGCTGGACGCCCTGCTCGACGTGCTCCCCGAAGCCCCGCCCGCCGGTGACGCCGAGATCGGTGGCCCGCGCCGGGTGGCGATCATCGGTCGCCCCAACGTCGGCAAGTCCTCGCTGCTGAACCAGGTGGCGAACTCCCGCCGCGCAGTCGTCGACAACGTCGCCGGCACCACGGTCGACCCGGTCGACGAGCTCGTCGAGGTCGGCCGGGTGATCTACCGGTTCATCGACACCGCCGGCCTGCGCCGTCGGGTGAAGGAGGCCTCGGGCCACGAGTACTACGCCTCGCTCCGCACCCAGGGTGCCATTGAGCGCGCCGAGGTGTGCGTGGTGGTGCTCGACGCTTCGGAGACGATCAGTGACCAGGACCTGCGCATCCTCACCATGGTCGAGGACGCCGGCAAGGCGCTGGTGATCGCCTACAACAAGTGGGACCTGACCGACGAGGAGCGCCGCCACTACCTGGCCCGGGAGGTGGAGCAGGACATCCAGGCCTTCGCCTGGGCTCCCAGCGTGAACATCTCGGCGCTCACCGGACGCAACGTCGACAAGCTGTCCAAGGCCATCGAGGAGGCCCTTGCCGGCTGGGAGACCCGGGTGTCGACCGGCAAGCTGAACGCCTTCCTGGGCCGGCTCGCGGCCGCCCATCCGCACCCGGTGCGCAGCGGCAAGCAGCCGCGGATCCTGTTCGGCACCCAGGCGCACGCCTGTCCGCCCACCTTCGCGCTGTTCACCTCCGGGAAGTTCGATCCCCAGTACGTCCGGTTCGTCGAGCGCCGCCTGCGCGAGGACTTCGGGTTCAAGGGCTCCCCGGTGAACGTCGAGGTTCGGGCGCGGGAGAAGCGGAAGGACCGCTAGTCCAGCCGGTCTTGCGGCGCCGGGGGTATTGGCCTGACCAATTCTGCTGGTCGGCCTCTCGCGAGCGTGTCCCTGGGGCAGAATGCCCTCAGGACGCCTACCCCGAGGAGCACCAATGCCGGTGACCATCGCAGGACTGAACGTCGATGAGCGACTGGCCGGTTTCGTCGCCGACGAGTTGCTGCCCGGACTCGGCATCGACCCCGAGCAGTGGTGGCGGGGCCTGGCCGAGCTGCAGGACCGGTTCCAGGCACCGCTGCAGCGGCTGCTGGAGCGACGCGACGACCTACAGGCTGCGCTGGACGGCTGGCACACCGCGCGCGGCGCCTCCGACCCCGCCGAGTACGAGCGCTTCCTCACCGACATCGGATACCTGGTGCCGACCCCGGCACCGGCTCCCGTTCTGGTGTCGAACGTCGACCCCGAGATCGCGCTGGTGGCCGGGCCGCAGCTGGTGGTGCCGTCCACGGTGCCGCGCTATGCGCTGAACGCAGCCAATGCCCGCTGGGGGTCGCTGTTCGACGCGCTCTACGGCACCGACGTCCTGCCGCTGGACCACGAGCTGGACGCCGGCTACGACGACCGGCGGGGTGCCCAGGTGATCGCTGCGGCCGACCGTCTGCTGGACGAGTTCTTTCCGCTGGCCGGCACCGGGCACGGCGAGGTGACGGGCTACTCGGTGGCCGCAGGGGTGCTGGTGGCAGAAACCCCTTCAGGTTCGACGGGCCTGGTCGACCCGGGCCAGCTGGTCGGGCACGGCAACGGCACGATTCTGCTGGGCAGGCACGGCCTGCACGTGGAGCTCGCCGTCGACCGCGGGCATCCGGTGGGCAGCAGCCACCATGCCGGCGTCGCCGACGTCCTGGTCGAGGCGGCGGTGACCACGATCGTCGACCTGGAGGACTCGGTGTCAACGGTCGACGGCGCCGACAAGGCGGTTGCGTACCGCACCTGGCTCGGGCTGATGACCGGTGGGCTGAGCGCCACCTTCGGCAAGGGTGGCCGGACGGTGGTCAGGTCGCAGCACGACGACCGGCGCTACCGTGCCGTCGACGGGACGGAGCTGGTGCTGCCGGGCCGTGCGCTGCTGCTGGCAAGGACGGTCGGCCACCACATGTTCACCGACGCCGTCCGCACTGTCGGCGGCGCGGAAGTCGCCGAAGGCCTGCTGGACACGCTGGTGGTCGCAACGGCCGCCCTGCACGACCTGCGGGGGCTCGGCCGCGTCCGCAACTCGCGGACCGGGAGCATCTACCTGGTGAAGCCCAAGCAGCACGGCCCGGACGAGGTTGCCCTCACCGTCGAGGTGCTCGCTGCTGTGGAGGGCCTGCTCGGACTGGCGCCGACCACCATCAAGGTCGGCATCATGGACGAGGAGAAGCGCACCTCGCTGAATCTCGAGGCGTGCATCGCCGCAGCCCGGGACCGGGTGATCTTCATCAACACCGGGTTCCTCGACCGAACCGGCGACGAGATCCACAGCGACTTCTGCGCCGGGCCGGTGATCAGCAAGAGCGACCTGAAGTCGGCGGTGTGGATGACCGCCTACGAGGACCGGAACGTCGATGCCGCCCTCGCGGCGGGCTTCAGTGGGCAGGCCCAGGTCGGCAAGGGGATGTGGGCCAAGCCGGCAGCGATGGCGGACATGCTGGAACAGAAGGTCGCCCATCCGTTGGCGGGCGCCAACTGTGCCTGGGTGCCGTCACCGACAGCGGCCACCCTGCACGCGCTGCACTACCTGCGGGTGGACGTGGCGCAACGGCAGCGGGAACTGGCCGGGCGGGCCACCGACCGCCGGCTGTTGTTGCACGTGCCGGTGCTGGCGGAGCAGCCCGCCCCGGAAGTGGTCGAGCATGAGTTGCGGACGAACGCGCAGTCGATCCTCGGCTATGTGGTGCGCTGGGTCGGGCTCGGGATCGGTTGCTCGACGGTGCCCGACCTTGAAGCGGTCGGGTTGATGGAGGACAGGGCGACGTTGCGGATCTCCAGCCAGCACATCGCCAACTGGCTCCACCACGGGGTCGTGGACGAGGCCCGGGTACGGCAGGTGTTCGCCGAGATGGCTGCCGTGGTCGACCGGCAGAACGCAGGCGAACCCGGCTACCAGCCGATGAGCGCCGACCTGCCCGGCAGCGAACCGTTCCAGGCAGCGCTGGAACTGGTGTTCACCGGACGTACCGAGCCCAACGGCTACACCGAGCGGGCACTGGTGAAGTGGCGTCGGCTGGCGAAGGTTCGAGCCGCGGCCAGCTGATCGGGCGGGGCGTCGAGCGGGGGTGCGGACGGCTCAGGTCTGCGGCGGTTGGCCCTGGCCGCCGGCCGGGGGCCACGGTCCCTGCTGCGGGACCTGTCCGGGCTGCGGGTAGCCCGGCCCGGGCTGGCCGTAGTACTGGCCGGGCGGCGGGTACTGGCCGGGCGGCGGATATGCCTGGCCCTGGGGGCCGGGATGGTACCCGTAGGCCGGCGGCATGGTGCCGTAGCCGTTGGCGGGCAGCTCCGAGCGCCGAACCTGGTCGACGAACATGAACGTGACGTAGGTCTGCAGGAACGGCGTTGTGACGAGCTGAACGACCAGCTGCATCCCGAAGAGCAGCAGGTACAGCGGGATGAAGGCGGCCAGCCCGGCGAGGACCTCGGCCGGATCGGAACTGCGGTTGAGGCTGCCGCCCAGCATCGGCGTCATGGCCAGCTGGCTGGCGAGGCTGACCACGTACGAGATCGCAGCCATCGCTAGCGAAGCCAGCAGGTAGTACCCCAGCGTCCGCCAGAACGCCCCCTTGGTGAGGCGCCAGGACCGCTTCAGGCCGTCGATGCCGCCGACCTGCTCGATGGCGATGGCCGGGATCGTGTAGAGGAGCTTGGTCTGCAGGATGAAGCTGAGCGGGATGAACAGCAGGAACAGGAAGACGACCAGCAGGATCAGGCCACCGGCTGCGGCGCCGGCGCCGCGTCCGCCCCTGCTGACCGACCCGATCGCGCCGGCGACCAGGGCGAAGAGCCCAACGTAGACGACGGCCAGTGCTGCGACGGAGATGGCGATTACCGGTGCCATCCGTGGCAGGAACCCTCTGGTCCTGGTGAGCAGCCCGCGGAGGTCGGGACTGCCACCCTGGGCGACCTCGTACGCGCCGACCGACAGCATGGCCAGGCTCTTCAGCTGGACGAACAGGGTCGAGAAGAAGCCGATGGTGACCAGGGCGATGCCGAGGAGCACCCCGACGGGGAGGGCCCCCCGCGAACCACCCGCAACCGAGATCACCCCGGCAGAGACGGCCACGGCCACGCCGGCCCCGATGAGCACGGTGGCGACGACCAGCGGCAGGAGGGAGATCAGCAGGAAGAGTCCGAGCCGTCGTTTCAGCGCCTCGAAGGTGCCGGCGAACAGGCCGGAGATGTCCAGTGGGCTTGGCCTGAGCATGGGGGTAGGGGAGAGCACGCTCAGAGCGTATCGGCCCGACTCCGGGTCGGCAGGCCATTCGGCGATGCTGCCCGGTGTCGGGCGGCGCCCCCTCAGGAGACGGTGCGGGGCACCTTGCCGGTCAGCTTCAGGAAGCCGCACATGAACTTGTGGGCACCGTCGGCCGCCGGGTCGAACATCAACGGGCAGCCGCCGTCGATGACGACGACACCATGCTCTCGCCCGTAGGCGACGGCGTCGGCGGAGACGCTGCCGGCGTCGAGGGAGCGGTGCATCCAGACCTTGGTGATGCCGAGCTCGACGGCCTCCTTGACGGTGTCCAGCGCGTGCTGGGGACTGGTCCCGATGACCACAGCCTCCACTCCACCCGGCACAGCGGCAAGGCTCGGGTAGGCCGTCTTGCCGGCAATCTGCTCGGCGTTGGGGTTGATCGGGAACACCTCGTAGCCGCGTTCGCCCAGCCGGTCGAAGACGGCGTTGCTGCCGTGCCCCTGTGGATTCCGGGAGACTCCGGTAACCGCGATTCGATGACAGGCCAGGAACTCGGCGGCCGCGTCTGCAATCTTCATCACGGAGAAAACGCTACTCCGATGGACACGCCCGCGAGGGCATCGGGGAGATGATCGCGACTGACGTCACCGCAACCGCCGCGGAGGTCCGGGGCACCGGGGTCGGTGCGCAAGTGCCCCCGGATTCGTAGTACAGTGCCAGCCGGACCGGGGACGGTCGCACAACTGAAGAGCGGGCTGTAGCGCAGCTTGGTAGCGCACTTGACTGGGGGTCAAGGGGTCGCAGGTTCAAATCCTGTCAGCCCGACCATTGAATTGCCTTGTCAGAGGCAACTTATTGATCGAGAATCCGTCGGCGTGCTGTTATCGTGCTATAGGCAATTCCGGCTCGATCCTGTCAGCCCGCCGTTGAACCGCCCGTTTAGCGTTCGTAGCCACCCGTCGTCGAACGCCCTCGAACGCATCTTCGAGACCCCGTTTGGGCAGAAATTCGTGCCCCGATCTTCAGCTTGGTGTCCGAATCAGGGGCTGCCCATCGGCTTAGTGGTTCAGAAGAGTCTGTCGAGTCCGAGGAGAACCGCAGCCATGTCAGCCAGCTCAGCCCCCAACCCGGAGTACGTGTCCCTGCAGGATGCGGCCGTCATCTACGGCGTGAGTGTCGACCTACTCCGCCAGCGCATCCTGACCGGTGAGCTTCCGGCGGTCCACGCCGGCCGTCGCTTGATCCGAGTTAGGCTTGAAGACCTCAAACGAGTCTTCCGACCCGTTCCTTCCGCCGGCCGCCGCCCACGAATCCGCGCCTGGTGATTTCGGGAAGGTACGCGGCCCTTGGTGCTGGTGCGCCGAGTTCAGCGGCTACGGTTGCGTCGGCCCCCTCGATCCGAGTGGTGTATCTGCCTACGAAGTCAAGCTTTCGGGGCAATGACGACCGGAGTTAGCCTGTCAGTGCCCCACCCCCGTCGGGCCTGATTGGCCGTACAGTTTCGCCGCAATCTGCGGGCGCTGGGCTTACAACTGAAGCCTCGATCTCGTCTCCCGGCCCACCTCTGATGTGTGGAAGTTCGTGCAGTTTGTCCGAATCGACCCTCCCTCATCGGCTTAGTGGGTTATGAGAGAAGAAGGGTGCCCCGATGACCAATGACCGCCGCCTGATCTTCAGCAGCTGCGCCCTGGTGATCGTGCTGGTCGCTGGGTGCACGCCCGGGGTCGCGTCGCCGCAGACCACACCGGCAAAGACGACGCCGACGATGCAGAGCACGCCGCCGCCCACGTCCACATCACCAACTCCGACCAGCACCTGGGCCCCGAGTCAGGCCGCGGCCGTCGAGGTCGTGACTGACTACTTCTCCGCCGGTGAGCGACTCTTCGCCGACCCTTCGCGCTATACGACAGCAGACGCGACGACTGCGCTGAAGCCATTGACCGGGCAGGACATGCTCGACGGCAACCTGGCGCTCTTCAAGAAGCTGAAAGCCGACGGCAAGCACTACGAGGGTGCTGCCCGGCTGGCCTGGATCGAGGCGTCGGGGATCTTCGGAAGTGGCGTCGGCGAGTCGGTTAACGTGACCGTCTGCCGCGACCCACAGGGTCAGGCGCTCGTGGACAGCAAGGGCAAGGTGCTGTCCAGAGTTCCAGTCGCTATCCGTGAGTTCGAGGTTCGTCGCGACTCCGCTGGGTTGCGGGTGGTTGGAGAGAAGGAAGGGTTCGGCCCCTCATGTCCATAGGAGAAAGACTGGTGGCGGTCGTCGTGGGCGCCGCACTTCTGTTTCCTTCGCAGGCCGCTCCCGCCTACGCCGAGGCGTCCTGCGACGAGAACACCAGGATCTGCACAATTGGCGACGGCGGCGATGGTGGGGCTGGCGGTGGTAAGGGCGGCGGGTCGCCCCAGGTGCCTCTGTGTTCGGCGTTCCCGCGTGGGGTGCCTGACAATCCGCCAAAGTCGGACTGGGTCTATATCGAGTGCCGGCTCTCCTCGACGGACGTGGACACAATCGGGCTCTGGGTGCCGCCACGCGAAAGTGCGGAGCAGATCGCATGGATGTTGATCGCGCGTTTGAAGTTGAAGCCGATCGAGATTGGCCTGACACCTCTTGATCCGAATGTGATGACGGCGGTAGGAATCCCGGTTTGGCTGTGGGTCGACAACCCGTCACGGACGAGCTGGGGTCCAGCGACCATCACCGCTGGCGGGTTGTCTCTGACTGCTCGGGTGGAGTCGGTTACCTGGACGCTGGGGGATGGCACCGTCCTGCGGTGTGGCAAGGGCACCGAGTGGCGGCCGTCCATGGTCGATCGGCACGGAATGATCAGTGAGTCGCCGACGTGCGGCCACGTCTACCAGCAGCAAGGCAGGTATGCCGTTCGGGCGGCTGCACATTGGGTTGCCCGTTGGCGCGGCTATGGCGAGGCAGGGACGATCCGACTCGACGTCAATGCGACCCGGCAACTGAGGGTCGGCGAGATCCAGGTGATTGTGACCCGCGGCAGGTGAGGAGCAAGCCGATGAAACAGACCGTTGAAGCGACGCAGGACTCGAGGGGAACGCAGTCGCAGGCCGCGGCGGAACCGATGCCTGAGACGACGAGGCTGCAGCGACGACCGCTGATAGTGGTGGTCGCTGTGGTGCTGGTGTGTCTGGGTGGCGTGCTGGGTCTGTTGTTGTGGACTTCGGCCTCGTCGGCGACGGAGGTGGTGGCGGTGCGAGCCGGGGTTGAACGTGGTCATCTGATCGCCATAGAAGACTTGACGACGGTCCGGGTGACCTTGGACCCGTCGCTGCGGACGATCCCGGGTTCGGCGCTGGAGTCGTTGGTGGGCAAGCGGGCTGTGACGGATCTGGCGGCAGGCACGCTCGTGGCTCCTGACCAGGTGGGTGATGCCGTGGTGCCGGCGGCGGGCTTTGCGGTGGTTGCGGTCCCGATCGCGCCGGGCCTGATCCCGACCGAGCCGCTGAAGGCCGGGGACACGGTGCGACTGGTACAGGCGCCCGTGCAGGGCGGTGAGGTCACGGGGGCGCCGCCGGAGATAACGGGGTCGGTGTTGAACGTGACTCCGGGCGATACCCAGACCGTTGTGGATGTGTTGGTCGCCGACGGCAGGGCGGGGGAGTTGGCGGCACGGGCCGCGACCGGGAATGTCGCGTTGGTGCTGGCAAGCAGGGAGAGGTAGCCACCGTGGCCGTGATCACGCTGACTTCAGCGAACGGGGCGCCGGGGGTGACGACGACAGCCTTGGCCCTTGCCGTCAGCTGGCCTCGCCCCGTGCTCTTGGTGGAGGCGGACCCGAGCGGTGGATCCGCGCTCCTGGCCGGTTTCTGGAGAGGCACCCGGGACCGTGCCGGGGTCGTTGATCTGGTGAAGGCTCACCGCGCTGGCTTGCTGGCCCAGGCCCTGCTGCGCACGGCGATGCCGGTCGAGGGTAGTCAGGCGTCGGTGATCGTTGGGGCACGATCCCATGAGCAGGCCGCCGGGCTGGCCCGATTGTGGGATCCGCTCACAGCTGTGTTGCGGGACCTTGCCGCCCGCGATCAGGACGTGATCGTTGACGCCGGTCGTCTCGGCTTGGAGGGTTCGCCGGCGTCCCTGATCGACCAGGCCGACGTGACGCTGCTGGTTGCGCGCTCTGGTCTCCCTGCGATTGCAGGTGCCCGTTCGTGGAGCCGTGCCCTGACCGAGGGCGCCTTGCCGGGCCATGAGGTGCGGGTGTTGGTCGTGGGTCCCGGCCGCCCCTACAAGGTGGCCGAGATCGGGCGTGCGCTGGGTGCGCCGGTGGCCGGCTCGATCGCGTGGGATCCGGAGCGGGCCGCGGTGTTCTCCGATGGTGAACCGCGTCCTGGTCCTCATGGGGTTCGACGCATGTTCGGTGGCCCGAACGCCGCCGACACGGCGTTCGCATCCTCGGCCTACCAGCGCAGCGTCCGGTCGACCGGCGAAGCGATCAGGGCGGTCGTGGAGCGTTTGGAGCGCGAGTCCATTCCGCGGGATCGTCCCGCCCCAGACTCAGGAGGGTGGCCGTGAACGAGCCTGAAGAGCTGGTTGACCTGCTCGATCTACCGATGTTCGGTGACCAGGCGGCCCACGCCGGCGGTCCTCAGGGCCGTGTTCGTGGCGGGTTCCGTTATCCCGGCGACCACGAACCCGAACCGCCGGTTGAGGCGCCGCGGGTGGTGCCGATCCGACCGGGAATCCCGGCTCCGGAGCTGTCGAGCGCGGTGGATTGGTCCGAGGTCGGTCGCTTCCGTGGCGAGGTCGCCAAGAGGCTCCCGGCCCGGGTCGGCGGTGTTGCTGATCGTGCCGAGGAAGAAGCCGCGGGGTGGGCCGTGATTCGCCAGTTGCTGGATGAGGATGCTGCGAGCTCGGTTGCCCGCTCGGGTGAGATGAGGTCGGCCGAGGCGCAGCAGGGGTTGGCTCAGGCAATTTTCGATAGCGTGTTCCGGCTGGGCCGGCTGCAGCCCTTGGTAGACGACCAGCAGGTCGAGAACATCCTGATCTATGGATGCGACCGGGTCGTCGTAGAGCATGCAGACGGCTCGATGCGCCAGGCGCCGCCGGTTGCCGACAGCGACACCGACCTCGTCGATTTCATCGCGTTCGTTGCTTCCCGGGCCGATAATCCTCGCTCGTTCACCCCTGCGCATCCCTCCTTGAACCTGACTTTGGCCGACGGCTCCCGCCTTGCAGCGTCGTTGGAGACGGGCCGCGTCTCGGTGGTGATCCGCCGGCACCGGATCCGTCGGGTGACGTTGGCGGATCTGGTGGAGTGGGGCTCGTTGTCGGAGGTGATGGCCGACTTCCTGCGGGCAGCGGTGAAGGCCCGGAAGTCGATCCTCGTGTCGGGCGCCCAGGGTGCGGGGAAGACGACATTGGTTCGCGCATTGTGTGCCGAGATCCCGCGCATGGAGATCGTGGGCACGTTCGAGTCAGAGCGGGAACTGTTCCTTCCCGAGATCGATGGCCAGCACGCGCTGGTGTTCGACTGGGAGATGCGGGCCGGGTCGGGAGAACGAAGCGAGGACGGCACTATGGCCGGTCAGCGGACAACCGGCTCGCAGGTGACCAGCAGCTTCCGCTTTCGGGCCGATCGCCAGATCGTCGGTGAAGTGCTCGGCGCGGAGGCGATGGACATGATCAAGGTGATGGAGTCAGGAACCGGTTCCATTTCGACCACGCACGCCGCCAATGCCCGGCTCGCCGTGCACAAGCTGATCACCTGCGCGATGGAGGCCGGGCCGCACGTGAGCCACGACCTGGTCGCAGCCAAGCTCGCCGGGACGTTGGACCTGGTGGTTCAAATGCACTCTGAGATCACCCCGATCGACGACTTCGGCCAGGTCGCGCACAAGCGCCGGTTCGTGTCCGAGATCGTGGAGGTCACTCCAGGGGAATGGCCACGGGGGTTCTCGCTCACCACGGTTTTCCGGCGGGTGCCGGGCCGGTGCGGAGTGGCTGACACCCGGGCCGACAGCATTTGGGAGGACTTGGCCGCGGCCGGCCTTAACGACGCCCGGTTCGAGCGGGAGGCCGCCGAATACCGGACGCAACGGAGCCCTCGATGACCGGCGCACTCTGGTCGATGCTCGCCGGGGCCATGATCGCCGCCGGACTCGTTCTCGGTTTCGCGGGGATGCAACGCCGCCCAGCAAGTGCACCTCGGCCTCGTCGTCATCGGAACTGGTGGGTCTGGGTTAAACGGATGCCGAGCTGGCAGCGCTGGACCCTTCTAGCGGCAGCGGTAGCAGGCGTGCTCGTGGTCGTGTTCGGGGCACCGGTGATCGTGGGATTACTCCTGCCGATGGCCGTGCTGGGTTTGCCGGTGTTGCTGGTGACGTCGGCCGGCGGCGCGCGGATCGCGCGACTGGACGCGATCAGTGAATGGACCCGGAACCTGGCTTCGGTGATCACCGCCGGGCAGAGCCTGGAACAGGCGTTGACGGCCAGCCTTCGATCCACACCGGAACCGATCCGTCCGCAGGTGACGAGTCTGGTGGCCAGGCTGCGGGCCCGCTGGTCGACGGAAGCGGCGCTGCTGCAGTTCGCCGACGAGCTCGACGATGCGACTGGTGACCTGATGGTGTCGGCGCTGATCATCGGCTCGCGGCACCGCGGCGAGGGCCTGTCGCGAGTGTTGACCGGGTTGTCGGAGTCGGTGGCTGAGGAGGTGCGCTCGCGGCGCGAGATTGAGGCCGAACGGGAGAAGGCCCGCGGTTCGGCACGGCTGATCACGATCTTGTCGGTGGGCGGTATCGCGGTGTTCGCGGTGTCGGGTGACTTCCTGGCCCCGTACCGGACCCCGCTGGGCCAACTGATCCTCGCCGGCATGGTCGGGCTGTTCATTCTCGGACTGGCCTGGCTCAGAAGGATGGTGGCCGACGACCCACCCGCCCGGTTCCTGCCGGAGCGGGAGGTGCCACGGTGAGCGGGGCACTGCCTTTGTGGATCTTGGCTGGGCTCCTGGTCGGGGGCGGGGTGGCCATCCTCACCTGGTGGCTGCAGCCCGCCCATCCCGACCTGGCGCAGGCACTCGCCCGGCTCGCCCCCGGAGCCGGCGTCGCGTCACACGACCCGGGGTCCGACCCGAGCGGCATCCAGGACCGGCTGGGCATCTGGGCCGCCCGGCACCTGCCGGTCTCGATCTGGAAAGGCATCCCGTCCACCGACCTGCAGGTGCTCGGCATCCCGCTGCGGTCCTACTACGGGGAAAAGGTGGGCGCTGTCCTGGTTGCCCTGATCGGAGTGCCTCTTGTTGGGGGACTCTATTCGCTGCTGATGGGGGTGCCGCTGGTCGTTCCCGCCCTCGCAACCGTCGTGATGGGTGCGGTGGCGTGGCTGCTGCCGGATCGGCGGATCGCCCAGGCAGCAGGAAAGGCGCGCGTCGAGTTCCGTCGCGCCCTGAGCGCCTATGTCGACCTGGTGGCCCTCGGCCGGGCCGCAGGCGGGGTCGGCACCAGGCAGGCGATGGAAACCGGGGCCGGCCTGGGCCGATCCTGGCCGTTCGAACGAATGGGCACTGTCGTGGTCCGCAGCCGCTACTCCGGCGTGCCGCCCTGGGATGCGCTCGCCGAGCTGGCCGTCCAGCAGGGACTGCCCGAACTGGAAGACCTGTCCGACACCCTCCGGCTCGCCGGCGAGGAAGGCGCCCAAGTGTTCGCGACCCTGCGCGCCCGCTCCTCGGCTCTGCGGAACGCGATCACCACCGCAGATCGGGCCGAGGTCAATGCCCGAAGCGACCGGTTGATGCTGCCCACCCTGGTGATGGCCGCCGCGTTCATCGGTGTTGTGGTCACGCCCATGATCTTTCGACTATTCGCCGGATAGATACCCCAATCGAAAGGAACCGTCAGATGTTGACCATATGGGGACAGCGATTGGCTGCGCAGATGCTCGCGCTCGTTGCTGTGACCCGCACACGGCTACGCGATGAGCGTGGCGCCCTGTCCACGACCGAACTGCTCGGCCTGATCCTGATCGTCCTGGCCGTGCTCGCGGTCGTCGGCACCGGCATCAACGCCTACATCCAGGGCAAACTCGCCGCGCTTCACTGAGCCACGCCGATGCGCATCCCCTCAAGATCATCTCCCGACACCCGGGAGGCTCGTCGCCGCGGTGAGCGGGGCGCGATCGGGTCCGTGCAGTTGGTGATCCTGATGCCGCTCCTGATGGCCTTCTTCCTGGCCGCGGTGCAGGCGGCGATGTTCTACTACGGACGCACCGCGGCGATCAGCATCGCCCAGACCGGGGCAGCCGCAGCGGCAGCCGAGCATGGCAGCCTCGCCGCCTGCCGGCAGGCGGCGGCCGACCTGCAGGCCATGCTGGGTGATGCGCTGACCGAGGTGGAGATCAGCTGCAGCCGGACCGCCACTCGAGCCACAGCGACGGTTACCGGCCAGCCGCTCAACGTCCTTCCTGGCTGGCGCAGCGTGATTGTCCAGCGGGCCGAGGCGCCGGTGGAGAGACTCACATGACCGCGCGCTGGCGCGACGAGCGGGGCGCGGTGCTGGCCGTCGAACTGGTCGCCTGCGCACCGCTCCTGGCCGCCTTCATTCTGCTGATCATCTTCGGTGGCCGGATCGCGTTGGCCAACCAGGCCGTCCAGACCGCGGCCGCCGACGCGGCCCGGGCCGCGTCCATCGCCCGCACCGCGGCTTCAGCGCGCTCCCAAGCCTCCGAATGGGCATCAACCAGTCTGGCCAACCAAGGACTGCGCTGCATCCGGGTTCAGGTCGACGTCGACACCTCCGGCTTCTCCCGACCGGTAGGCACCCCCGCCGACGTCAGCGTTCGTGTGAGCTGCGACATCGACACAGCTGATCTTTCTCTGCCCGGCATCCCAGGCTCGGTACCTGTGGAAGCGTCCATGTCCAGTCCGCTGGACAAGTATCGAGAGAGGGCACGTCGATGACTCGCGGAACTGCCGGCACCAGGAACGAGCGCGGCGCCGTCGTGTCAGTCTGGACGGCAGTGATCGCGACCACCATGGTGCTCGTCCTGGGTATCGCGGTTGACCTCAGCGGACTGGTGCACGCCAAGCAGAACGCGGCCGACGCCGCCGCCCAGGCCGCACGGCAAGCCGGACAACAACTCAGCACCGGCACGATGGCCGGCAGCGGTCGCCTCGAGGTACGCACGCGCGAAGCGAAGGCGGCCGCCCTGGACTACCTGCAATCGATCGGGATGACCGGCACTGCCGCCGTCGAGGACGGCACGACTCTGGTTGTCACCTCCCACACCACCTACCGGCCGATGTTCCTGGCCTCCATCGGAGCCGGCCCGATCGAACTCAGCGGCACCAGCTCGGTGCGGGTCGTGCGGGTCGAGAACGGAACGGAGAAATGACATGAGGCGACGACTCACCGCCCTCGCCGCAGCCGCCGGGCTGGCCGGAATCATTGTCGGGTTGCCACTCCTGCTGATCGCCACCCACAACGTCGCCGCACCTCGACTCGGCTGGTCCCTGGACGGACTGTGGCGCACCCTTCTCGCCCCCGACGACGGCACCGTGCTCGCCACCCTGATCAAACTCGTGGGCTGGATCTCTTGGGCGATCCTCACCGCAATGGTCGCCGTCGAAATCGGTAGCCGGGCACGCCGCATCCCGGTGCCGGCACTGCGCGGACTCGCTTGGCCACAACTTTTGGCGCGCGGTCTGGTCTCCGCCGTCCTCGCCGGATTCATCGCAACGAGCACCCCCACGCCGGCAACTGGCCCGCTCACTGCCCATCCGAGCGACCCGCCCCCAGCCCACACCCTCAGCGCTCCTATGCAGGCGCCGAGCAAGAAGGCACCCCGAGCAGGCGAGAGTTACACAGTTAAGCGAGGCGACACCCTGTCCGAGATCGCCCTGGAGGAACTGGGCAACGGCCACGCCTACCCGCGCATCTTCAAAGCATCACGGGCCACCATTCAGCCCGACGGACGGAATCTAGTGGACCCCGACCTGATCCTCCCGGGCTGGAAGCTCACCATCCCCGCCGACAAGGTGAAGACCGCCAAACCGCCGGACCACCGCAGCGAACCGCAGGACAAGACCAACACTGGCGAGCATGACCCGACTGCACCGTCCGCCAGTGCCACGCCAGGCCCCACCCCAGCGCCGGCAACCGGCTCGTCGCCGGTGCGGTCCAGTGCACCGACGGCTCAAGCGACCACGACGGAATCGGCCGACCCCGTCTCCCACCCCGGCGACCGCTCCAACGATGTGACGCCGGCGTGGGAGGTTGCCGGGCTCGCCGGTGCCGGCAGCCTCCTTGCGGGCGCGGCATTGCTGCTGCTGCAACGTCGGCGCCGCGCCCAGTTCCGGGCACGCCGTCCCGGCCGCACCATCGCAGTCCCCGCGGCCGGCCTGGCCCCCGTGGAGAAGACCCTCATCCACCGTGGAGGCCCCACCGCAGAGATCGTGATCGCCGTCGACGAAGGTCTGCGACGGCTGGCCTCTGCCATCACCACCTCCGGACAGCCCGTGCCCCGCCTTGTCGGTATCGACGCCACCCTGGACGCGCTCACGGCACGCTTCGCCGACCCGGTGTCCCTTCCCTCTCCTTGGAGGTCAGAAGCGGACGCAACCACTTGGAGCGCCAATCGCCTCGAGCTTGCAGCCACCGGACCACTCGGGGAAGCCTCGCCGCCGCCATGGCCGCAGCTGGCCACTGTAGGAATGGACCAGGAAGGTCGTTGGCGGCTGATCAACCTCGAAGCGCTTGGAGTGGTGTCGATCACCGGAGACCCTGAGTACGGCGCCGACCTGGCGCGGTACCTGGCTGCTGAACTGGCCGTGGTCCCCTGGGCCCGCGACCTACGAGTTGACTGTGTTGGGACGTGTGCCGAGCTTGCCCTCATGAACCCGGCACGCCTCCGATACCACGAGGCCCACACCGTCGTTGGGCAGACGATCGCCGCAGCGAAGGAGACAGCCGACCGCCTGTACTCGACCGCGACACCGGCCATAGAGACCGCTCGGGTTCAGCACCAAGGAGACCGGCTCTGGGACAGCAGAATCCTGATCACCACACCGGGTGTCGACGAGCTATTCGGGCTCACCGAGGTGATCTCCAGACAGGCCGGCCGCACAGGGACCTCGGTGCTCCTCGTCCGCGGTGACGACGTCCACCTCTCCACCGGATTCGAGGTGCAGGTCAGCAACGCCGGCCGGGTAAAGATCCCACGCCTGGGACTCGACCTTGAGGTCACCGGGCTCACCCCAGCCGAGGCGAAGGGATGCGCGGCCGTCCTGGCCGCCAGCGACACCCTCGACGACGCGCCCACCCCGATCCCTGCCCAGACCACACACGAGTGGGAGACACTCTGCGACGAGTCCGGCCAACTACGTGACAACCTCACTGCGCCAAGAGACGAAGAATCGGCGGGGGAGACGACAAGCCTGCTGCCCGGTGGGGATGAGCGATGGCTAGCGAGTACGGCGAACACCCCCGAAGACCTCGCAGCGATCGCACCCCATGTGCCTGTCGAGGTCAGAGGGACCGCCGAGGCGGCCGATCCCAGCCTGGATGCAGACCTGGCGGCGTGGGCAGCCGAGCGCTGCGACCGCCCTCGCCTCAGCGTGCTCGGCCCCACGCGCGTCCGAGTCGGGCCGAGTGGCGAGCCGTCCGTGGTCGCCAAACGCACCCCCTACTACAGCGAGATCCTCACCTTCCTCGCCACCGCCCGTCGAGCCACCACTGATGAGGTCGCCACCGCGATGGGCTTGTCTGGCGACCGGGTCCGCAAAGACATGAGTGTCCTGCGTGCCTGGCTCGGCACCAATCCCCGCACCGGCGCACACTTCCTGCCGGACGCCGCCAAGAACAGCGAAGCGGCCGCACGAGGGGTCGGGCAATACGTGGTCGAAGACCTGCTCGACGACGCCACCCTCTTCCGGCGACTCCGGATGAGGGGCGAAGCTCGCGGCGTGGACGGCCTGCCCGACCTGCTGGCGGCCCTCCGGCTCGTCACCGGCGCCCCCTACGAAGACCTCAGGACCCGCGGTCGCGCCTGGCTGACCGACGCCCGACCAGACCGGTACATGCTGTGCGCCATTGTCGACGTTGCCCACCTCGTCACGACGATCGCGCTCGAAGCCGGCGACACCCGACAAGCGCGAGCTGCCGCCGAACTGGCGATGCTGGTCGCCCCAGAAGAATCCACCCCGGCCCTGGACCTGGCCGCAGTAGCGGCTCGGCAGGGCCGAGACGACGAAGCCGCAGAGCTCGCTCGGTCGGTGGTCGAGTGGCGCGATGGCAGCGACGAGCCGCCGGTGGAGCTACCTGAGCGTGCGGACCGAATCTTGCGGGCCCACCGTTGGCTAGATCTGAAGACCCGAGCAAGCTGAGTCCAGCTGGCTCAGTTGGCATGTCAATAGGATCCAGCGGACCCAAGAATGGCCTGACACGTCTCTGAACCGATTGATCATGGTCGAGCCAGCGGCGCGACTGCACTGCCATCCCTTGTGAGTTGATGAGCTCCAGATACCCAGTCATGGGCCGCGAGATCCTGCCTGAGTAGGCGAAGCGCAAGCATCGATGCCGGAGTCGCGGAAAAGACATCCGGTTCGCCGCCGAAGGTGAACAGTTGAATCAGGCTGGCGCGGTCACCTCGAAGCCTCCGCAACGCTTCCCGTCGCCCTTCTATGGCATGGTATTCGGATGGAAGTGGTGTCCCGTCCGGACGCTGGACCCACCGAGCTTCGTTTGCTGAGCCGGTTGGCACCGGCTCTAGGTACCAAAGAAACGACGTCTGATCCTGCAAGCCGCCCTCCGGATCGCCCGGCGACATGGTTCCGACTAGGCGCGCGGGAAGAAGTTGATAGGTGCTCAGTTCTCCGGCCAGGGCTGGGAGGTGAAGGTCAACGACCGCCTGGTAGATGTCCAGAGCCGCCTTGGACGTCGCTTCAAGCCGATCGAGAAGCCGGCTGTCTGACCACCAGGTCGAAATCCACCTTCCCGTCTGGTCTGGGGTTGGCCACGGGGGCAGAACTTCATTCTCGTCGTGATCCAGGAGGTCCTTGACGAACGCCTCCGCCTCAGACAATCGCCACTGACCCATTCCCTCACTGATCCGCACATCCCCTTCGGGATACTTCGATCGCTGATTGGCGATGGCTCGCTCAAGGTCGGAACGCGCGATCGGTTTCGAGGCCAAGTTCGGGTTCTTCTTGATGATGCGGTGCGCGTACGCCCAGGCGAGCTCAGGCCAGGCGCCTTCGACGTCGGCGACCGGCTCAAGGGTCTTCAGTAGCTTCCCGATCCGCTCAAGGACGGGTTTGGAGCATCGAGCCCACGGCCAGAGCTCACTGTCTAGTGGTCGCCCACTTTGGCAAAGCTTCCAGTCACCTGGACCGAGATCGGAGAGGCGAAACACGGCGCTCAGCTGCGCTACTGGCGGGCGTTCGGCGACATTTTGGGTGAACCAGACCGTGAGGAGTTCCGGTCCATCCATCTTCACACCGATCGGCAGCGGGCTGCCGAGTGGAGCGAACTCCCTCGCGATGAGCGGCCAGCCCTCAAGCCAAGCTTGCATAGCCTCTTGTAGGCGCCGCCCAGCTTCGACGGCAGTGTCAGCCGGCGCACTGGTCCGCGGCTCAGAGTGGATCGGAAGTGCCCGATGCAGCGCCCAGGTTGCGGTTGACGGAACCTTCCTGAGCATCGTCGCCATCAGTTCGTCTACGTTTTGGGCGGAGGCTTGCGTGAGAGCCTGGACGATCGCGTATCGCCACCGGTTCGTGATGACCGAATTGGAGAACACTCGCTGTCTGAGCGCTTCGTTGTGCACGATCGCATCCGCGGCGAAAAACTCAGTGAGCACAGCCAACTGAAAGCTGGCTTTGCCGTCAGCCATGTGGAGTATTCGCGACCGTGACAGACGGACCTCAGCAACGGGGCCGATGCCGAGGTCCCTCAGTGACACGGGGAGACCGCCAGAATCAACGATTCGACATGCCAAAGTCGTGAGCAGCTCGAACGCGTCAGGCAGGTCGCTGACTTCGTTTACCGCCTGCATTCCAACCGAGCGGACGAGCTGAGCCTCCTGGATGGCTGAGTAGTTGCCTGCGAGTCGGTCCAGCGCATACCGAATGGCGAAGAGAGGTCGCCGCAGTACCTCTTCGAGTTCACCGCGAAACCACTTGGCGTTTGCGTGCGGGTCGACGGCCTGCATCAATAGCGTGGCCTGATCGATAGTCATCGGCTCCAGCCGCGCCTGCTCGAGCGAAGTGGACGAGGGCACCGATCGGGAGGCGAGGATGACCGTCGTGCCTGGCCACAGCGCCAAGAGAGGGCTGACGAGGGTTGCTATCCCGTCTACCCCGAGCGCCACCTCGTCGGCGCCATCAACGGCAAGATGAACTCCCACTCGGGAAGGGTCACCCAAGCCGGCCACCTCTCCGTCGATGACCGCTCTCACCTGGTTGCCGACGAGGTCTCGTGCATCTACTTTCACTGGGATCGGTGCGTTGGGCTCGTCCATGGCCTTCTCAATCGCCCTCGCGTGGAGGCGTTCAAGTTCAGTCGTCTTGCCTACGCCGAGGGCACCGATCAGGAGAGATATGCCGGCGCCCGTCTCCACCTTTGGAGCGGTTGCGAGCGCGTCAGCGGCCAGCGACTCCGCAATCCCTGCGTCAACCCCAAGAACCCGGAGTTTGGTCTCGATGCGGTTACGCGCGGCGTCCTTGAGCCGCGCCAGACGCACTCTCCGAGTCGTCGCGCCAAGAAACACCGGCATGAAGGTGGTCAGGTTGCGCTGGAGGGATGCGACATCGACAACGGCGGCGGAAAGGCCAATCTCCTGGAGGTGGACCCGGAGCGCGTTGTGTAGGGCGACGGCCGCTCCACGATCTGGCGGATCCCACGCTGCCGCGAGGTGGTTTTCCAGCTGCACGCAATGTGGAGCATTCGATGAACGGAGGTCGAAGGCGTGCACCTCAAGAGCGCTGAGGGTGGCGTGAAGCGAGTCGGCGGGGAGTCCGCTCGCAGCGAGGCAATGCTGCCATCGTTGAGCAACTTGGCCTGCGCGGGCCTCAACTGCCTCGGCGAATTTCCCAGAGTCGACGAACATTCGGGCGAGGTCACAGAGGCTACTCATAGGCGAGTGCCCAGGGGACGACGCCCCGACCACAATCGCCAGCCGTTTCGCACCTGCGGAGTAGGCCTGTCGCCCTTGGCCCACGGCAGTGGCGGCTTGCCGTAGCAGGATCTGGAACTTTGAGTCACCGGCGGCGAAGGGCTGGCGAGATCGAGTCTGGACATTGACCACTCGCGTGCCGTTGTCAGGTAGCTCAAGCTCCAACTGAAGATCGTCGAAGCCAGCAGGACCGGCCTGCGGCTGCAACGTGGCAATGACCCCGCCAAGGACCGAATAGCGCGAGAGAAGCATCTCGACCGCGAACCATGAGGCAACCTCGTACTCGAACCGAAAGCCGCCACCACCACCTGCATAAGGGTGCACGGATTGAGTCACGATCTCAGTCTGCCTGCAGACGGCACTCTGTGGGCACTGCGCCGTGTCCACTGCTTCCGGTGTCGGCATACCGGCTAGATCGCGTCGCTAAGGAGTCTTGACCCACTCGCCCCGGGACGCCCGATGTTGACCCCGGCATCGAGCCGTGCACTGGCGGATGTTGAGCTCGTGCCACGAGCATTCCTCGCCTCCCTTGTGGCCCCGGCTACGCGCCACGCGGGAATCGGAGGGACACGGGGGGACATGGGCTTGTCAAGGGGTTTTGCACCGATCTGTGGATAACGAAGCGTCGTCCACAGATCTGCTGGGGACATCTGTGGCCACACGCCTGGGCTGGCCTTCTCTGGTCGTAGGAGACCGTGAGAAGGAGCTGTTGATGAGTGTGGTGCTTGCCCTCGGGCTGGATGACGATCGGGTGATCGATTTGATGGTGCGGCGTTGGTCGCAGTGGGGCCCGGAGGTGCCGAGCCTGGGTTTGTTGACGGAGCCAGCGTTGGTCGATGTGTGGCGGCGCAGCGCTCCAGCGCAAGACGTGGACTCGTTGTTGCTCGGACTGGCCGAGTTGGCCGCCGAGGACGGGCGCGACGATGTCGACGCCGCCGCAGTGCTGGCGTGGCTGCTGTTGCCGAGTGCGGTTCGGCTGTCTGCAGAACTCGTGGAATCTGACCCCGACATCGACGAGCACATCGCGGCGTGTTTGTGGATCGAGGTGCGCACGTTCGACTGGAGGACGTCACGACGCGTGGCTGCCAACATCGCCTGGCGGGTTCGTCGGCGCGTCCTTATGGAGATTGGCGATCGTTCGCGTCTGGACACCCGCGGCGATAGGACCCGTGCACGCACCGTCGTGGATGACGAGATCGCCCGGGTCGATGTGAAGGATGTCGATCCGTACTCAGCGACAGCCGCGGATGCGCTGCAAAGTGTTTTGGCGTGGGGCTGCAGGCAGGGCGTCATCACGTCAGCGGAGCGGCTCTTGCTGATCGATCTGGTTGCGGCCGCGAGCATCTCTTCGGGTCTGCCGGACAGCATTCCGCTGCTGGGAAACCGGGCCTCGGACCGGGTCGCAGCCCGATGGGGGACGAGCGGTCGAACGGTCCGCCGTCGCGCGAAGGCCAGCATCGCTGCGCTGGCCCGAGCGGTGCAGGACGAGGGCCGCTCAGCAGCACTACGCCGGATTGCGTGACCGATCGTGTCCGAATCGACCCTCGCTCATCGGCTTAGTGGGTGGAGGAGGTTCACATGATGATGACCGACGACCCGACCGTGGAGGTGGCGCGCCTGTTTGATCTGCTGGGCGAGGAACCGGAAGCGATTCGCACGCTGGCAGACACGACGGCGACTTTGCAGGCGATCCAGGCGGCGAAGCGTCGACTGGCGCTGCTGCCCAGCTCCGCCCTGCGAGCCGGGCTGCGGAAGCGCTCGGAGGACTTACGTCCATGACCATTGCAGTCGCAGCTCCGGTGGTGTCGGTGGAGGAACTCCGCAGGGCGTACCACGCCGCGGTAGCCGGCCACTTCCGCGACCATTCGCTCCTGCCGGCCGCCGGGCCCCCCTCGTCGACGGTGGTGTGGAGCCCAGGAGCTGGCGAGCAGGTGGTGTTGGTCGTCGGCGCCACCCGGGGCGCCGGCACGTCGGTGGTCGGTTTGGCGTTGGCCACATGTGCTGGTGAGGCGCGCGTAGTGGAGTGCTGCACGGTCACCTCGTCGAGCCTGGCCGCTGCAAGTACTGCCGAGATGGGCCAAACCGGGGACGGTTGGGTGCGGGGCACCCGGGGCGAGGTCATCATCGAGCGCCGCGGCGATCGGGTGCCGACCCTCGAAGCGATGCCGGTCCCCGCACAACCTTCCAGGCCGTTCACGGTGCTGGACTGCTCGGCTGACATCGACCTGCTGCTGTCCAGCGGCGGTTGGCTCGGGGCCGTGGCCCGAACCCTGCCGGTGGTGGCGGTTGTGTCACTTCCTACGATTCCGGGCCTCCGGCGGCTTGAACTGGCGATCGACCTGGTGGGCTGTGACCGCGCCCACGCCATCCTGATCGGCCCGAGCCGCTGGCCGAAGCAGCTCGAGCAGTACCTGGGTCCGCACACCCGGGCACTCCGGGCCAACGGCCGCCTGACAACCGTTCCGCACGACCCGCGGCTCGCTTTCAACGGAGCATCCGTCGAGCCCCTGCCTGAGTCGCTCGTCACCGGCATTTCACCCCTGTTGAGCAGCCTGAGAGGAACAACCCAATGACCTTTACCGCCATGGCAGCAGGTCTGACTCCACTAGTGATTCCCCTGAAGGTCTGCCCGAAGGCGCCGCCGGGCGCCCAGCAGTACGCCGACGACATCACCGGGTACGTGCTGTGGGCCGTGATCATCCTGTTCGCCGTCGGCATCATCGTCGCGATCGGCGCCATCGTGGCCGGGCGGATCTTCAACATGCCGCACGCCAGCAAGGCCGGGATCGTGGGCATCTTCGTCGTGGTCCTGGCCGCGATCACCTTCGTGGTCGCTCCGGGGATCGTGGACAGCATCCTCGGCAACGGCTGCATCTAGGACGGTCGCGATGAGGCTCTTCAGTCGCAGGACGCGTCGCCTCCCAGCCGAGACGCGGCCGTGGGGGAGGGACCGGCTACTCGCCGCACTCGCTGGCGTCCTGGTCGCGGCTGTGATGCTCGCCGCCGGTCTGGGAATGGCAATTTGGCAGGCAATCGCCCCGCGGACAGATCCCGGCATCGGTTCGGTCGTTGAGCCCGGCGACCCCGCGCTGACGGTGAGGGACCGGATAGCTGCAGCTCCGATGGCCAGCGTGGGCCCGGAGGCGGCCTTCAGTCCCGACCCGGTCATCGCCACGTCGGACGAGATCCGGGTCCCGATCGCCACCATCGCTTCCGGTCCGGCGAACGTGCCGACCGGGTTCCCGCACACTCCCGAAGGTGCGGTGGGTCAGCTGGCCGCGATCGAGAAGACCGTGCTGGAGTCGATGAGCCTGCCGTTAACCGGCCAGGTGCACACCGCCTGGGTGCAGCCCGGCGGGCCCAGCCTCGCGGATTGGGAACTGACCCGAGACGTCCAGACCTTCCTCGCATCGGCGCGGCAGGGAGGAACAGAGAAGGATCCGACGACCTTGGTGGCCGCGACCCCGGCCGCCGCCATGGTCAAAGGCAGCGATGGCCCGGACTGGACGCTGGTGTGCGTCCTGATGGACATCCGGGCCGCGATCAGGACCGAGTCCCGGATGGGCTATGGGTTCTGCTCCCGCATGGCGTGGAACCCCACTGGCTCGCGGTGGCAGGTCGCGGCCGGCCCCGTGCCGGCACGCGCACCATCGGCGTGGCCCGGATCGCGTGCCGCGGCGGACGCGGGCTGGCTGACCTGGACCGAAGAGATGGAGCGATAGATGCCGTGGGATCCGTTCTCGAAACTGGCCTCGACCGCCGCACAGATAGTCACCGACGCCTGGACCGCGATGTGGCTCAGCGTGTGGAACGCCGGGCTGTGGCTGCTGCGGCTGATCCTGCAATGGATGGACGCCTGGCTGGTGCCCGATCTGTCCGCTGACGGCCCGGCGCAGGACCTGTATCAGGTCACGTTCTGGATCGCCGGGGTGATGGTGATGATCCTGCTGGTCGTCCAGATCGGCATCGCCGCAGGGCGACGCGACGGCAAGGGTCTGGCCAGGGCCGGGATTGGGCTGGCCCAGTTCGCGGTGATCACCGGCGCCTGGGTGGGCTACACGGTGTTGGTCACTGCCGCCGTCGGTGGGTTGACCCGCGCCGTGATGGAGTCGTTGCTGGGTGTGACGTCCTGGAACTCATGGCAGCCCTGGACCAGTTTCGACACCAAACAGGTCACCGATGCCGGATTGGCGACCGTCCTGGGTTTCCTGGGGCTGTTCATGTGGATCGCCGCGATCGGGCACCTGCTGGTGATCCTGGCCCGTGACGCGGCCCTGATGGTGCTGGTCGCAACCGGCCCGATCGCCGCGGCAGGGCTGGTGAACGAAACCACCCGTGCCTGGTTCTGGAAAGCGTTCCGCTGGTTCCACGCCGCAGTGGTGACCCCGCTTCTTGTCGTGGTCGTGACCGGGGTCGGGATGAAGTTCGCCGAGGGTGTTGCAGTGGGCAAGGCCGGGACGGTCGAGGCCTCGGTCGGCACCATCGTGCCTGCCGCTGCACTGATCTGCATCGCCGTTTTCTCCCCGGTGGCCTTGTTCAAACTGCTCGCCTTCGTCGACCCCGGCACCGCCTCGGGTGCGTCGATGCGCGCCGGGATGCAGGCGACCGGCGGGCTGCAAGGACTCCTGGATGGGAAGCCGGCGGCCACCGCCAGCGACGACACCGCCGCGAAGAGCAGCGGCGGACAATCGGCCGGCGAAGCAAGCGCAGACGCCGCCACAACCGCGCGCGTCGCCGGCGCGGTGCAGCAAGCCGGCTCCTTCCTCGGCCCGGTCGGTGCCGGGCTGGCCGCCGGTCTCGGCGCGATGGCCCGGGTCGGCACGGTCGGCACCTCAGTACTCACCGACCTGACCAACCAGGAGGGTGTCGGACACAACACCTACCAGCCCGACTACCAAGACAGCCGAAGCGACGGCGCTGCCCGAGCCAACCGGGAAGCCAACAGCCAACCCGAACAGAGTCCCGGATCCCCGACCACCTCACTGAACGGCCCCACCCCTGAGCCGGGTCCAGGAGAGCTGAGTGCCGAAGCCGATGGGGCGGCAAGTTCCGGCGGTGGCGCCGGCGCAGGCACCTCGGCTGGGGCTGGCGGCGGCGCTGCAGCAGCCGAAGTGGCCGTGGTGGCCCTCTAGGAGGAGAGACATGGCAACCGTGTATGGCGACTACACCCGGGACCGGCCGGGCATGTTCTTCGGTTTGACCGCGGTCCAGCTGGTTCTCTTGGTCGCGGCGGGAGCTCCGGTGTTGTGGGGGTTGCAGACCCAGCGGTGGGTCGTGCTTGCCGGTGCAGTTGTGGGCTGGGTGCTGATGCTCGTCCTGGTGGTGGTGCCGATCCTGGGCCGATCCGCTACCGGCTGGCTCCTTGCGGCGGTCGCGTACGCGTCCGGAGTGGTGCTGCGGTGGGTCCGGTGGCGTTCGCGTGCGGCGAAGGGCCGCGTGGGAGAACCGAACAAGCCGGACCTTCCCGGGGTGCTGGCAGGTGTCCGTGTCCATGACGGCCCGCCGACCGGCCCGACCAATGCCCGGATCGCGCTCATCCAGGACAACGCCAGCCGGGTGTGGGCGGCGACCGCCGCGATCAGCCATCCCGGGCTGGCGCTGGCCGACCTGGCCGAGCGTGACAGCCAGGGTCGCGGGCTGGCCGCACTGCTCAACGCGTGCGCCCGCACCGAACTGATCAGCGAGGTGCAGTTCGTGGTGCGTTCGGTGCCCGATGACGGGGCTGAGCGGGAGCAGTGGCTGGCCGGCCACCAACCGGCTGGGGTGCCGCCGCTGGCCCGCTTGATCAACACCCAGATGGCTGCCACCTTGACCCTGGCCGGGGTCCGGACCGAGGCGTTCTGCACGATCGTGGTCCCCGAATCCCGTCTTGCCCGTGAAGCCAGGGAGTTTGGGCGCGGTATCGACGCCCGAGCCCGGGCGATGAGCATGTTGATGGCTGAGGTGGAAGGCCACCTGCGCACCGGCATGCGGATCAGCGCCGTGGGCTGGCTGACCTCGCCCCAGCTCGCAGCCGCGGTCCGTACCGGGTTCGCCCCCGGTGATCGGGCAGGAATCATCGAAGCCCTCGCCGCTCGGGACGCAGACCCGGCCGTGAACGCAGACGTGCCCTGGTCCCAAGCCGGCCCGTCCGGAGCCGACCTGGATTCCCGTCACTACATTCACGACGCCTGGCACAGCATCTCTTCCACGGTCACACTGCCCGCTAAGGGTGCGGTGCTGGGCGCCCTCGCGCCGGTGCTGGTGCCCACCGAGCCGGGGGAGCGACGCTCGATGGTGGTGGTGTTCCCGATCCTGCCGCAAACGACCGCTGACCGTCAGACCCAGAACGCCGAAGCCGCCGCCGACATGGGCGAGGCGCTCCGCAACCACGCCGGGGTCAAGACCCGCGCCAAGGACCTCACCACCATCGCCCACACCCGAGGCCTGGACGCCAAACTCGCCTCCGGCAACGCCCTCATCCGGCCCTACGCGGTCGCCTGCACCACCGTGTCCACAACAATGCGGATCGCCGAGTTCGGCCGCCGGCTCGACGCCTCCATCCGCCGCGCCGGGTTCGCGCCGCTACGCCTCGACCTGTCCCAGGACGCCGCCTTCGCCGCCGCCAACATTCCCCTCGGCATCGGCCTGGATCGCAAGGCCGACCAGTGAACGGCCAGACAACGAATAGGCCCGGCAGGGGAGTCGACCGGCTGCTGGCCGACTTCGGCCACCAGCTCCCCACCCAGCCGGCCAGCCAACCCGCCACGCGAGAACCGCGCCTGTTCGTTCCGACGCCGCGACGCGGTGCCCGACGCCGCGACCGCGGCTGGTCGCCGGCACCGGCACCGGTCTCGGTGTGGCGCATGACCAGCGACCAGGCGCCGGTGCTGTGGCCCTTCGTGACTGGCCCGGCGATCCCGCCGCGGGGTGCCCAGATGGGCATCGACTACCTGTCGCGCACCAGCTTCCACGCCGACCCCAACGGCTGGGTGCTGGACGAGAACATCCCGGTCTCCAACCCGAACATGATCACCTTCGGCAAACCAGGCATGGGCAAGTCCGCGACCGTCAAGGCGTTCGTGCTGCGCATGCTCGGGTTCGGCTACAAGGCACTGGTCCTGGGCGACGTCAAAGACGAATACGAGCCTCTGTGCCGAGCCGTCGGCGTCACACCGATCGCCATCGGCCAAGGCCTCAACGCCCGCATCAACCCGCTCGAGTTCGGCCCGCTCAAACTCGGCTGGGAATACCTCGACGCCACCGCCGCCCAAGATAGAGCCAAGGTCGTCTTCGGCCGCTGGGCAACCCTGATCCGCGGACTGGTCGGCTCCCAGAAGATCGGCACCCTCCCCGTCCCCTTCGGACCCAGCGAAGAAGTCGTGGTCGACGCCGCGCTGAAGATGCTCACCGGCTACACCGACGGCCACACCCAGCTGACCGAAACCACCATTCCGGCCCTGTGGCACCTCCTCGACGCACCACCCCCCGACCTGATCACGGTGTGCCGGTACGCCTCCGAACGGCACTTCTTGGACCAGACCCGGCTCCTGCGCGACGCGCTCGGCAAAATGGTCGGCGGCACCCTGAAGGGCCTGTTCGACGACCACACCAGCATCGCGCTGGACTGGGCCGCGCCCATCCAGTCGCTGTCGCTGTCCCGCCTCGAAGGCCTGGGTGACGAGGCGACCGGAATGGCGCTGCTGTGCCTCAACAGCTGGGGCAGAGCGATGCGCGAACTCGCAGCCCCCGGCGACCTGCGGATCGTGGTCCGCGACGAAGTCTGGAAGATCATGCGGCTCGGCCTGGACGCGGTCAAGAGCCTGGACGCCGACCTCCGGTTGAGCCGCCGCGACGGCGACATCCAGTACGCCATCGGCCACAAACCCACCGACCTCGACAGTGTCGGTGACGCCGGCTCCCAAGCCGCCCAAATCGCCAAGGACCTGCTCCACCTCGCCGACACCAAGATCCTGCACGGCCAGGACGCCGCCGTCGCCCACCAACTCGGCGAACTACTCGACCTGAGCGAGGTCGAGATCGGCTGGATCACCGACTGGTGCCGCCAAGCCCCCGGACGTGCCGTCTGGAAGGTGGGCGAGTGGACCTTCAAGGTCGAAACCATCCTTCACCCCATCGAGCGGCGCCAGCTCACCTTCACCAACCAGTCCCTCCTGCGGGCCAAGGCGTAGACCGTGCGGTGGCTCGGCGGAATCACCGTCCTGATGCTGATCGTGTTCGGCGCGATCCCGATCGGCATCATCACCATGGGTGCCGTCGTCGTCACTCCAGCAGTTGCCGAACAGATCCGCCAAGACCCCTGCTCCGCCTACGACACCGTCACCACCCTCGCCGCCATCGGCGCCAGCAGTGGCGGGTTCACCCTGCCCAGATGGGGCACACCCCGGCATCAGTCCCTGACCAGCTCGGCGCAAGCCATCCCGGCCGCGGTCAAAGCGCTATACCTAGCAGCAGCTGCCCGCTATCGGGTGCCGTGGCAACTGCTGGCTGGGATCGGGATGGCCGAAACCCGGCATGGCCGCAACAACCACACCTCCAGTGCCGGCGCCCAAGGCCTGATGCAGTTCATGCCCGACACGTTCGCCGCCTACGGCGTCGACGGCAACCACGACGGGCGACGCGACATCCACAACGACGCCGACAGCATCTTCTCCGCCGCCAACTACCTGGTTCGCTCCGGAGCCAAACAAGGCACCGCCGGGGTGATCCGGGCACTGTGGGCCTACAACCGCTCCGTCAGCTACCGAAACGACGTCCTCTACTACGCCTGGTCCTACGCGGGCCGGGCCGGTGTCGTCGTCGAAGCCGGCGACCCCAGCGAATGCCTGCCCGCCGACGCCGACCTGCCCGGCTTCGACGGCAGCTGCCCACCCTCCCACTCAGCGGCCGAGCACGGACTGCGCGCAACCGCGCTGCACGGGCTGCGCTGCATCAAAGCCGCATTCCCGGCCATCAAGTACATGGGAGGGCGGGGAGCACGACCGATCTCCGCCTCCGACCACCCGAAAGGACTCGCGGTCGACTTCATGATCCCGCGCTGGAACGCCCGGGCCGGCAACGCCTTCGGCTGGCGAGTCGCCCACTGGGTCCAGGCCCACGCCAAAGCCCTGCACGTGAAGTACATCATCTGGGACGCCAAGAAATGGGTGCCCACCGTCAGCGGCGCCTGGCGGGCCTACCGGCACCCGCTCGGCAACACCAACCCAACGCTGGCCCACCGCAACCACGTCCACGTCTCCTTCTTTACGCGCTGAGAGAAGACAACCCATGACCATGCTGCAATCCGACCGGCGTCGTGACCCCTACCCGTTCACGTGGGAGATCCCGGCTGGGATCCTCACCGGCTGGCTCCTCCTCGCCGGGCTCGGCGTCCAACTCGCCCGCACCCTCGCCAACTGGGCCGCCGGCGCCGGCTGGATCTGGCCCACCGGAAGAGCGCTCTACTCCAGCCTGCCCGCCGTCCTTGCTGGCAACCCGCAGGCCGGCTTGATCCTCCACTCAACTCCGGCCAGCCGGGCCGCTCTTTACGGCTGGATTATCACCACCCAACTGCTGCTGGCCGCCGCAACAATCCTCGCTGCCCTCTGGATGCACCACCGCTGGGGCGCCGGCCGCATGAAGGGCATGGCTAGCGGAGCAGAGGCGGAAGCCGTCCTCGGAGTCACCCGACTCCGCCGCAACTCAGCAGTAATCCGACCCGACCTCCAGGAAGCGCACACCAAGCAAGGGAGACAACGATGACCATGCGTCAAGGACCCGAACCGGTCGATACTCACAAACCCCCAGACGTGGACGAGCAGGGCAGCCTGTCTCGCTGGATCGGGATGGTCAGCGTCTGGTGCGTCACTCGCACGGCCTCGTCCCCGACGGAGTGGAACGACGTTCGGATGCCCATGGGTCCACAAAGGGCAGCCGAACTCAATGCACTGCCAGGCCGCATCCTTCAGGACTTCCGTGACCTCGAACGGCGAGACCCCACCGACGCCGAGATATTCGAGCGGTACGTCGAACGTCTCGCCCACCTCGGCCACCACTGGAACGCGGACGCCGAATCGGTCCGAACATCAGACCCGCTGGAGACAGCAAAGCTGCTGGCCACGTCCATTGAGCGCAAGATCCAACATTCGAGGGCGTACTTCGATCAGCAAGAAGGGGAACCAGACGACTGGGACGCCTGTGACGGCGTTCAGTTCGACGATGAGGACTGGTACGGCGAGTCCGCCTGCGAGTGGGACGCCCCTGCCCCGCACCACACCAGGGAGTATTCCTTCGGGTCCGAGTGGTTCACCTCGGTCGGCTCGCCGGAGCCAGGGGATGACCGGCGGCGAGCAGCCGGCCTGTCAGGTTCCGATCGATCCGAGCCAGCCCTCGTGCATGTCGGCACCGTGGGGGAGCGCATCACCGTCTCAGGGACCGTGGTCACCACAGGGTGGGTCCAGAGCTACCGCTGGGAACCGCGGACGCTGCTGATCGTCGACTGCGGCACCGCCCGCGTCAAGATGATCACCTCCGCGCGCTGGGCCCACAAGGTCAGGCGTGGCGAACAACTCACCCTGATCGGCACAGTCAAGGCTCACACCGAGGACCTCGGCGAGCCCCTGACCGTCCTGACCCGTCCCAGGCTCGTCGAACAGCCTGCCCAATCCCAGACACCCACGCCCGCGGTGACCGGGGAGGTGTGGGAGGCACTCAACCCGGCGCCAGCCAAGGCGCGGCCCTTTCCCGGGCAGACCCACCCACTGGCCGCACCGGCGGAACACCCGGATGCGCTCCAGGAATCGGACGACCGGAGAGGAGAGCAGCAATGACTGAGGACCAAGTACCGCAACTGCACATTCGCGAGCCCGGCGAGGTTGCCCAGTTGGTGCCACACCTGATCGGGTTCCAGCCCGAAGAATCCCTGGTGATCATGGTGCTGCAGCAGGGCCGAATCGAGGTCACAGCTCGCGCCGACATCGCCGACGTGCAGCGACCTGGCAGAGCCGAGGAGCTCTTGGACCGGATCTGGAACAGGTACCCCGACGCCGACGCCTACTTGATGGCCTACACCCACGATCAGGCCGCCGGCTGGCATCTGCTGCAACGCTGCAAAGACCACCTGCCGCCCCTCGCCAACAGCCAGACCATGCTCGTCCACGCCGAGACCTGGCACACCGGAGACGACCGGTCCGGAGTGGTCGACCGGCACGGCCGGGCCGCAGCCGAGGCCGCCTACCACGGCCTATCCGTCCTGGAGCGACGATCCGACCTGCACGCCCAATTCACCAGCGCTGAAAACACGGCCGAGCTCCGCGAGGTGGCGGACCAGGCGCTGGCTGCTCTTCCGGAACCGCTGAACCATGCCGCTGTCGTCGAGACAGTTCGCGCCCTCATCGCACGCAACCTCACCGATCCCGGCCAGGAGGGCCTAACCGGGACGCCCATGAGCCAACTCGACGCCATGCAGCTGTCCGCACTCGTCGCCACGACTCCCGGCCGTCAAGTGGCGCTGCTCTCGATGACGAGGGACAACGCCGAACAACATCTGCAGCTCTGGCGAACAGTCATCAACCAAACCGCCGCGGGGGTGTCACAGACACCGCTCCACCTGGCCGGCATGGCCGCCTGGATCACCGGCGACGGCGCCACGGCCGACATCGCCCTTGAACGAGCCCAGGCTGCACCCCGCCCCGGGACACCCCCATTCGTCCTCCTCGACGCACTTATCGACAATGTGGTCCCCCCCTACAGGTGGACCGAGCTGCGCGAGGGCATCCTCAGCCAGACGGACCCGGCCACACGACAGGCGGTCGGAGAACCCGCGACCCCGGTCAGCGGCCCATGGGAAACGGTCCAGCCCCCAACCTCCCGCCTCCACCCACATCAGGGGAAGCAGTTGAACCCACCCGCGCCCGGCATCGCGATTTAGGAGACCGCAATGGGAAACAAGTTCGACCCCTGGACGGTCGGATGGCGCATCGGCCAAGCACACGAACCGCGCGCCGGTGATCTGTGGTGCCCCTGGGACCGCACCGCCGGCGTCATCGGCCCACAGGGCAGCGGCAAGACCCTCGACGTCCTCACACCGGCGCTTCTCGGCGCACCAGGCGCGGCGCTAGTCACCCTCACCAAAGCCGACGACCTTCTACTCACCATCACCGCGCGCCAGAACTGTAACCGGCCCGTCGCGGTACTCGACCCCTTCGGGCTCGCCGACGGCATCCCCGAACTCATCTGGGACCCGATCGCGGGCTGCGTGAACCCGATCGTCGCCGAGCGCCGAGCCAAAGCCTTCACCGCCGGGACCGTCCACACCACCGCAACCGGCGGCTCCGGCGACGCTGCAGCCAGGTTCTACGCCGCCGAAGCAGCCAAGGTGCTCATGGCCTACTTCCATGCCGCAGCCCTCGCCGGCGAGGACCTCGACGCGGTCCTACGGTGGGTTGCCAACCCACTCGGATCGCCCGAGCCCGCGGAGATCCTGCTGTCACATCCGCGTGCAGCTAAGTTCTGGCACGGCCTCCTCCAGGGAGCGCTCACCGGCGACGACCGGACCGCTGGCAACACCATCACCACCGTCCAGCAAGCCATGAGCCTGTTCTTCCAGCCCGAAATAGGGCGACGTTGCGTGCCAGGGTCTGGACGCCCTGCCACCGACATCGCCGACCTCATCGGGAAGCACGGCACGATCTACCTGCTCGGACGTGAGGATCCCTACGCGTCCGCCTCACCCCTGATGACCGCCGCGGCCGAGGACATCCTCGACACCGCCTTGTCGCTCGCCAACAACAGCCGGTGGGGCCGGCTGTGCCCACCCATGCTGGCCTGCCTCGACGAACTGCCCTCCACGGCACCACTGCCAACCCTGCGCACACGGATGGCCAACGAACGTGCGCTCGGCATCAGCTTCATTTACGCAGCCCAAACTCGCGCACAGCTCGTGGCCATCTTCGGAGAAACCGAAGCCCGCGCTCTCATCGGCCTCACCAACGTGCTGGTCATGTTCGGCGGCAGCAAGGACATCCACTTCAACCGCGAAATCTCCGACCTCGTCGGAACCGTCAGGGTTGCACGTACCACCTGGCAGACCGGCGGACGAGGCGGCCGATCGACCTCCGGCGAAGACATGCCCATCCTCCGCCCCGAAGAGATCCGGCAACTGCCCGAGCGCCACGCTCTGGTCGTGGCCGAGAACACTCGGCCCATCCTGGTGCGACTCACCCGATGCATCGACGGCAAACCCGGCCGACAACTCCTCGACCAGCAGAAGACGGCGCGAGAAGAGCTCAGCAACCTCCGCGCCCCACTGATGCCTGCGCGCGAGCAAGCGGTTCCGGCCGAGAAGTCGGGATCCACCGGAGACCAAACGTGACCGGACAGCTCGTACGAGCCTTCCCCATGCCGCTCACACCACATCTGCGGGCCGCCTACGAGGACCTCTACCTGGTTGCCAGCGGCGACGAGAAGACCAAGCGCCGAATCGGGAACCCTGCCAGCCTGCCCCGGCCTTGGGATCCGCCCACCTGCAGGGCGCCCGAGCTTCGCCGGGAACTATGGCAGTGGCTCGACCAAGTCGTCGACTGGTTCAACACCGAGTACGTCTGGGACCCAGCCGGGGGAGCGATGATCCCGCCCTGCTGGCCACTCCACCCGCACTTGGTTCACGAGATCGCTGCCCTCGCCGACCAACGACGACGAGCCAGCATCGACACAGCCAGCAACAGCCTCGAGGAATGGCACCGCTACACCGTCTCGGCCTTCACTGACCGGCTCAAACTCCGAACCCGCACCCTCTGCGAAGAAGAACACAAGCCTTGGCCGGGAAGGTCCCGCCACAACCGGTATGCAAGCAATGCGGCAGCCGCAGAACGCCGTGCCGCGTTCGATGCCGACCTCGCAATCCTCGAGCGCAGAACCGTGGAACGCCCTCGGCTTCGCATCATCGACAGTGATGGCCATGAAATCGACTCCGTCACTGGAGAGCTGCGGCGAGACTGACCATGATTACGTCGAAGTGAGGGTGATTCGACTACGCGGTCGCGCGCCCGAAATCGGGGAGGGTCCCGGCAAGTTGCTCTGCCTATCCGGCCCCGCTTTTGATCCGGTGGGCGGCGCACCGCCGTTATCACAACACGATCGGTTCTGACTCCTGGCAAACCGGGCTGTCTGCGGCGCATGGCACGCTCAACTTGGCCGGTCAATACTCGGCCAGAATCAAGGGACCGAAACCACATGACTTCTGACGCAAGCGTCTGCCGGAGGCTGGCGTATGCCAGGGTGTCCACTTCCGGCCAGGACCTCGAGACTCAACGTCGGGCGCTTACCGTGGCTGGCGTGTCCGATGCTGACATCTATGCCGAGCACGTATCGGGCGCCAAGTCGGACCGACTCGAACTCACCAATGCGCTGCGTGCACTGCGCCCCGGCGACCAGCTCTTCGTCACGAAGCTCGATCGGCTCGCGCGGAGCCTCAAAGACCTGCCGGAGATTGTCGAGAGGAGCGAGCGCCTCGGGGCGTCTCTCGTGGTTCTGGATCAGGCAATCGACACCAGCACGTCCGCGGGTCGACTCTTCATGCAAGTCATCGGTGCGGTCGCTGAGTTTGAGCGGGCACTGATCTCAGAGCGAACCAAGGCAGCCCTAGTTGGGCGGCCGCGGGGTCGACATGGCGGGCGACCTCAGGCCCTTACAGGCAAGCGCCTCCAGCGTGCGAGGGACCTAATGGATGCGCGCGAACTGACCATGCCCGAGATTGCTGCGGCTGTGGGCGTGAGCGTTTCGACACTGCGTCGCTCTACCCGTCAGGTCGTCGCTGGCGCAAAAGGGGTGACGAGTTGAGATCTGACGTCACCCATTGCGTATTTGCACGAGTCGCGGCGATCCAGAGGTGAGCGAGCGGTCCAAAACCGACACAATGCAGTGAAGCACGCCCACCGAACAACGTGCATCCATCGACTAGGTCTTCGCGACCGAGAAGCAAGAGGCAGCAAAGTGACCGCCCCCGACGCCAACTTCATCTGGTCGATCGCCGACCTTCTGCGCGGCCCGTACAAGCCAAAGCAGTACGGCGAGGTCATCCTTCCCTTCACAGTACTGACCCGCCTCGACGCGATGCTGGAACCAACGAAGGCCGAGGTGCTCGCTGCCGTGTCGACGGTGGCAGGGCGCCCCGAGCTTGTTGTAGACAGCACCCTAAAGCGGGCGGCCGGCACAGGGTTCTACAACACGTCGAAGTACAGTCTGAGCACCTTGGGCGACCCGGCGAATCTGGCCTCGAACCTGAAGGCGTACGTCGCTGCCTTCGACCGGGAGACACGCGAGATCTTCACGAAGTTCAAGTTCGACGACATCGTCGACGGCCTTGACGCGACCGACCGACTTGCCATGGTCGTCACGAAGTTCCGCCTTGTCAATGTCCACCCCAACCAGGTCACCAACCACGAGATGGGCCTCGTGTTTGAGGAGCTCATCCGGAGGTTCATGGAGTCCTCGAAGGAGACCGCCGGCGAGTTCTTCACACCGCGCGAAGTGATCGAACTGATGGTCTCGCTGCTGCTCACACCTGACACTGAGGACCTTTCCGATCCGAACCGCCGACCGATGGTCTACGACCCGACCTGCGGTACCGGAGGCATGTTGTCGGTTGCCGATGAGTGGGTGCGCCGTCACAACAACAACGAGTCCGGACTCACCCTGGTAGGCCAGGAGATCAACCCCTCGACCTACGCAATCGCCAAGGCCGACATGCTCATCAAAGGCCAGGACGTCGGCAATTTGGTCAACGACGACACGCTGCTCCGGGATGGCCACGAGGGCAAGACGTTCACCTACGCCCTGTCGAACCCGCCGTTCGGTGTCGACTGGAAGGTGCAGGAGCAGGCGGTCCGTCGCGAGCGGGATCGTGATGGCGACAAGGGTCGGTTCGCTGCCGGCCTGCCACCGATCAATGATGGCGCCATGCTGTTCCTGGAGCACCTGGTGGCGAAGATGCGCCCCGCCGCACAGGGTGGTGGACGCGCGGCGATCGTGCTCAACGGGTCTCCGTTGTTCACCGGCGGCGCTGGATCGGGGCCGTCTGAGATCCGCCGCCACCTAATCGAAAACGATCTTGTTGAGGCGATCGTCGGCCTGCCTACTGACATGTTCTACAACACAGGTATCTCGACCTACATCTGGGTCCTCACCAACCGCAAGACACTCGAACGCCGCGGCAAAGTGCAGCTCATCGACGCCACTGGCATGTGGACGAGGATGCGCAAGGGGCTGGGCTCGAAGCGTCGCGAACTCTCCGCTGGTGACATTCGGCGAATCATCACCATCCACGGAGAGTTCGATGATGCGGATACTCAGTTCTCTAAGGTTCTCGACAACGAGGAGATGGGCTATCGGACGATCACGGTGGAGCGACCGCTGCGACAGACTTTCTTGGTCACCCCCGAGCTCGTCGAGGAAGCCATGGCGAATCGCGTGATCGAGAAACTGGTGAGGTCGGAACGGCACGACCTACGGGAAGCTCTCATGGGTCTCACCGACGGAACTGTGTGGCCTCGCGAGAACGATTTCCGGCTCGCCGTGCGGATGACCGGCATCGCCATCGCCGACGCAACACTGAAGGCGCTGGTCGGCGTGTTCGGAGTCACGGACGAAGCTGGCGAACTGGTTACCGATCGCAAGGGTCGCCCGCTGCCCGATCCCTCTTTGAGGGACGTCCAGAACATTCCGCTCGGTCAAGACACAGACGAGTATTTCTTGCAGGAGGTGCTGCCGTTAGCCCCCGACTCGTGGATCGATCACTCAAAGACGAAGGTCGGATTCGAGATCCCGTTCACCCGGATCTTCTATCGGTACACGCCGCCGCGCCCGTTGGCCGAAATCGATGCCGACCTCCAGCAGGTTGTGGAGCGGATTCTCGGGCTCCTGCAGGTGATCGAGAAGTGAGCATCGAGAGAAGGCAGTCCGGGACAGACTGGCTGGGGGAGATACCGACGCACTGGGGGTTGGTACCTCTGGGTGCTGTGTTCCATGAGCGAAAGACCGTCGTCAGTGATTCCGACTACCAGCCTCTCTCGGTCTCGATGTCCGGCATCGTGCCCCGTATGGACGGCGTGGCGCTGACAGACAACAACGACGCGCGCAAACTGGCTCTGGCCGGTGACTATGTGATCAATAGTCGGTCTGACCGCAAGGGGTCTGGCGGGATCTCCCCACTCGATGGCAGCGTCTCCGTAATCTCAACGGTGCTTCGCCCAGTGGGGATCGAGCCACGCTACGCACATCACCTTCTTCGCAGCACGGCCTTTCAGGAGGAGTTCTACCGCTGGGGCTCGGGCATCGTCGCAGATCTGTGGAGCACCCGATTCTCCGCAATGCGGCGAATCATGCTTCCGCTTCCGCCACCGACCGAACAGCTGGCCATTGCAGACTTCCTCGACGCCGAGGAGGCCCAAATCGGCTTGCTTGTTGGTGCGCAGACCGACCTGATCGAGCTTCTCACAGCACGATCAGGCTCACTCTTGAACCACCTCACCTGGCCGGCTGAGGGTAGGGCTGAACTCCCTTATGGATGGGCGATGGTCAGCCTCACAAAGGCTGTCAAATCAATCGTGGACTATCGCGGGGCAACACCAGTCAAGGTAGAAGACGGAGTGCAGCTCGTCACCGCGAGAAACGTCAAACAGGGCTTCATCGACTACGAATGTTCCAAGGAGTACGTCTCTGAGTCCACATATGCGAGCACGATGCGGAGGGGGCTGCCGGCAACGGGCGACCTTCTGATGACGATGGAGGCCCCACTCGGCAACTTCGCTCTGGTCGACCGCGTCGACATAGCGCTTGCGCAGCGCGTCATCAAACTCCGGGCTGCCGACTCTGTGCTTCCCGATTTCCTCCTCCTCGCCGCCCTCGCGCCCAGATTCCAGGCACAACTCGCGTCACTGGCAACGGGGTCGACTGCTCTGGGAATCAAGGCGAGCAAGCTGCATATGCTTCGTCTTCCGATCCCTCCGGTCGCCGAGCAGAGGCGAATCGTCCGGGCTGCCAGTGTCGAGAGGCGGTCCAGTAGCGAGGCGATCGCCAGCGCCGAGCAGTTCATCACCCTCACGCGGGAACGACATGCTGCTCTGGTGGTCGCAGCCGTGACTGGCCAGATCGACCCGTGCACCCGCAGCGATATCACCCCCAACCAGCAGGAGCAGTAATGGCCGTCGCCGGCAAGGAGATCACCTTCGAGAACGAGGTCTGCGAGCAACTCGTGGCTGGGGGTTGGCTGTACTCAAAGGATGACACCGGATACGACGCCAAGCGCGCCCTGTTCCCCGAGGACCTGGTGGGCTGGCTGCACGACACCCAGCCGAAGCAGTTGGCGAAGGTCCTCGACGAGCCGGGCACGGCCAACTTCGGCGACCAGCTCAATGACCTGCTCAATGCGGTCGAGACCCGGCTGAAGGCCAAGCCGGCCAACGGCGGCGGCACGCTGAACCTGCTGCGCAAACCGATCGGGGTCGGGACGACCACGCTGAAGTTCTGCCAGGCGAAGCCGACCGAGTCGAACAACCCCGAGGTGATGGATGCCTACGGCAAGGTCCGCCTGCGGGTCATGCGCCAGGTTCACTACTCGGCTACATGGAAGTCGCGTTCGATCGACCTTGTCCTGTTCTGCAACGGCATCCCGGTAGCCACGATCGAGCTGAAGACTGACTTCACCCAGTCTGTCGTCCAGGGCGAGGTGCAGTACGGCATGGACCGCCTGCCCGGCGACCCGGGCACCAAGAGCGCTGAGCCGCTGCTGACGTGGGGCCGGGGCGCGCTGGTTCACTTCGTGGTCACCAATTCGGTGGTCGCTATGACGACCAAGCTCGACGGACCCAAGACCGTGTTCCTGCCGTTCAACCGAGGCGACGATGACGGTGCCGGCAACCCGGCCAACCCTGACGGCAACGACACCGACTACTTCTGGGACCGCATCCTCGAACGCGACATGTTCATCAAGATCCTCACCAAGTACATGCTGGTGAAGACCGAGATGAAGATCGACCCGGCCACCGGGACTGAGAAGAAGTCGACGTCCATCCGGTTCCCGCGCTACCACCAGCTCGATGCCGTGGAGGCGATTGTGGAGGATGCCTTCGACCACGGCGCCGGCCAGAAGTACCTGATCGAGCACTCCGCCGGCTCTGGCAAGACGGACACAATCGTCTGGACGGCCCACCGGCTCGCGGCGCTTCACGATGCGAGCAACGTCAAGGTGTTCGACTCCGTCATTGTCGTCACCGACCGAAACGTCCTGGACACCCAGATGACCGACGCCATGCTCCAAATCGAGCACGACACGAGCCACGTGATCTCGATCGACCCCCAAGGCGACTCCAAGAGCCACAAGTTCGGCGACGCGTTGAAGGCGAAGACCCCGATCATCATCGTCACTATCCAGACCGCCCCGTTCGCGGTCGGATACCTGCAGGACAACGCGATCAAGTTAGGCGGCAGGTTTGCTGTCATCGCCGACGAGGCCCACTCCTCCCAAACCGGTGATGCCGCGGCGAAGCTGCGAGAGATCCTGACCCCGGAGGAGGTTGCCGACTTGGACGACGGCGGCGAGGTGTCGTCCGAGGACATTCTGGCCGCGAAAATGAGCCAGCGAGCGGACGCGCCGAACATCTCCTACCTAGCGTTCACCGCAACCCCCAAAGCGAAGACGCTGGAGCTGTTCGGCCGTAAGCCGGCCGGCGGCGGGAAGAAGGTGTCCTTCCACCTCTATACGATGCGGCAGGCAATCCAAGAGGGCTTCATCCTGGACGTTCTGACCAACTTCACCCCTTACAAAGTGGCGTGGAAGGTGGCCCACAACGGCGCCGAGTACGACGAGAACACGGTCGACAAGAGCCAGGCGGTGAAGTCGGTAATGCGCTGGGTGCGGCTGCACCCGTACAACATCACCCAGAAGGTCGCGATCATCGTCGAGCACTTCCGGCACAACGTGGCCGCCAAACTCGATGGGAACGCCAAAGCGATGGTGGTGACCGGTAGCCGCAAGGAAGCGGTCCGCTACTTCAAGGCCCTTGAGTCCTACATCGCCAAGCAGGGCTATACCGACCTGCACGCGCTGGTCGCATTCTCCGGCAGCCTGACCGACGAGACGACCGGCCCTGACCCGGTCTCGGAGCTCTCCTTGAACACAGGGCTGCATCGCAAGACGGTCGACCGGGTGTTCAACGGGCCCGACTACCAGGTCCTGATCGTTGCCAATAAATACCAGGTCGGGTTCGACCAACCCCTGCTGTGTGCGATGTACGTCGACAAGCGGCTTGCCGGCGTGATGGCCGTCCAAACGCTTTCTCGGCTAAATCGAACCTACGGCAGCAAGAGCGCCGAGGATGTGTTCGTGCTCGACTTCGTCAATGACGGAGCTCAGATCCTCGACGCCTTCGTGCCGTACTACAAAGGCGCCAAGCTCGGGCAGGCCAGCGACATCAACCTGCCCCATCTGCTCGCTTCCAAGCTCGATCAACAGAACATCTATGCCTGGGAAGACGTCGAGAAGGCAACGCGGGAGGAGCTGGCCGGCAAGAACGGCAAGCTTCACGGCGCCACCTCACCCTCCGCCCACACCTTCGACCACCTCATGAAAGCTGCGATCGCCATCAAGGACCGGAACGAGGAGGAGCGGCTCCTACAGTTCCGCACCGACCTCGACAACTACGTCCACGCCTACAGCTTCCTGTCCCAGATCGTCGACTACGACAACCCCGACCTAGAGAAGCGCTATATCTTCTACCGCCGCCTGGCAGCGATCCTCACCACACCACCCGAGATCGCGGTTGTGGACCTGACCGGGATCGAACTCACTCACCACAAGATCGCCGCAAGGACCCCCGCCGCCCTGAACATGGAGACCGGCCAGCCGACCCCACTCGACGGGATGATCGGTGTCGGCAGCGCCGAACTCCACGACCCCAACAACGCCAGATGGTCCGAGATCATGGATGCCATCAACGACCTGTTCTCCGGCTCGAACCTGTCCGACGCTGACAAGCTGTCTGGCTTGCAGAGCATCATCCAGCGGGCGAAGCAGGACGAGTCTCTCGTGGCCATCGCGAAAGCCAACAGCGACGACGACTTCGCCGGCTCCAACGACGCTTTCGACGCACTCATCCAGGCCATCCTCGGTGTCGCCGAGTCCACCTCAGAAGTCACGGACACGCTGCTGAGCGGCAAGAATCGGCAGCGACTCATGAAGGCGATGACCGTCATCGGCCTGCGAGCCTGGCTGACCGGAGACGCGGCTTAGGCAGAGGATGGCGAGTCGGAACCGGGGCGCCTGCCTCCAAGGTCGCAAAAGGGTCACAGGAGGCCCCAGATGCCGATCTGAGCCCTTAGCGGCACACGGGGGAAGCCCAACCACCCCCCAGCTCGCACTTACTCCACGACAACGGAAACCCAGAGTGGTCAGATGGCATCTTCGGTAGACCGAGCGGTATCAGCTCGCCTCGCTCGGAAGCATCCTGGCTGTCTGAGCCTGAGGCGATGATTGAGGATCAGGGATTGCGAAACGGCAAAAAGTCCCCCCCAGGACCCGAGCGCAGGCAGGATGGACGAGGAGAACGTCTAACGGGAGGAGGCGAGTCGCGTGGACGATGTGAATGATGGCGGGACGATCCTGCTGACGCTCGACGGCGCGGCAGGTGAGATTGCGGCCAAGGGTCTGCAAAACGCACTCGCCCACCTCATGGTGCTTCTACGGGATGCCGGGCAGATTCTCGGTATCGCGGCTGGCAACTGGACGATTTCGCGGCTCGAGCTCGGCTCGGTGATTATCGAGCTGGAGAATCCCGCCGCAGTGGGAGTGCCAGCTGTGATCGATCGAGGACTCGCAGAACTCTCAGAGCACGCGGCCAGGCCAGAAGGGTGGACCCTTGCGATGCTTCGCTCGGCACGGGAACTGGGCAGACTGGCAGGCCATTTCGGCATCCACCAGGTACGGATCGATGCAGGTCGAGAGCGAGCGATAAGTGGGACCATCGCCGCCAACGCGGACTCAGCGCTGATGGCGAAGCATCAGGCCCTGGGGAGTGTTCGCGGCCACCTCGACAAGTGGTCGAAGCGCAACGGTCACCGTGACCTGGGGATGATTCTTGAAACCGGCGAACCGCTCGCGGTCACCTATTCAGATGAGATCGCGGCTACAGTCCTCGGGCTACTTGATCGTGAAGTCGAGGCCTGGGGCCTGATCGAGCGCAACGCTGCCGGCCAGCGAATTCGCCTGAAGCTGGAGGGCCTTCAGGAGTCAACTCCCCGGGGCCGAGCGGTCCCTATCCATGAGGTAGCTGGGTTATACGCGGAGCTGTTTCCAGGCCTGACCGTAGCGGACATCATCGACGAGGTTCGACGCGATGGGTGACCGCATCTATCTCGATACGACGGTGCTTCTGGCCGTGTTCCTTGGCCCAAAGGATCCGAGTTACGAGGGGGCGCGCGCGGTGCTCGCTGGTGCGCAAGCCGGGAACTTCCAGCCAGTCATATCGGCGCTGGTCGTGGCGGAGGCGGTTGGGGCGGCAACCGTGCGGGCAAGAGATCACGAGGGCCGAGCCAAAGCCCAACAGAGGCAGTCCAAGGCACGCGAATTCGTGGACGGGTTGGGCGCGTTGTACGTGGAGCTCTCCGAGATCGACGGCCAGAGCGCAGCCGAACTCTCCCGTGAGTACAACCTCAGCGGTGCCGATGCGCTCCACTTAGCCGCCGCCCAGCGACACGGATGCGTCACTCTGTTCACCGCCGATGGCGGACTTCTTAAGGTCGCGGGCAAGGTCAAAGGGATCAAGGTCCTCGCCCCGGACTGGGCTATCCCTCAACTCGACTACGAGTCTGGCCATCACGATGGGATCACCTCTTAGCCAGGCCTTGTGATTCGCGCCGCATCTAGTCTCAAGGCGAGAGCCCGCGATGCCCCGAGTTCCCCAATGGCGCCAGTTGGCAACAAGACTTCTGGACCTCCGGAATCTATACGCATGGGGACGCTCGGTTTGGGACTAGATGCGGGTCAGACCTTCGTAAGCCGGTAGACCGTGGCTACCGATGCCTTCAAGGTGCGGGGGCGTCCGGTCATCAGAGAGGTTGTCGACTCCTTCTGCTTCTCCGATCGACTTGTCAGAGAGCGGATGCTAGGACGGCGACGCAGCCGCCCAGCATCAGGCAAGGACCGTAAGGGAACGGTCCGGACCGATGGGTTAACTTCGCCCAGATCAGGGCAGTGAGGGAGCCGACGAGTAGCGCCCACCACGCGGCGACCAGGCTGATGGCTCCGACGCTGACACCGATCACGGCGGCGAGCTTGACGTCGCCGAAGCCGATCCCGCCGCGGGTGATCAGGTTCAGTAGCCAGAACGAGCCGCCGGCGATGAGCCCGCCCGCCGCTCCTCTGAGCGCTGTGTCAGGTCTGCTTTCGATGGCGATGGTAGAGGCCAGACCAGCGAGTGTGAGGATCGCTACCGGGCCGACAATCTTGCTGGGCAGCCGCATCACGTCGAGGTCGATCGCAGCGAGTGCTGGTCCAGCGAGTGTGAGTGGTAGGAGGACGGGTAAGAGGGCCCAGGAGTTGGTGCTGGCGATCCAAGTTGCAATGCAGCCGGCCGCAAGGGCAGAGGTCCATGTGATCCAGTGCCGCGGGCTTGGGTTTGGAAGTTCTTGCTCTTCATCGGTTCGGTAGCGGAGCTCGGCCAGGGTGCGTCTGGTCCAGTGCCCGAGCACCAGTCCAACCGCGGTGGCGACAAGGCCGATCAGGAGGATGGTCGTCAACGGTTCTCCTCGGGGCAGAGCCTCAATTGTGCGCGCCGGCTGTCAGAGGTCAACGGTCGACGCTCGCAGGCCGGCTCATCGTGGGGGATGGGGTCTGCCGGTCGTATCCGCTCGGCGTCGGTGTCTTTGCCACCTCGTGATGTGTGGCCGATCCCGCCCGACGGGCTGCGTGGGCGAGCCGCTGCCTGATCTCGCCGGCTTGACCCATGTGGTGCTCGGCGGCACGTCGGCGGTCGGCGTTCCAGTTTCGGGACATTCCGACCAGAGCGGAGCGTATGACGCTGGACGGTATCCCGGCGCGGTCGGAGATGTATTGGGCGCCGGCGGTCCAGTGTTCGGGTGGCTGGGCTGCCAGGACACTGACCGCCTCGATGGCAGCCTGGTTGGAGGCCAGGTGGGCAAGTCGTTCGTCTATGAGTGACTCGGCAAGGGGACGCGCGGAGTCGAGCGCCGCCACGAGCTGGTCGGCTCGCCCCGAGGCGATCAGGTCGGCCGGGTCGAAACCATCGGGGAGGCCGGCGACCGACGGGTCGTAGCCTTGCGAGGCGAGAAGCCAATAATCGCGCTCCGCGGCGACCCGTCCGGCGAGGTCGGAATCGGTTGCAACGATCGGCTGCAGGTGGCCACGTAGCTGCAGGACCTGTTGGACGGTGAGGCTGGTGCCCAGGGCAGCAACGCCGACACGGCTGCCGCCGGTAGCGATGGTGACGGCCAGGGCGTCGAATGGGCCTTCGGTGATCACGGGAACGGTGTCTGGCGCCAGTTGCCCGGCGACGAACAGCTGTTCGCCCTTGCTGAACAGTGCGGTTTCGGCGGTGTTGAGGTACTTGGGGCCGCGTCGGTCCTCGTCGCCATGGGTGGGGTTACGTCGGCCGACGAACCCGAGCACAGCGTCGTTGTGGGGATCGGTAATGGGGAACACGGCCCGGTCGCGGAACCTGTCGATGAGGTGGCCCGTACGTGCACGAAGTGCGACGCCTGCTTCCAGCATTTCGTCGTCGCTGACGCCGTGGCGGCGCAGGTGGTAGACGAGTTCCATCCAGCCGTCTGGGGCGTAGCCCGGCCGGTGGGTAGTGCCGGCGAGGTCTTGCCCGAACCGGTTTGCGATGTAGCTGCGGGCCCAGCTGTCGGCAAGGCATCGCTCATAGAAGTCGAGGGTGAGGTCGTTGACCCGGACGAGCTGGTCTCGTGGCGGGCTGTCGCGCCATGTGTCTCGGCGGTCCAGCCAGCGCCGCACCTCGGCGTCGGTAGGCTCCGGCTCGGGCAGGTTCCGTCGTACCAGTGCTTCGATGGCGAGTGCGTGATCGGTGTCGAGGTCGATTTCGATGTCTTGGTCGAGGTCGGACGGCTCCGGGGGGATCGCTGTTCGATTGTCATGGTCGACGATGGTCGCCGTTGTTGGCAAATTGCCGTCCCACAGGTCCTCGGGTGGTTCGTCCTCGACGAAGTACCGCGTGTCGTCGCCAGCGGGCGAGGGATCGGTAAGCAAGGAGAGCCTCCAGACCCATGCCTGGCAGGGGTCGAGGTGGCCATCGACGGGTGTTCGTCGAGCGTCGTCCAGGAGGCTTTGAAGGTGCCAGCCGCGTTGAAGTCCGCGTTCGATGGTCGTCACCAGTGCGGGCCACAAGGGGCTTGATGCGAGCTTGTCGGTGGTCTGCTGCCCGATGGCGTGGGTGAACTGGTCGAGCCATTCGGTGGTGAGCTGGCGTGTGGTCTCGACGCCTTCTGCGATTGCGGGTGCCAGGTGGCGTGCCATCCGCCACCACAGGGCGGCGGCGGCGTGGTCATCGGGCAGGGAGCCTTGCGCGGCGGCGTGGTTGAGGAGTCGGCATGCGCTGATGCCGCTGCTGGACAGCTGGGAGAGCCGTCGGGCGAGGGCGGGGGCAAACTGGTCGGTGAGCACGGTGGGGGAGATCGAGGCGAGGGTATCGCGCCACTCGTCAAGCGCCGCGGACTGGCTGATTTCGAGGCGTTGGTCGAGTCGCTGTTGGTAGCGAGCCGCGGGGCCGTGCTGGCGTTCCCCGGTGGGCCGAAGGTCGCTGGCAGGGATGCCGTTAGCCGCACGCCACACTTCGACGTCGCGGATGAGGCCGGCCGGGGGAGGGGCAGCTTGCTGGGCGGCCCACGCCGGGAGGGCGGGCTGGTCGCGGACTTGGTCGGTGAGGTCGCGGATGAGTTGTTGGCGTGCGGTGAGATATTCGTTCCACAGCGGATGCTGCGCGAGTTCGGTCGGAATCCCGGGCAGCCACGGCAACGGGCCGCTGCTGGCACGCTTGCGGTGGTCTGCGACGCGCCAGGTGAGGACTGCGGCCGGGTCGTTGGCAGTGCTGATCGGGTCGGCGGTGGCGCGGGCGAGTGCTTCGATCGGGTCGTGTCCGTCGGCCTCGGTCAGAAGCAGTTCGGCCCGTAGACCGGGCCAGGCAGGGGCCGCGGTGATCGTGGGGAGTGCTTCTTCGACACGGCGTTCGAGGCCGCGGACACCCACATCGCCGGCAATGTGGGTGGCGGCGAAGCCGACCGCGTCGCTGTACCGGGTGACGGCCTGGTGAAGGAGCCGTGCCGGGTCGGCAGCGTCGCGGAGTTGGTTGGTTGCCGAGACCGGCGATTCGTCGCGGGCCAGGATGGCTTCCAGGATGTCGGTGGGAGTGAGCGGATTGATCAGTTCGGGCCGGATTGCGGTGTGCGGATCGCCGTCGCCGACGACGACCACGTAGGCGGAGTTGGTGTGCCGCCCGCGGGTGAGCATGGTGTAGGCCTGCTGGCGGGATTCGGTGCCGGTGAGTAGCCCGTGCATGGCGTCGGCGGTGATGCCTTGGGCGGTGTGGATGGTGGAGGCGTAGCCGAGTTCGACCTGCTCGGCGACGTATTTGCTCGGCAGGGTGACGAGCCGTCCGGATTGGGTGTGGCAGGCACGAATGCCGCCGGGATCGAGGGCAACGACCGTCCATCGGTCCCCGTTCTTGACCCAATCGTTGGCGGCAACTCGCAAGAGTCGGTTGTTCTGCCGGGTAATGATCACGTCGCCGACACTGGCCTGGTTGCTGTCGGCGAGGTCCACCGCCCGGTCGGGTACGGCGCCGGCGAGTCGCTGGTCGCGGGCACGCTGGTTGAGTTCGGCGACCCGTTCGCGGGTGGGTGCGAGCATGATCGCGTCCAGGCCGCGTTCGGTGTCGGCGCACCAGGCGTCGAACAGGTCGTCGGCCATGGTGGCCTCGTCGCCGACGTGGATGCGGTGGGTGTCGAGGTAGAAGCCGAGCGCTTCGGTGTGGCCTTCTCGCAGGGCGAGCGATGCGGAGCCTTCGGCTGGGTCGCTGAATCGGACCAGTTCGGTCAGGCGGAGGGCACCGTGGCAGGACTGGATGTCGCGTAGCACTCCTCCGGCGCCGATCGCGGCCAGCTGCTGATCGTCTCCGATGAGCCGGACGCTGCCGCCGCGGCTCAGGATGAAGCTGACGGCCGTGTCGAGGGAGACGGTGTCTGCCATGCCGGCCTCGTCGATGACCACCAGGGTGCGCGGCCCGATCCGCGGTTCCCAGGTCTCGAGGTCACGGTGTCCGGGGGTGAGGTCCCAGACCAGTTTGGCGAGGGTGTCGTGGTGGCCCTGCATCTGTTCGCCGAGCTGCGCGGCGGCCGCCGCGGATGGGGCCAGGCCGATCACGTTCCCGCCGGAGGCGGTCCAGGCTCGCGACAGGGCGTCCATGGCGGTGGTCTTGCCCGACCCTGCGGGTGCGATCGCGAGCTGCAGCCGTGCGCCTGAAGAAGCCATTTCACGTACCAGCAGCACCTGGCCGGGGTTGAGCCTCACCCGGTTCACGTCGGTTTCCAGGAGTGCCAGATCGATAGCGGTGGGCGCGGCGACCATGCCGTCACGCAGGCCTGCGGCATCCACCAGTCGCTGTTCGGCTTCCAGGATTCGTCGGGAGGTGAACAGTTGGGAACCGGCGACGGTGTACACGCTGTCGCCGTTGGCTCGAAGCAGCGGCTCGGGTTCGGTGACCCCGTCGGTGGGTCGGGTGACTGTCAACGTGCGGGCGGCTGCCGCTGCGACGAGCTCATCAATCCACCCTTGGCTTTGTTCCTTGGGTACGTGCGCGGCGCGGACTTGGCGTTGGGCTTCTGCGCGCAGGTGCCAGTCCTGCCAGGTGGAGCGGGTGGTCTCCATCCTGCCCAGCATCGAGGTGACCGTGGCGTCGAACCACTCCTGATCCAGCTCCTCGGGCTGACCACTCCCGGGGTGCAGCGCCTTGTGGACCATCGCCTTGATCTGCCACTTGCCGCCGAGCACTTCGATGGCTTCGGTGTGCCAAGTGGCGCGCTGCCCGTCGAGGCTGCGCGGTTCGTGTTTGGCTTCGCGCGTCTCGAGTGTTGCCTGCTGGGCGAGAGCGATCGCCTCGACAGGGGTAGGTGGCCGGCCGTGATGCCGCTGGAACGCTGCGGCCAGGACTCGTCGGCGGGACTCGATGGTATGGCGTCGCTGGGACCAGCGGGCGTTGAGAGCCGGGTGGACGCCCACAATCTCGCGTACTGGCAGCTTGCGGCGGTCCGGGTTGGGCCGTTCCTCGAATCGCAGACCAAGTGCGGCTGCCAGGTGCTGTTCGAGGGCGGTGTTGTAGGTCTCGGATGCGACGACGATCGCCTTGAACAACACCCGTCCGTCGATCGCCAGCCAGCGGCCGTCGGTGAGGGTTTGGACCTTGTTCGCCACCGCCACATGGGTGTGCAGGTCGGGGTCTCCGGCGCGGGAGTCGCGGTGGGTGAACGCGGTTCCGATCAGGCCGCGGACGTCGACCTGACGGATGCCATTGGTACCGGTGCGAGTGAACAGGGCGGTGCGTTCGATGAACGTCAACGCGTCGGCGACAGCGGCGTCGTGGGCGCGTTCAATCGCCGCTGCGGTGGCGGGATCGGACAGTGCCCACAAGGTTGAGACGCTTTTGACCGGGGAGAAGGTGAGGTCGAAACCGGCCACAGCGGTGGTCTTCTGCCGGGACAGTTTGGCGATGTGACCGGCAAGTTCGCGCTGATCCAGCGGGCTGCGGCCGTACCGTTCGCGGAACATGTCCAGCGCCACCTCCGACCGTACGCGGGCACGATCCTCAATCGCGTTAGGAGACTTCCGAGGCAGCCCGCGAGACTTGTTGAGCAGCTCCAGCCGGCGGGCGACCTCGATCCGGAACGGGCTCACGTCGTCGTTGTAGACCTTGAACGGCTGGCCCAGCCGGGTTGCCGCAAGGTAGTTGGCCGAGGTCACATCCGTGCCGGCCAGCGCGGCGCTGCGCTGCTGGGCCAACGGGTGCAGCCCGGCACCGAACAGGGCCTGCATCTGCTCGGCGGTGACCTCGTCACCCGCGACCAGACCGTCGATCCCGGCCATACCCGAGCCCACCCAGCGGCCGGGTGATTCGCCCTTCTCGGTGTAGTAGGAGGCCAGGCCGATGTGGCCCTTCTCGGTGCTGTCCATGGCCGCAACCTGCCGGGTCAGGTAGTCATACCCGGACCCGGCGGTGATGCGGTGCAGGCTCATCGTCACAACCCACTAAGCCGATGAGTGGCAACGAGCAGAACATCCGCCAGGAGGCCAGGCGCCGGGTCAATGAGGCACTGTTGGTCAAGCAGCGCGAGCGGGAAGCTCGCGAGAAGCAGATCTCCACCCACGCCGTTGCGGTCCTGACCGCGCTGGCTGGGCGCGACGCGGCCGTCGCGGAGGCCGAGCACGCCGCCGCCGCGGCCATCCACAAGATGCTCGAGGCAGGGCTGACCACCTCCGAGATCGTCGACTGGTGTGGAGGCGAACTGGATGGCCGGGAGGTTGCCCGGTTGCAGAAGCTTCCCGTCTCGGCGGCGGGGGAGTGACCATGAGCTGGAAGGTCGCGTGGTTGCCGGCACAGATCGCCGGCCTGGTGTTCAGCAGCCTCGTCTGGATCGTCGTGGCAGGCCTTTCGCTCACGACGGCAGCGACGATCCTTCTTGCGGGTGTGGTTGGGGTTCTCGGACGCAACACGCGAGCTGGACTGTGGTGGCGGCTCGGCGCCCGGCCCGCGACCCCGTCCGAGCGAGACCTGGTCCAGCCGGTGATCGTTCAGATCGCCTCGTTGCGTGGGCGTCACCAGCCGCGTATCTGGGTCGGCACCAGGACGGGCAACAGCGATGCGCTCATGCCAACAGCGCACGACCTGGTGGTCAGCCGTGCACTCCTCGAGCGAGTGGCCACGGGTCAACTGCCCGGCGAGCAGGTGTGCGTGCTGGTGTGCCGCGCGTTGGGATGGCAACCAGTCATGAGTTCGGCACTGGTGGCCTCCGCGGATGTCTACTGCATCCCGTGGCGCATCGTGACGATCTTCAGCTCGACCATCAACGGAGCGATGAAGGGGACGCCGCTGGTTGCGCTCGCATGGAAGGCGCGGTGGATCGTATTCGGGATGGCGATGATCGACAGTGCCCTGGCTGGACGATGGCCTGCCCTGATCTGCGTCGCCGTACTCACACTGCTCAGCGCGGCGGCACCCGGTCTTCGCAACCGCTGGGTGGTCGCGCTTGGGGAACTGGGCGATCGGCGGGTGCTTGCTGAGGGATTCGGGCGGGTCCTTGCACCAATGGTCCAAAGCCACGGCCGCAGCCGGGCTGATGTGGAACGCGTCGCCGCGCTCAGCCGTGAGCCCTTCTCACCTGCCGTCGACCCATCGATGTCCGCAACTGGGCGGGTCGGGTGAGTACTGACATCCGAGAGGTTCGGGCCGGGCTGCGGGCGTGGGCGAAGGGTGTCTACCCATTGGAAGCCGCCGAGCTCGTCCTTGCTGCGATCGCACATGCCGGCGGCACTCCCGAACACACCGGCGCCCCGATGCCAGACCCGCACGGCCGCTACCGTGCAGGCGACGGCACAAGGATGAGCTTCCTCCGCCTGGGGAGCCTGCATCCCTGGCCCGAAGCGCAGTAGTGGATGCAGAGTCTTTCCATGGCACCAGCAGCCAGCAACGAAAGATCGACCGTGCCCCCACCGCCTGGGCCCTTGCCGGGAACCGAGGGCGTGACTCCGAGCACGGTGCGGCGTCTGTTGTGGGTGTCGTTCCGCCACCTCGATCCGAGACTCATGGTCTACATCGTCGGCGTCTCGCTACTGGTCGCGGCCTTCCAGCTGGAGCTGGGATGGCTATCCCGCTCAGCGCTGCTCGTGGTCGACGCGATCGTCTTCGGCATGACCGTATTCGTCCTGTGTCTCCTCGCTGTGCCGATTGGCACACTTTGGAGTCTTCATCGCTGGAGACAGCAGGGCTGGGTCGTGGGCTACTTCGACGACACTGCCACCCAACTCGTTCATCCCGACGAGCAGGGTGCCTGGCTGCTGTCGGACCACCACGCCTTCACGCGGGGAGGCGGACTGGCTGCGCCGTTCCGTCGAGCCGTCTTTCACCACCTTGCCAGCGAAGCTGACCGGTTCGGCGTGGACATCGTGACCGACACCCGCGCCCGGATGCTCGCCGGCATCTACATGGACGACATGCCCGGCCTCGCAATCGAGAGCGACTCGCGCCGCGACCACATCGGGCGGCGGATCTTCAACCTGCGCCGCCACCCTGCCCAGGCCGCCGTCGACGACTCGAAGGAGTCCGGGGGATCAGCTGGCTAGTTTCAATCGGGCCGTGAGCACGAACCGCTTCCGGACGAGTCCTTGGTCAATGACGCGCAGCGTCTGGCCTATCGGCAATCCGAACATCCCTCCGCCGTGGAACTGTCCCGCGCAGACACAATCGCAATCCAGACCGGTGGCGGTCTGGCAACGTTCGTCGCACAGTTGCGTCTCCCGACCCCAGATCTCGAGCTGAACCGTCTGGAAGCCGGCATCGAACAGCGCGTTCACGACATCGGCCAGCCGCTCCCGGCTGAGTCGCCAATCTGGGGTCTCCCACTCAGGACGCAGCCCGGCCTCGACCCACATCGAGCGCCAGCCACCAACGCGGTAGGGCACACGAACCTTCAATCGGCCGGACACCGGTCGCACCACCGTCGGCACCATGAGCTTGCCTCCGTCCCTCAGGCCCGATTCTGCGTGGTGAAGCCGCCCTCACGCAACGCGGATCTCGGGCTACATCAATCCGCCCTGAACCCCTGATTCGGAGACCCACTTTGGGAGATCTGTCCGAATCGGGGGTCGCTCATCGGCTTAGTGGTGTGAGGCCCCACTAAGGACGGAGTAGCGCATGGCCAACGTCCATAGCATTGACCAGAAGACTGGAGCAGCTGACTCGATCCGCCGGGAAGCCGTCGAGCAGATGCATCGCGACCTGGCAGCGAAGCTCGCCACGTTTGATGATCGTCAGGTCTGGGAGCAGTGGCTGAGGTTCGCCCGGACGTTCCATCAATACTCCTTTTCGAACACATGTCTGATACTCATGTCGAACCCAAACGCAACATTGGTCGCCGGCTACCGGGCCTGGCAGGCCAAGGGCCACCAGGTACGACGCGGGGAGCCGGCGATCAAGGTATTCGCCCCCGTCACCCGTACCGTCCCGCTCGAGGACGCCAACGGCAGCCCCGTCCTGGACGCCAACGGTCGGCAAGTCACCCGACGGCAACTGGTGGGCGTGAAACCCGCCAGCGTCTTCGATGCCTCCCAGGTCGACCCGCCACCCCAAACGCAACGGCCGCAACCGACACTGCTCACCGGCCAGGCCCCTCCGGGGCTGTGGGACGCCCTCGTTCAACTCGTGGAGAGCGAAGGCTTCACAGTGACCCGTGGCGATTGCGACCGCGCCAACGGCGTCACAGACTTCACCACCAAGGAGGTCCGGGTACGAGCCGACGTCGACGCCGCACAATCGGTGAAGTCGCTGTGTCACGAGGTCGCACACGTACTCACCATGGACACTGCCGACATCGCCGCCTCCGGCTCCCGACAATGCCGAGGAGTCGTCGAGGTGGTCGCGGAGTCGGTCGCCTACCTGGTGACCCAGACCCACGGTCTGGACTCCAGCCAGTACACCTTCAACTATGTCGCCGGCTGGGCACTGGAAGCAGCCGGGCATCCCTCCGAGACGCGCAGCATCGATCAAGTGGTCAAGGACACCGGTGACCGAGTGATCTCGGCAACCCACCGCATCCTGTCTTGCACCCAACCGGGCACCGATCAAGACCCGAGCGCCGCAGACAAGGTCGCGCTGCGAGCCTCACCAGGACCCGCGGTCTGGGAGATCGTCGAAGGTCACACCGGGCCGCGTCCGGACGCCGTGACCCCCACGTCGGCGTCCCGCACCCGCCGCGCAGCCGGAATGGGTAGGTAGCTCCGTGCCGACCATCGGGTCAGGCATGGACGAGCACCTTGCGCAGGCATTGGGTCACCTGCGACAGGCCGGGCATCAGCTATTGGGTCTGTCGGACCCCAGTGGCCAAGCGCTGCTGCTCGCCGCTCAGGTGCTCGACCTCGAGGAACTGCTTCGCGAACTCGAAGTCGAGCCAACCTACGTGTCGGCGGCAGCCTCGGCCGCCAGCTCACTGGCCGCAGCCAGCAAGCACCTCATCGGCGCTGCACCAGTTGTGCCATCCCGTGTGTGGCCCGCCCTGCAGAATCTGTTGGACCAGGTTCGTCATGGCCACCGTTAACGCCCTTCTCGTCGCACTGTACGAGCGAACCCTCGAGTCCAGGACTCCGCGGCACAGTGCGCCGGACCCGTCCCTGCTCGACTGGAACCGACTAGCCCGGAATGCGATCCGCTGTCTCGACGCGGTCGATCCGCCGCCCGAACTGGTACCGATACTGCGAGCCATCGTTGCTGAGACCGGAGTGGAGGGCCGAGACGTCGACGACACCCATCCCCTCACCGCGATCGGCTACACCCTGGGCGTGCTGGCCGACACCCTGAACTCCCACCCCGAAGTTGCGGCGCTAGCCAGCCACGCAGACCGCGCCCAACTGCGCTCCTGCCTGCTCAGCAGCCTGTATGGAGCCGCGACAGACACCGTCTCTGCATTGCAAGGCGTCGATGCCTCTGTGTCGGACACAAATCTGATCCACACCCTCGCTGATGCCACCGAACCGGCCTCCTTCGTCCCTTGGCGACCCCTCGCCTCGCCGTTGGGTCGCCTTGCGGTAGGGCCGGGTAGCGACAGCTTCGATCAGGTCGTCGCGGCCTGGGCGGCGAGCGCCACCGATGTACTCGGCAGCCGCACCAGCAGCACTGGCTACGCGTTCCAACGCACTGCGGTGAGCATCGCCCAGCTCTGCCTCGCGGCCGCGACAACGTTCGGATCCGCAGAGGATGGCTTGCCGGGCCAGCAAATGAAAGATGCGCTGATCACCGCTTGCCGTGACTGGCAGATCGCAGCCGACTGGCCGCCTGAAGTGCGACTCGGAGGACACGCCACCGAACTGCGGCACCGCTCGCAGGACCTGGATGAAGCCCTCACCGGGGCACCTTTGAGCACGATGGCCCCGCGCTCACGTCAGGACACGCTCGAATCGGCCGTGCTCCTGGCCGACGGAGTCGGCAAATCCCACGAGGCCGCACTCACTCGGGTAGTGACCGGCGGAGAGCTCTGGATCGTTGCCCACGCGCTCGGCCCGTCCTACCTCACCCGACATCCGGGAACCCACAGAAACGATTGGGTTCTCGCCCCCGCGACCGTCTACGGCACGACCCTGCTGCAAGCCGCACGTCGCGCCCACAGCACGCTCCAAGAAGCGACCGTCGAGCTCACTCAGATGCCCCGAACCAGGGAGCCCGACCGGTCACTCTCGGGCCCACAGTGGGAGACAGTCGGCATCGACAGTCGCGTCAGGCGCGGCACTCCGACGACCCCGTCCGTCCGCGCGCGAAGCATAAACAGGTGAGCCCGACCCCGACATGCTCCCTTCACGGAGCAGCTTCGGGGGTGGCTGTGCGCCATTCAGTCCCTTGTCTTGTTGACGAGACGAGCAGCAATTGTTCCGCGGCGCATCGCTTCGCTCCGGACCGCGTCGTCGGCGACTCCCAATACCTGCTGGAGGGCACCTTCGCCGCTGTACACGCGTTCCAGCAGGTCCGCGTAGGCGGTCGGATCGGCACCGAGCCCGACTTGGTGAGCCAGTGCCGCGATGTCCGGGGCGTCTTGGGGTCGCATGGCCACCAACTTCATGGCGAGCAAGTGTTCGGCCGGCGCCCAGTGAACGGTGAGACCTGGCCGTGATGGAACGATGGTTGCGCGGTCTGGTCTGGGAGGGACCCACGGTTTGGCACTCTCGTTAAGCCAGGTTGGGGGGATTCCCTCCGACTCCGCTAGAAGTCGAGCCTCTTCCATGACGGCGCGATCCGAGGCCAGGGCGTCGATGTCGAGGGTTCGCCGCAGGTCAGACACGGTCACGGCGATCGCGGCACCGCCCACCACGTACAGACTCGCCGCCACTCCGCGCTCTTGAAGCCTTCTGTCCAACATCGCGAGAAGTCGTTCGATCTGGGCTCGATCGAACTCGACCATGCTCACACGGTCACCAGATCACGCTCTGCGGCAAAGATGCCGTGCTTCGCGAGCCACTCAGGGGTTACCGCCCGAACCTGTTCTTCGTCGAGCAAAAGACTCGGCAGCACCCACATCTCCCGCTCGCCAAGAGTCTGGTCGTCTCGGCTTGCCCAACTCGGCGGTTCCTGGTTCGTCTTGGTGAACTCGTGCTCAGTAAGTGCAGCAAGGAGAACATCCCACTTGCGGTCACCTATGGTGCGAGGCGCAGCGGCCCACGCGACGCCTGCTACGTCGTTTGCTCGGAGGAGTTCGCGCAGGTGATCCCTGCCTTGAAGGGCCAGCTTCAGGGCCCACAGATCGTCGCTCTTGCGGAGCGCTCGGCGAACCTCCCTAGCGGTCGACTGCGGCGTCATCCACCCCCGCTCGTTCGCGGCTTTCAGGCTGGCCGCGAGCCGTAGCGCCCGTAGGTAGAACGCGGCCGATGGCATGGTCTTGCCGCGGCGGTAGGCACTGAACCGCGAAGACGACGTCCCCAGTGCAGTAGCGAACTCGGCTTGAGTCAGGCCACTGTCTGCCAGCGCCCCTCCCAATCCGTCGACCACTGCCTGGATGTCATCCTCCATGTCATCGACGTTATCACATCAGATAACAAGCCTGTCTAGTGTGTGGTGTCCGTCGGAGGCAAGTGTCCTCGCGCATTGGGCGGTGTGGCGCCGTCGGAGTCGACTGGGAGCATTCTCCTGTGACCACCAAGCGTTCCGACTTCGGATCCCTGACCGACCGGATTGCCCCACCCGGTGTCGACCCTGATCGGCCATTGGCGACTGGACTTCATGTATGGGTTCGCTGCGGCGGACAGGAGAAGCCCGGGCTGTTGGCAGGCTGGCGGCAAGGTGCGGACGGATGGTGGGGGAGAGTGGTCACCGTCACGGATGGGGAATCAATCGAGACCCTCGTTCGGTCTGATCTACTGAGGAAGGCCTAGGTGGCCGGCAAGCGCTCGTGAACGCATCGGGTCTCGGCGCTTCGTTGCCTCGGATCGACACTTGTCGATCCGAAAGGGTCTATGGTTCATATCGACAACCGTCGATGTCCCAATGGAGGAGTGACCATGGTCAGTATTCGTGTCTTCGAGCCCGCGCTGTGTTGCAACACCGGCGTCTGCGGAGAGGACGTGGACCAGGCGCTGGTCGACTTCAGCGCTGACCTGGACTTCTTCAAGCAACAGGGCGTCGACATCGCTCGGCACAACCTGGCCAACGACCCAGCGGTCTTCGTGCAGAACCCGATGGTGACCAACTTCCTCACCGCCGCCGGCTCCGAAGGCCTCCCGCTGGTGCTGGTCGATGACGTGACGGTGCTCACCGGCCGGTACCCGACCCGCAACATGCTGGCCCGCTACGCCGGCCTCGCCACAACCGAACCGACGACCCTCACGCTCGCCACGGTCACCTCCCAGGACTGCTGCGGCGGCTCCAGCAGCAGCTGCTGCTAAAGACCGCGGTACTGATGAGATTCCTGAACGCACCCACCCGTTTCCTGTTCTTCACCGGCAAGGGCGGGGTGGGCAAGACCTCCCTCGCCTGCGCCACCGCATTGCGGCTGGCCGACGCCGGCCGGCGCGTGCTGCTCGTGAGTACCGACCCGGCCTCCAACGTGGGCCAGGTGTTCGGCCAGACGATCGGCAACACCATCACCCCCGTGACATCGGTTCCCGGGCTGGACGCGTTGGAGATCGATCCCGAACAGGCCGCCGCCGCCTACAGGGAGCGCGTCGTCGGACCCGTGCGCGACCTGCTGCCTGCCAAGGAGATCGCCTCTATCGCCGAGCAGCTCTCTGGCTCCTGCACCACCGAGATCGCCTCGTTCAACGAGTTCACCGGCCTGCTGGCCGACCCCGCCCTTTCGGCCGGCTACGACCACGTCATCTTCGACACCGCCCCCACCGGGCACACGATCCGGCTCTTGAAGCTCCCCGGCGACTGGACGGGCTTCCTCGACGACGGCAAGGGCGACGCCTCCTGCCTGGGTCCACTGTCGGGACTGGAGAAACAGCGCACCATCTATGCAGGTGCGGTGACGGCGCTGGCCGACCCATCGGTGACCAGCCTTGTCCTGGTGGCCCGGGCCCAGCCGTCGAGCCTTGCCGAGATCGCCCGGACCGCGGACGAGTTGTCGACCACCGGGATCAAGCCGAGCGCTGTCGTCATCAACGGCGTCCTCCCCGCCGCTGCGGCAGCCGCCGACAGCCTGGGCCTGGCTGTGCGCGAGCGCGAGCAGGCAGCCATCGCTGACATGCCCGCCGGTCTGGCAGGCGTCGGAGTGGACATCATCGAACTCAAGCCTGAGAACATGGTGGGAGTGGCAGCCCTCCGCTCGCTGCTCGGCGACGCCACCGCCGTCCCGCATGACGATGCGGTGCACGAGCTTGGCGACCTGCCCTCCTCGCTGGACGCCCTGATCGACGAAGTCGCTGTTGATGGTCATGGCCTGATCATGTGCATGGGCAAGGGTGGGGTCGGCAAGACCACCGTCGCGTCCGCGATCGCTACCCGTCTGGCCGAGCTGGGGCACCCGGTGCACCTGACCACCACCGATCCGGCCGGACACCTGGACACCGACCTGGCCAGTAAGGACGCCGAGGCGAACCTCACGATGTCGCGGGTCGACCCCGTACAGGCCGTCGCCGACTATCGCGCCCAAGTCATGAACACCAAGGGCAAGAATCTCGACGAGGCCGGCAGGGCCGTGCTGGCGGAAGACCTGATGTCGCCGTGCACGGAGGAGGTAGCGGTCTTTCAGCAGTTCTCCCGCCTCGTCAGCCAGGCGCGTCGCACCTTCGTCGTGATGGACACCGCACCCACCGGGCACACCCTGCTGCTGATGGATGCCGCCGGCTCCTACCACCGCGAGATCGCCCGCAACATGCCTGAAAGCACCGCCTACACAACCCCGATGATGCGACTGCAGGACCCCGACTACACCAAGATCCTGCTCGTGACCCTGCCAGAGACCACCCCGGTCCTCGAAGCCAGCTTCCTTGAGGACGACCTCCAACGAGCCGGCATCCACCCCTGGGCGTGGGTCATCAACCAGTCCCTCGCCGCCGCAGACACCTCCTCAGCCCTCCTCCGGCACCGCGCCGGGCAGGAACAGGGCCCGATCGACGCCGTCCGAAAGCGCGCCCACCGGCTGGCGATCGTCCCCCTGCTCGAGCAGGAACCGATCGGTCGCGGGCGGCTAGCCTTGGTCGCGTCATGAACCGAATCCTGGCAACCATCGAGTGCGACGCTGCCGAACCCGAACAGCTCATGCCGGCCACCGATGCAGAGCAGCTTGCACACCTGCTTAAGGCGCTGGCCGATCCGGTCAGGGTCCGGCTACTCCGCCTGGTTGCTGAATCCCCAGACACGACGGCGTGCGCCTGCCACCTGCCCACAGCCCTGGGAATCTCCCAACCCACCCTGTCGCACCACCTGAAGAAACTGGTCGACGCCGGGCTCGTGGTCAGGGAACAACGCGGGCGATGGGCCCACTACCGGCTCGAGAGCACCACCCTCGATCCATTGTGGGCTTACCTGAACGCCTGCCATGGTTGACCTCTAGGCAGCCAGGCTGTGATGCCCGCCTTGGAGCGAGAACCATGCCACCGCTCGCTCATGGAACATGCGGTGCTTTGGCTCAGAATTGGCTAGAACTCCACACTCGAGCGCTTTCGGCCTGTAACGGTCGTTTCTGGGGGCTCCTTCGACGTTGGAGGGCGAGTCTGACGGATCTGGAGGTATGTGGCGACGACCCAGTTGTTGGGAGTCCACGACTGGCAGCGCTGGGTGTGGCGACGGGCAACCCAAGCCCTCGGCGGCAAATCCGGATGGTTGGAGCTGGCTTCGGATGTCTGGCTAATCCAACGGCTGCGCTGGGGGAGTGCTCTCTGCTTGGCGTCGTGAACGGAGCTACGTCGTGATCAGAGAGCTGAAGGTCCGGTCGGAGAAGGCGACGGTGGTCAGCTCCGGATGTTGCAAGAGTTGTTGGACGAGGGTGGTGTACAACCAGGCCTTGTACTCGGGGAGGCTCCAGCCGGCGCCGGTGACCAGGTGGCCGAAGACGTCATGGCCGAAGAGCACGACGACCAGGTCCGCGGCTCGGCCAGGGTCGAGGCCCTGACGTAGTGCTCCGAGTTCGGCCAACCGAGCAACCATGCGTTCCTGGCCGGCGCGCCGGTCCGCGGCCACGTTGCCCCAGTAGTGCTCGACGTATGGGTCTGCGGAGGCCGCTGTTATGGCGGGCCACAACGGGGCGGCCCGCGCGAAGATATCGGCGCCGTTGTCCACCGCGAGTGCCAGGATCCGCTGACCGGTCGAGGCCGCCAGCATTTCCCGCATCCAGGCTCGCTGGGCGACCGGGGCGCTGTCCGCTTCGTCGGCGACAGCCGCTTCGACAAGCTCGCAAAGCAGTTGTCCCTTGGTCCGGAACGTGTAGTACAACGTCTGCACGGCGACACCCGCCCGGCCGGCAATGCGTTCCATCGTGGTGGCGGTGTAGCCATCGCTCACGAACAACTGCCGCGCACTGTCGAGCATCCGGCGGCGTGTGAGCCGAGCCCGGTCGGCTCTGGTCGGCTTGCGGCTCTTGACGGGTTGCATGAGGAACCACTTTACTGGATGAACCACTAGTGATAGCTCTAGTGAAGCACGGGAAGGACCTGCGGGATGGTTGCAATCAGGAACTCCGTCATCCTGGGCTGCTCGCCAGAGGATGCGTTCGACTACTTGTCCGACCCGCGCGCGGAACTCGAGTGGAACCCCAGCTGCGAAACCATGGAGAAACTGACCGAGGGACAGGTCGGGCTAGGCACGAAGTACCGGGCGAAGTGGAAGAGCAGCCCCTACGTCCAACTCGAGATCCAGGCGTTCGACCGCCCCCGCAGCTGGACGATGCACAACGGCGGCCCGATCGAAGTCCGGGTCACCTGCCAACTCGAATCCACACCGCAGGGCACACGGCTTGATACGACCTTTGAGCCCACACCACACGGCTGGTTCCGGCTGATCTTCCCGGTCTTCCTGATCGTCATCCGTCGCGAGGAAAAGGCCAACATGACGCACATTCGCGAGAGGCTCGAACAGCGGGCCAGATCCTCTGATGATCAACCGGCCTCGTGAGCTGGCACCGACAGACAGAAGGGGGAACTTCAATGCACACCGACCATGTGCGGGCGGCGGCGGCGACCACCCCACCCTCAGTAACAGCCATGAGGACCGCTGCAGGCCTTGCAGCATTCACCGGCCTCGGGTTCGGCATACCCGGCGCGTTCGGCCTGTCGCACTTTGCACGAACTGGTGAAGTATGGACGTTCATGGGCTTCCCCACCTACGGCAAAGGTCCATTCGAAGCGGCAGGGATACCGACCTCGATCCCGCTCCTCGGCGCCTTCGTTGTGGTCTGCGCAGCCGAGGTTTTCACCGCCGCCCTGCTGTGGCGGGGCTCCCGCGCCGGGATGCGAGCGTCACTCGGCCTCCTGCCAGCCGAACTGATCTTCTGGATCGGCTTCGCGCTGCCGTTCGGCCCCCCAGTCGCGCTGGCCCGGACCATCGCCATCCTTTACGCCACCCGCCAACGGAAAGGGCCACTGAAGCTCTGAGCCGCCGCCCCTGCAACGACGCAGCAAACATCCTGTATTCGGAATCGGATGTTCTGACGCGGCGCGCGTGGCACGGGCGAGCACTCAGCTTTGTTCGATTCGCACAGTTCGGCCGTTATTGGTGCGGCCCATTTGAGCGCCGCACCAACTAATAGCCAGCGTCGCGCGACGGAGCGAGGGAACCGGTCAGGTGCTTGTCGGAAGCCAACAAGTGGCCGGTCTTCGGCTGGCCAGACTGTGAACTCGCCATCGGCGGCAAGTGCGGGCGCTCGCGGCTGGCCACCGACATGCTCGCCCCAATATCCATACGTCTTCTCTTCTAGGGTCACCGCGAGGTCGCAGGCTCACATTCCCGAAGGCGTCGTGCGCCCCCCGAGAGTGTGAACGCAATCACATGCCTCATCCTGCCGCCAGCATCAGCGACTCTCACGGCCTCGACGTTGTCGTTGAGGTGGGTGGCAACCGACTTGGGCCTGAGGATCCTTAGCACCAGCAGGAACCCGACTCGCACGTCGGTGCTCTGGTACGAGGCAGTCTGGCGTAGGTATGCACTCTTGTCGCCGAGCGGCACAGTTGTGGAGTCGGCCTTGAGTTCGACGTAAAGGTTGAACCCCGGGAACGCGAACTCAATGTCAACGCGGCCGCCTCCAACGCGTCGGACTTCAGTACGGACACCGCCAAGCTGGCCGCAGCCAACGAGGAAGTCCTGGAGATCGCGAGCGAGATCCTCCTCGACTGCCTCCTGGTCGAAGAGGTATGGACGGGTCGCGGAGGTCGCGCGCTCACGGTCATGGAGGAAACTCACCAACCCCCCCCGACGGCGACTGTTCCGGTGTTCCGACCTGACCCCGACCACTTTCTGCCAAATAGACGCTCTGGCCGGCGGGCTGTCAAGACGGCGTGCTGACCACCGCAAGGACCGCGTCGTGAAGTCGCTGCGACCACTCCGCAACGACTCGCAATAGTGCCCATGCGGCGACGGCGCCCACGCACCCTAAAGTGGCTCGGTCCGACTTGGTGGCCCCCGGTCCACGACGTGCGGTTGGGCCACACCACATAGGTGGAGGCGCCATGAACTGGCTCGCACAGTACGGAGTCCCGGTGCGGGACTTCCAGGCGCAGTTCGACCGCTCCCGCAACGAAGGCTGGCGCCCGCAGTGGTTGCAGGGGTTCGCCGACGGCGAGTCGGCTCGGGTCAACGCCGTCTGGGTGCCGAACGACGGGCGCTCCTGGGAGGCGAATCACAGGGTGCCGGCCGCGGAGTTGGAGGCGCGCTTCCGGCGTCAGACGGATCGTGGCCTGCGGTTGCGCTGCACCGGGGCCTACGTCGAGCAGGGGCAGGTGTGCTACGCCGACCTGTGGGACGACGCTGCGTCCCCGCGCTGGGAGGCCCGCCACGGCATCGCGCTGGCCGACTACCAGGCGCACTTCGACCAGATGCGGGACGCCGGTTGGACATTGGTGCACGTCAACGCCTGTGCCTGGGGCGGCGACGCCCTGTTCAGCACCATCTGGGAGGCCGGCCGGCACGACGACTGGGCCTCCGAGCACTTCCTCAGCGATCCGGAGTTCCAGCAGCGCGTGGTCACCGCCGGGATCCTGCAGCGCGAGTTGGCGATGGCCTGTCCCTACTCGGTGGGCGGCGTCGCCCGCTGGGCCGTCATCTGGGGGCCTTCCAAGCTTCCGTTCGAGGCCCGGCACGGCCGCTCCGGCGCCGACTTCCGCGACGACTTCGACGACCTACGCCTGCAGGGCTTCCGTCCGGTGTCGATCGCCGGCTACTCGGCCACCGGCCGAGCCGACCGGTACACCGGCGTTTTCGTCAACGACGCGTTCCAGGCGGGCTCCTGGAGCACGATCACCGACGCCATCGACACCTTCGGCGACCAGCAGACGGTGCCGGGGCTGTCCCTGGCCGTCGCCTACGACGGACGCCTCGTCCTGGCCACGACAAGGGGTCATGCCGACCTCGACAAGCACGAGACGCTGCGCACCAGGCACCGGATGCGGGTCGCCAGCCTGGCCAAGCCGATCACCAGCGTGGCCGTCCATCGCCTGATCCAGGCCGGCCGGCTGGCGCTGACCGATACCGTGTTCGGCGCCGCGGGCATCCTGGGCACCAGCTACGGGAAGCTGTCCTACAGCAAGAACCAACTGGAGGTCACGGTCGAGCAACTGCTCAACCACACCGGCGGGAGCTGGGACAACGTGGGCCCGGGCGCGTCCGGCGACATCGATGGCATGGACGACCCGATGTTCACCATCGCCGGTGATCAGCCGACGCTGATCGGGCAGGTGCTGGACACCTATCCGATGCGTACCCCCGGCTCGGTCTACGCCTACTCCAACTTCGGCTACTGCCTGCTGGGCCGGGTCGTCGAACGCCGGACCGGCCAGGCCTACCCCGACGCGGTGCACTCGCTGGTGTTCGACCCGGTCGGCGTCCGGGGGATGACGATCGCCGGGAACACCAAGAACGACCGGCAGGCCGACGAGGTGCAGTACGTCGGCGACGGCGACGACCCGTACGACCTTGACGTGGCCAGGATGGACGCGCACGGCGGCTGGGTGGGCAGTGCGATCGGAATGGTCCGGTTCGGGATTCACGTCTCCGGGGACGGAGCCAAGCTGGCCCTGCTCGACCCGGCCCGGGTGAGGTCGATGATGAGCGCCTCGGTCGCCAACCCCGCCTACGCCCACGGCTGGGGGGTGGCCCCGTCCGGCGCCCGGAACCATTTCGGTGGACTGAAGGGGACGACGACCGCCCTCGAAACGGACCCGGCCACCAACACCACCTGGGCCGTGCTGGTGAACACGCGCCCGTCGACCCAGGCGGCCCGGGACGCTCTGCAGAGCGACTTGCTGACGATGATGCGCGGCATCGCCGGGGTCGCTTGGCCCGATCACGACTTCTTCGAGAACGATCCGCTGCAACCCGGGGTCCACCAGCGGGTCGAGGACCCGCCGGTGATCTTCCACCGCTTGCCGCACGAGGAGGAGATCGATCTCGATCCGCCGATCGTCGTTGTCAATCCGGATCCCGGCAAGGAGCGGATCGTCAACAAACCCCGGCCCAACCCGTTCGGCTGATCGGACGCAACGCATCCGTCCCGCTCCGACCCGTGCTCGTCGAAACCGGAAACAGAGTCCCGACGGCATCCCGTTCACGACAGGTGTCTGCCCGCTAGGCAGTTGAGCAATAGCCACGCTCATCGGCACTAAGCGGTCGTTTCAGAGAACGCCGAACGGTGGCCTACGGAACGCCGACTCTGTTCGATTCCCACAAATCGGCCGTTATCGGTTCGCGAGCGTGTGCCCGGTCCTAGCGCGGTTCAGGAGGCGGTCGCGGTCCACCGAAACCCGCAACCGAAACTGATTCGCCCCGAAATCGCGCGCTTACCGTTACTGGCGGATCGTTGGCGAGGAGGTTCGTATGGGAGTGGTGGGTTACGCGAGGGTATCGACTCGTGAGCAGGACCCGGCTGCCCAGGTGTGGGAGCTGAAGGCGGCCGGTGCGGAACGAGTGTTGTTCGTCGACCACGGGTGTGTCGTCTCGAGTGGCTGATCGTCCTCAATGGTTGGCCTGCAAGGACTACGGCGTTGAGCTAAGCCGTTTCGTCCGCCGATGGGTCGGCTGGGGGCGTTGATGCCGGCCGTTCGGAGTAGCGACGCGGCTCCGTTCGATCCGTCTCGCTCGAGTTTGGGATCCAGGTCCAGGAGCCAAGTTCTGGGCCTCCGCTTCGTCTGGTCAGTTCCTTTACGAGCACTGCGATGGGTACCCGTGACAAGTCGAACTCCTCACCGAGGAGCTCAAGGGCGACCGCAGCATCCTCGCGACCGCATCGACGGAACTGTTCTGGCGTCAGCTCCAGGGTTCGGGCCAACACCAGCAGTGTTCCTACCGACGGCCTCACATCGATCGCTCGGCTGCCTTTACCCCGGAGACCACTGAGCGCTTCCTGGATCGTGCCCATGGCGAGGCCAGACTCTCGGGCAAGCTGAAGGGCCGACCAGCGCCTCAGGTGGCGGGCCGCGTCAATCAACACTGACTCCGACGATGGGCTCATCACAACCAAGGTAGGGGTAGGGGGACGCGAAGCGAGGTGACACGCGGCATACGGCCCGAGCGGCGCCGGGCTGGGCCCAAGCTGAGTGTGAAACTAGCCTCTAGAACCTGCGGGACACTGGCGTCACATACGCCAAATCGGACCCCAAAGTAACGTCGTTACGTTCCGCGACCGCTGTCCACTTGGGGTGTACCTCGACGGGCCACGTCCACGCCTGAAGTTCTGATCTTGTCGAGACAATGGGCGATCCGGCGGGGTCGTTCTCCGCGCCGCGGGTGGGTCCCCACCAAAGGATGCGTCCGAGCAAGGTCGATTGTCGGTCATTCCGAGGTCGGTGACCAGGAACCGGGGGGACGCCGACTTCGCGCCGCTCGTGGCTCTTGGTGGCACCCACACCATGACTCCCGGGATGGGATAGACCGGTTCTGCGACGATGACACGGACTTCGCTCCACGGCAGCGCTTGGCACGGCGTTACGGCTCGGGGGCGGTCAGCACGAACCCGAGCGAGCCGACGACGCCTTCCCCGTCCCGATCGATGAGTACACCCTCGAGAACGATGCTCAGGCCCGGCGACAGCTCGCCGTCTACCTCGGCCAGCACCTGGAAGGAGCGCTGCTCGCGCGGGCCGAGTGCCAAGGGGAGCAGCAGCTCCCGGCCGCCCTCAGCCAGCTCGCCTCCGTCAGCGTCCAGCAACCGCAGGTTCGCGGGGGCGTCGCTGGCTTCGGTGTTGAACTCGCGCGCGACGCGCACGGCGCGTTCTCGGTCAGCGGGTCCAACCCTCACGAGATATTCCTTCTCCAGGGCAAACGGATTCCCCGCACCAAGGGGCAGGACTGCACCAGCGCCGGGCGCGACCACAGCGGACTGGAGGTTGCGCTGGGCCCAGTGGCGGTCGCCGATGGGATCGCACACCGTGCCGGCGCGGTCTTGTGGGTGAGACACGGCGACCAGCAGGCAAACATGCGCCGGGGCGCTAGCGGGGATCACTCCGGTCATCCGCGACGTCGGTGTCGAGCCGGGGGTCGTCCTCGTGGGGGGCACCGACACTGTGGAGGCGGTGAGGAACTGCGGCTTGGCGAATCCGACGGTCGGATCCGCCCAATACACGACGACCGTAGCGAGTGACGCGGCGCTACCCCCACCGGAATTGCGCACATCCACGGTGATGTCGAGTGGCTTACCCGGTGAGTAGGGGCCGGCATGGATCGCGTCGCACAAGTAGGAAACGATCGAGCCCGGCAATGGTCTGACGGCGCCGGTGTCCCAGGTTCCGCCGGCGCCGGACGCCGTGCTCCAGTATGGAACGCACAGGTATGGACGGGTGTCTTCAGGTCGCTCAGGCTCGTGGCCGTCCATCGCGGGCTCCTACTGCTCGTCGTAGCCGAGGATCAAGACGTTGACTGGGTCGTTGTTGACAGAGTCCTGCGCCGTCCAGCACGGGTGGCCGTTGCCTCGATCGGCGTCGAGATCAAGGTTCTGGCTGTCGTGATCGTCCCTGGCAACCTGCTGCCACTGCCCGAGGGAAACCGATGTGGCCCGGGTCAGAAAAGCTGAAGGTGCAGCCCCCCCGGCGTAGGGGGAGGGAGTCTGCGTGGGTTGTTCAAAGGGTGACACGGGATAGAGATGGTAAGTATTCTCCGGTTTCTTCTCTTCCCGTTGCGGCCACAGCTTGTTGCCTGGAAGTGCGGTGAACTGCTCGAAGAGTGGTAGTCCGTCCACGCGAGTGGGATAGATGAGACCGGTGATGCAGAGGAAGACCCGAGCCCGCTCCATCGCTTCCCAGGCCTGGTTATGCGCGTCGAAAAGCACGCCCACCATCTCTACCGCCTGAGGCGCAGAGGCCACGGCGGTCAGTCCTGCCTCGCTGACACTCGGGTTCGTCGGGTCGCGCGGGTCAGGTGGGTCCTCCTCCCAGAGCTTGCTAAGCAGCATGTTCTGCCAGAAGGTGCAGGTGTCTCCGTTCGCCCACTGGACGATGCACTGGACCAGCGCCTGCAGGAGATCGATCAGGATGATCGCCAGCAGGAGGATGCCGCAGCCCTTTGCAGCCTTGGCGCTGTCGGAATTGTCGGGGCTCTTCGTGCCGGGCTCCCCTGGGCCCATGGTGACGGCGACGCCGCCGCCATCCTGGCCGACCACATCGACGTCCTGCGGGCGCAAGCCCGGCGGCGGCATGGTGGGGTCGCCGTAGAGTTGGGCCATCCACAGGGTCGACGGCGGCGTTGGAACGTCGGGCATCTCGAATGCGTCCAGCAAATGCAGGTGCTGGACGAGCCGGCGGTATCCCAGCTGCAGGTCCGGCGTGGGTGGGGTACGCGCAAGGTCGAAAGTGCTGGCTATCGCGTCGCCGAGGAGCGTCTCGAGGTCGGCAGGCAACACGGGTGCACCCGGACCAAAGCTCACGCGATCGGACATGGTCGTTAGGCCGACCGCGGCTGCGTGATGCTCAGCAAACCAGCTTCCCACGACGTTCCGGGCCAGGCGATCTCGCAGGCGGTGCGTGCGACGGGGCCCACCGACGGCATGGCCGAGATAGGCCGAGCCCGCGACGTTGGCTCCGTAGGCGACTCCCGCGCCGACGGCGAAGCTGAGTCCACGATCATCGCCGGCCAGCCGGTGGATCTGACGGACGAGGGCGTCCGTGCGGCGGGCGAGTTGCAGGTTGCCCCAATCCCACTCGAACGTGCGGAGGTCGCGCTGGCGCGGGTGCGGCGGCAGGTGCGGGAAAGTGAGCGCCTCGGTTCGTAGGCCGTCAATTTCCAGCCGGAGCGAGACGACCTGGTTGGCCAACTCCTGGCCGCTGAGGGCCGCATTGTTGAAACGGTCGACCGCTCCCGGCGCCGAAGGAGCCTCCATGGCTCCCTCGAGGTCGCCCCTGATCGTGCCCAGACGGCCGCAAATCGTGCGCGCCCGGTCCCACACCTCGGCCGTCCGACCAAGCAGGTCGAGTTCGGCGCCGTCGGACGAGGCATGGACGAAAAGGTGCTGCACGAACGCGCCAAGCAGGGCGGCACCAGGCTCCGCACCAACGGCGTCCAGGGATCTCTGCCGCTCGGTGGCGGCGCCCTGGTCGGGGAAGCTGGCGGCGGTAAGCGCCGAGACGAACTCGTTCAAAGCGACGCAGTTGCTGTGGTATTCGAGCATGCTCGACCTTTCTACAGCGATCTGCGATTCATGGTAGTTAGGGTCGGCGGACCGGGTTAGGTGCAGTCTTGCCACTGCCCGGCAGCGCGGGGCGGTGGTGTGAGCCATCGATTCGTCCGTTCCAGACGCTGCGGCCGCGCCACGACCGCCCAGGACATTCGTGACGCCGCGGCCTTCCTCACCCAGGCCGTCCGGCTGGGCCGGGTTTCCTAGCCTTGTGAAACAATCTGCATATGGATGCAGATATGCAGCAGCTCGAGGTGGAGGTCGGCGCCCGTGAAGTCGAGCTGGCGGTGGAGGTCTTCGCCATGCTGGCCGATGCGACTCGGGTGCGGATCATTCTGGCTCTGCGCCCAGGCGAACTGACGGTGAACCGTCTGGCAGAGGTCGTGGGTAAGAGCCCGGCTGCGGCGTCGCAGCATCTGGCCAAGCTGCGGCTGGCCCGGATTGTGGCCACGCGCCAGGACGGCACCCGGGTGTTCTACCGGCTTGCGAACGAGCATGCCCGCCGGTTGGTGACCGACGCCGTGTTCCAGGCCGAGCATGCCCTGGGCGGGACTCCGGCCCATCACACCCGCTCCGCTCACGGCGGGGACGTGTCGTGAGAGCCAGCCTGGCCAACCGGGGTGTCCAATCCGCTCTCCTGGCAGCGGCACTTTTCGGCGGGGCCACTCCGATCGCCAAACTGCTGCTCGGTGAAGTCAGCCCCTGGCTGCTGGCCGGGCTGTTGTACTGCGGGTCGGGGATCGGCCTTTCTCTAATCCGCCTGATCCGCCGTTCGAAGCCGGTACGGCTGGTTCGCGCCGAGATGGTGCCCTTCGCCGGTGCAATCCTGTTCGGCGGCGTGCTCGGGCCGGTTCTGCTGATGTTCGGCCTGGTCAACATGCCCGCCTCGGGCGCGTCCCTGCTCCTCAACGCTGAGGGCGTGTTCACGGCCCTGCTTGCCTGGTTCGTGTTCCGGGAGAACGTCGACCGGCGGATCGCCCTGGGGATGGTTGCCATCGTCGCCGGCGCCGTCGTTCTGAGCGTCCCCAGCGGGGCAACCCTCGGCAGCCCCTGGCCCGCTCTGGCGATCCTTGGCGCCTGCCTGTCCTGGGCTCTCGACAACAACCTGACCAGGAAGGTTGCGCTCACCGACGCCACCTGGCTCGCCGCCGTCAAAGGCTCCGTGGCCGGTCCGATCAACCTGGTCCTTGCGTTCGCCCTCGGCGCCCAACTCCCCGCGGCTGGGAACGTCGCCGCAGCGCTTGTGCTCGGGTTCTTCGCCTACGGGATCAGCCTGGTGCTGTTCATCGTCGGGATGCGGCACGTCGGCACCGCCCGCGCCGGCGCCTACTTCTCGATCGCCCCCTTCTTCGGCGCCGTTCTCGCCCTGGCGCTCGGCGAAGCACCCACCTGGCCTCTGGCCATCGCGGGCACCCTGATGGCGGTCGGTGTCTGGCTCCACCTCACCGAGCGACACGAACACCGCCACACCCACGAAGCCACCACCCACGAGCACTCACACACCCACGACGAACACCACCAGCACCCCCACCGGGAAGCCGTCGAGGCCGGCCTCAGTCACACCCACCTACACACCCACGAGGCCATGACCCACGCCCACGAGCACTACCCCGACGCTCACCATCGCCATGAGCATTAGCTATGGATCGGCCTCAGCGGCCGGGCCTCTAGACTCGCCTCGGAGCGCCCGACCACCGGAGGGAGACCAGCGTGCCTGACAGCCCGGAAGCGGTAGCCAGGCCCGGCCGCAGCCGGGCCGGTAGCTGGTTGGTGTGGATGGCGGTCGGGGTTGCGGTGGCCTTCGTGGTGTGGACGGCCTTCGTATTGATGGCGCAGCCGCCACTACCCGGACGTTCCCAGGCGGATAGCGCCACCGGCCTGGTGTCGATGCTCGCCGATCTGACGGCACGGCTGGCTGCGCTCGCCACTCTCGGCAGCCTGTTCGGGATTGTGGCCCTTACTCCCGCCGGCCCGGATGGCACGCTCAGCGATGCGGGACGGATCTTGGCCCGCTGGGCGGGACGCTCGGCGCAGGTCTGGTTCGCCGCCGCCGTGCTAATGACGTTCGCCAACTCGGCGTTCGTCAACGGTGTCCCGATGGGCTACACGTTCGGACCGCAGGCTTGGTGGACGTTCCAGTCGGCCACCACGAGCGGTTTGGCCTGGGTGACAGCTGCGGTGGTGGCGCTGGCGATCGCCTTGGTCGCCGGCTTTTCCCGCCGTCCGGCTGCGTTCGCCGTGGCCTGGCTGTGCGGGCTCCTGGCGGGCGCGTTCGTGGCGGTGACCGGCAACGTGTCTGTGGGGCGCGACCACGACTGGGCCACCGACGCTGCCATCGTTGTCGCCCTGGCTGTGGTCCTGTTGGCGTCGGCGGCCGTGGGCGTCTTCCTCGCCGGTCGCGCGGATCCTGGAGCCCTCCCGTCGGCCGCCGTTTGCCGCTACCACCGACTCGTCCTTCCCCTCGTGGCGATCGCGGCGTGCGCCCATCTGTTGATCGCGTGGCAGGAGCTGGCCGGCCGATCACCGTTTGAGGTCTTCTTCGGCGTGCCGACGATCGGTTTCATCCTGTGCTTCGCCGTCCTGCTCGCCAGTTGGGTTTGGCGGCAGGCCGCGGGGCTCGCGGGGGCCTCCACTGACCCGGCCCGCGCCGCGGCGTCCGTCACCCGAGACGTGGTGATCCTGGTGGGCTACACAGCCTTGCTGGTGGCAGCGAACCACATTCCGCCGCCCCGTTTCCTCGTGCCGCAGACCATCCAGATCAACTACCTGGGCTACGAGGTGGACATCCCCGCCACGGTGGAGCGGCTCCTCAGCCTTGGCCGTCCGAACCTGCTCTGGGTGGTGCTTTCGGTGGTCGCGGTAGCCGCGTACCTGTGGGGCGTGATCCTGGTGCGTCGCCATGGCGGACGGTGGCCCGTGGCGAACCTGCTTGCCTGGCTGGCCGGCTGGGCCATGACCCTCTACCTGGCCGTGAGCGGCCTGTGGATGTACTCCACCGCTGTGTTCAGCTGGCACATGCTCGTGCACATGACGGTGAACATGCTGGTTCCCATCCTGTGCGTCCTTGGGGCCCCGTTCAGGCTGATCGAGGCCGCTTCGCGTCCGCGCACCGACGGTGGGCTACCGGGCCCGCGCGACATCCTCGACGCGTTGGGCGGCTACCGTCCCCTGCAGCGGCTGCTGAGCCCGCCGGTGCTGTGGCTGAACTATGTGGCCTCGCTGTTCCTGGTGTACTTCACCCCCTTGTTCCCCTGGCTGATGAAGTACCACTGGGCCCACCAGCTCATGTTGCTCTACTTCATGGTCACCGGGTTCGCGTTCTTCAACCTCATCGTGGGCACCGGACGTCAGTCCTGGAAGCTCCCGCACCTGGTGCGGCTGGCGTTGATGATGAGCATCATGCCGTTCCACGCCATCTTCGCCGTCGGCATCCTCAGTGCCCATTCGCTGATCGGGGCCACCTTCTACCAGTCGATCGATGTGGCCTGGGTCGGGGACCTGATGAACGACCAGAACATCGCCGGCCAGATCACCTGGCTCACCGGTGAGATCCCGATCTTCCTGGCCGTGCTGGCGCTGGCAGCCCAGTGGTTCGTCCAGGACAAGCGTGACGCCGCCCACATTGATGCCCTGATCGACAGCCCGGATGACCCCCTTGATGCCTACAACGAGATGCTTGCGCAGTTGGCCGACCACGACCGCCAGCCCGAGCCACAGGCCCTGCACGACCAGTCGAGGACGCGCCGGTGAGCCTGACGGAGGAAGTCGCCACCCGCTATGACGGCCTGGGCCAGCGGGTGGAACTGGACATCTCCGGCATGACCTGCGCTGCCTGCGCGAACCGCATCGAGAAGAAGCTCAACAAGATGGACGGCGTCCGCGCCACGGTGAACTACGCGACAGAGCGGGCGATCCTCCTCGGTCTGGACCCCGGTCGGGCGGCGGACGCCGTCGCGGCCGTTGAGTCGGCCGGCTACGGGGCCTCACCGGTGGTTGAAGGTGCCGAACCGGATGGCTACTCCGACCGTCTGAAGCTCCTGCGCAACCGGCTCCTCGTGGCAGCCGTGCTCACCATTCCCCTGGGGGACGTGGCGATCGTCCTGGCACTGTCACCCCAGATGCGGTTCCCGGGCTGGCAGTGGGTTCTCATCGCGTGCGCGGTGCCGGTGGTCTTCTGGTGCGCCTGGCCGTTCCACCGGTCCGCCTGGCGGAACCTGCGCCACGGCGCCACCAGCATGGACACCCTGGTCTCCCTCGGCGTGCTCGCCGCGTTCACCTGGTCAGTGGTCGCGACGATCATCGGCGCTCAGGACACGGAAGGCTATTGGCTCGGCTACGGGATCGCACCCGCGGGCGCCGACAGCCTCTATCTCGAGGCCGCGGCAGGGGTCACGACGTTCCTGCTTGCCGGACGCTACATCGAGGCCCGGTCGAAACGGTCGGCCCGGGGCATCCTGTCCGCCCTGGGGAAACTGGCACCCAGCACCGTTCGGGTCATCCGGGACGGCGTCGAGCAGACAGTGCCCATCGGGTCGCTGGTGGTGGGCGAGCGTTTCCTCGTCCGACCCGGCGAACGGATCGCAACCGACGGACGCGTCATCGTCGGATCCTCCGCAGTGGACACGTCGATGATGACCGGTGAACCGGTTCCACGCGACGTGGCCGAGGGCGACCGGGTCCTCGGCGGCACGATCAACGCCACCGGGGCCCTGATCGTCGAAGCCGAGAAGGTTGGCGCCCACACCCAGCTCGCTCAGATGGCGGCGACCGCCGAGCAGGCGCAGTCACGCAAGGCCTCCGTCCAGACCCTGGTCGACAAGGTCGTGTCCGTGTTCGTGCCCGTGGTGCTGGTGGTGTCGCTGGTCACCCTCGTGGTCTGGTTGCTCGCCGGCGGCGGGCCGCGCAGCGCCTTCAGCGCTGCTCTTTCCGTGCTCATCATCGCCTGCCCGTGCGCCCTCGGGCTGGCCACCCCCACCGCCTTGATGGTCGGTGTCGGTCGCGGCGCCCAGCTCGGCATCCTGATCAAGGGGCCCGATGCACTCGAAGCGTCGGGGGCGATCGATACCGTGGTCCTCGACAAGACCGGCACCCTCACCACAGGAACCATGACCCTGGAGCGACTAGTGGCTTTCGGCAGCATGACCGAGGACGAACTGCTCGCCCTTGCCGCCGCCGTGGAGAGCCGCTCAGAGCACCCCATCGCCCAGGCCATCGTCCGAGCCGCGCGGGATCGGGGAGCGGCCCTGCCCGAGCACGTCGGCGAGGTCGAAGCGCTCCCCGGTCAAGGCGTGCGGGGCATGCTGGGCGACACCGACACCGCCCGCGAGGTCGTGATCGGAAGTGCGGACCTTTTCACCGACCGCGGCATCACCGTTCCTTCCGAAGGCAAGGCGCTGGCCGAAGCCGCTGCCGATGCGGGTAGCACCGGAGTCCTCGTAGCCGTGGACGGGACCCCGGTCGGCGGCCTGGTCGTGTCAGACCAGATCAGGGACTCCGCAGCGGGCTCCGTGGCCCGGCTCAAGGCGATGGGGTTGCGAACGATCCTGCTCACCGGCGACCGAGCGGCCGCCGCGGACATCGTGGGCCGTGAGGTCGGCGTCGACGAGGTCGTCGCGGGGGTTCTTCCCACCGACAAGGCGGCCGTCATCGAACGGTTGCAGGCCTCGGGGCGGCGGGTGGCAATGGTCGGTGACGGCATCAACGACGCCGCAGCGCTTGCCACCGCCAACCTCGGGCTGGCTGTGGTCAGCGGCACCGATGTGGCGATGAAATCGGCCGACATCATCCTGGTGCGCCGCAGCCTCGACGTCATTCCGGATGCCATTGCGCTGGCCCGCCGGACGCTGCGCACCATCCGCGGGAACCTGATCTGGGCCTTCGCCTACAACGTCGCCGCTATCCCGCTGGCCGCCTTCGGGCTCCTCAACCCACTGATCGCGGGCCTGGCCATGTCCCTCTCCAGCGTCTTCGTGGTCACCAATTCCATGCGCCTACGGCGTTTCGCCCCTGCGCTATAGTCGGCACCCACTGACACAGAAGGGGGCCGTGGGCATGCGTTCGCATCGCCCCGCAGTGGGCGCCGGGACAGTCGCGCTGCTCAGCGGAGCCCTCCTTGAGGCGGTCCTGCCCGCGCTCCACTTGGCCCACGCAGCGTGCCTCGAGCAGCCCCGGTTGATCGGATCGACGGGCCTGCACCTGGAGTTGTTCGCCGAGTCCAGCCTTTGCCCTGCTGGTAGCTACCTTCCCGGTCGAAACCTTGCCGTCGTCGCCGAATTGCTGGCTGCAGCGTCGACCGTCGGACTCGTTGCCGGCATTGTCGGCGTCCTGGCGACGTTGGGCTTCGGCGTGTGGGTCCGGCAGGTGGCGAGATCAGCTCGGGACCGGTTCCGCGCACGGCTCGTGCAGCCGCGGCCCCAGGGCCAGATTGTGCGTCCCCGGAAGGTCGTGGCCTTCGCGCCGGCAACGGTGCACACCGGCTCTAGCCTGCCAAGCTGGGTGCTCCGGCGCGGTCCTCCACTTTCGTTCTGCTGACTCTCTCATCCGGGACCGGTTGCCTTCAGGGGTGATCGGCCACTTGCCCTTCCCGCCGACGCCGGCGAGGGCACCCACACCCAGCGAACGAAAGCACTCACACATGACCTCCTCACTCAACCTGCTGGAGCGTTCCCACAGATTCCGGCAGACCGATAGGTGGATCTTCTCCACCATGCTGTTCTCAGCCTGCCTGAGCCTTTACTCCTCATTCGTGTTGGCGGTGGACGCCATCCGCCTGGCCAAGGATCCGCAGGTGGCACTGCCGTGCAACATCAACGAAGTGATCAGCTGCAGCGCCGTTGCCAGGTCCTGGCAGGCAGGGCTGTTCGGTTTCCCGAACGCGTTCCTTGGCCTGATGGCCGAGCCTGTCGTGATCGCCATCGCCGTGGCAAGCCTGGCTGGGGTGAAGTTCCCCCGCCCCTTCATGTTCGCGGCCCAAGTGGTCTACAGCGTAGGGTTCGTCTTCGCCTATTGGTTGTTCTTCGAGTCGACCTTCGTCATCGGGGCCCTGTGCCCGTGGTGTCTGCTGGTGACCGTGTCCACGACATTGGTCCTCGCCTCGTTGACACACGTGAACATTCGTGACGGAAACCTCTTCCTGCCCGACCGGGTTCAAGCTGCGGCACGGACCGCGCTCACTTTAGGTATCGATCTGCTTCTGGTCGTGCTCTGGCTGTCCGCACTGACGGTTCTGGTGCTCGCCAAGTACGGCCCGGCAATTTTCGCTTGAGGCAACACTCCGTTCGCTGGAGTCGACCCGGCCCTGGTGAACGCCGACGACCGACCACTACACCGCTTTCCACCGACCAGACCCGCATAAGGAGAATCTGACATGAGTAACACTCGACGCATACCCGCTGGCCCACCTAGTTCACCGGTGGAGACCCCGCCGACCGGCCAGAAGACACGCCTGATCGTCACCGTGACGATCGCTCTGGTCCTGGTTGCCGTGGGCGCCTTCGCCGTGTTCCAGGCCACCCGCCCTGCGGCCACCGTGGCCGTTCCCTCACCCTCAGTCACTGGCGCGCAGAGCGACATCCTCGTCCGGGCGGACTCGCGACGTCTCAATGACGTGCCAAATGCCAAAGCGACGTTCGTCGAGTTCCTGGACTTCGAGTGCGAGGCCTGCGGGGCAATATTCCCCGCCATCGAACAACTGCGTGAAACCTATGGGGACAGGGTCTCCTTCGTGATCCGCTATTTCCCCATCCGCAGCCACTTCAACGCCCAGCGGGCGGCGCAGGCCGTGGAGGCCGCCGCCCAGCAAGGCAAGCTCGAGGCGATGTACACGAAGATGTACCAGGCGCAGAAGGAATGGGCCGAACAGCAGGTACCCAAGGACGACGTGTTCCGGCAGTACGCCCAAGAACTAGGCCTGGACATGGGCAAATGGGATGCCGCCTACAACTCGAAAGAGACGCTGGAACGGATCCAACGCGACACAGATGATGGCACTGCCCTCGGCGTGCAGGGCACTCCAACCTTCTTCTTCAACGGAAAGCTCATCGAGCCCAAGCAGATGTCAGATCTGACCAAGGCCTTCGATGGGTCTGTCAGATAAACGGTGTGTGAGGCCCGGCGGTTTCTAGTGAGTGGTCCT
>CAYQXH010000002.1:0-75320 GCA_964421325.1 uncultured Propionibacteriaceae bacterium
GGATCGGGGTCTACATCTGCCACTGCGGCGGCAACATCTCCGACTACGTCGACGTCGAGGCCGTCCGGGACGCCCTGAAGGACGAGCCGGGCGTGATCGTCTCGGAGTCACCGATGTTCGCCTGCGCCGACGGCACCCAGCACGACATGATCGACGACATCCGCGGCCAGGACCTCGACGGGCTGGTGGTCGCGTCCTGCTCGCCGAAGCTCCACCAGGTCACGTTCCGCAACATGGCGAAGCGGGCCGACCTCAACCCCTACGCCTACACCCAGGTCAACGTCCGGGAGCAGGACTCCTGGGCCCACTCCCATGACCGGGCCGGCGCGACCGAGAAGGCCATCGGGCTGGTCCGGGCCGGGGTGGCCAAGACCCGGCTGTCAGCTGAACTGCAACCGCTGGTCGTGAAGACGGTGGCGAAGACGCTGGTGGTGGGTGGCGGCATCGCCGGCCTGCGCGCAGCCATCGGCCTGGCCGAACTCGGCATCGAGGTGGTGCTGGTCGAGCGCGATGCGGCGCTCGGCGGTTGGGTCGGCCGGCTCGGGGCCACCTTCCCCAATGACGCCTCCGGCCGCGAGCAGATCGCCGGGCTCGTGGAGCGGCTGCGCGGACGCCGCGACATCACGACCTACACCCGGGCCGAGCTCACCGGGAAGTCGGGCAGCTTCGGCAACTACGCCGTCGAGCTGACCCTGCACCGGGAAGGTGGCGACAAGCAGCTCACCGTCGACGTCGGGTCGATCATCGTCGCCACCGGGTTCGACTCCTACGTCCCTGGGGACGGCGAGTTCGGCTACGGCATCGACGGGGTGTTGACGCTGCCCGAGTTCAAGCAGCTGATCGACGAAGCGCCGGCGGGGCAGCTGACCTACGGTGGGCGGCGCGTGAGCTCGGTCGCCTACGTGTACTGCGTGGGGTCGCGCCAGGAGGCCGGCGGGAACGAGTACTGCTCGAAGTTCTGCTGCTCGGCGGCTATCCACGCCTCGCTGGTCGTCGGCAAGGTGGACTCCTCGATCCGGCAGTACCACCTGCACCGCGACGTCCGGGCCTATGGTCGCAACGAACTGCTGTACAACACCTCCCGCGAACAGGGCTCGGTCTACCTGAAGTTCCCTGACGACACCCCGCCGGCCGTGACCCGGCTCGCCGACGGCCGCCTCGGGGTCACCGCGGTCGACCTGCTCACCGACAGCCGCGAACTCACCCTCCCGGTCGACCTGGTGGTGCTGGTCACCGGCATGGTGCCCCGCAGGAACAGCGAGCTGGTGGACGTGCTGAAGCTGCCGCTGGGAAGTGACGGCTTCTTCAACGAGATCCACCCGAAGCTGCGTCCGGTGGAAACCGTGGTCGACGGCGTGATGATCGCCGGCTGCTGCCAGAGCCCCCGGCCGGTGGGCGAGAGCGTCGCCGCCGGGCTCGCCGCCGTCGCCCAGAGCGCAGCCCTGCTGAAGAAGGGGTTCGCTGAGCTCGAGCCCCTGGTGGCGACCATCGACCCGGCGAAGTGCACCGGCAGTGGAGCCTGCCTCACGGCCTGCCCGTACGCCGCGATCACCAGCATCGAGTGGGACGGCCGCAGCGTCGCCTCTGTCGACCCGGCCACCTGCAAGGGCTGCGGCGGCTGCGTGCCGGTCTGCGGCCAGGACGCGATCGACCTGCTCGGCTACACCGATGCGCAGATGCGGGCCGCCATCGAGAGCCTGGTCGCATCGCCTGCCCTTGTGGCCACCCCCGCCAGGATTGAGGAGCCGGTGTCATGAGCGAACAGCTGCGCAGCGTGCGCGAGGTCATCCGGGAGGAACCGGTGATGCACCAACCGATCCTGGAAGCCGTCGCCGACGGCGGGCTGACCATCGCGGAGATCGCCGACCGGATCGGGCACCCCACTCACGAGGTCGTCTACTGGGTGATGGGCATGCGCCGGTACGGACACCTGGTCGAGGACGCCGAGGCCGACGACGACGGCTACTTCCACTACTCAGCGACAAGCACGGAGGCCCGGGCGTGAGCACCGTCGTCAACACCAACCTGATCACCGACCTGCAGAGGTTCGGTGGCGCCGACATCAACGCCTGCTTCAGCTGTGGCACCTGCACGGCCACCTGCGTGCTGGCCGACAACGACGCAACCTTCCCAAGGCGGTTCATCCGGCTCGCCCAGGTCGGGCTCGCCGACGACCTGGTCGCCAGCAAGGAGCTGTGGACCTGCTACCAGTGCGGGCTGTGCACAACCAACTGCCCGACGCAGGCCGACCCGGCCGAATTCATGGCCACGTCGAGGCGGTATGCGATCGCCCACTACGACAAGACCCGGATCGCCCGCATCCTCTACACCAAGCCGGTCATCGGCTCGGCGATCGTGGTGGGCGCCGGCCTGTTCTTCGCGCTCTTCTTCGCCGCCGTCCGCGGTGAGCAGAGCACCGCATCGCTGGCCTTCTTCGACTTCATCCCCTACGAGGTGATCCACACCGCCGGGATCGTCCTGATGGCTCTCGTCGCTGCGTTCAGCCTGCTCGGTGTGGGCACCCTGGCCCGGGACATCGCCAGGCACGACGGCGTCACCTGGTCATCGCTCCTCGGGACCCGAGCTGCGCGCGCCCGGACCGGGCGGGCGCTGTGGTCGGCGCTCGGCCTCGAGTCCCTCGGCCAGAAGAGCTACCGCGAGGACTGCCACGACGACGTCGAGGTGGAACCGCTGTACCGGCGGCGCTGGCTGATCCACGCCCTCACCATCTGGGGGTTCCTCGGCCTCCTGCTGGCGACGACGCTCGACTACGCCTTCGACATCCTCGGCATCAAGGCGACCGGCACGCCGGTCCCGATCTGGTACCCGGTGCGGCTGCTGGGAACGGTCGCCGGCCTGGCCCTGATGTACGGGGTGACCTGGTTCATGGTGAACCGCGCCAGGAAGGAAGGGGTGTCCTTCGAGCACAGCAAGCCGTCGGACTGGCTGTTCCTCGTGCTGTTGTGGGTCACCGGCTTCACCGGTTTCGTGATCGAGGCCGCGCTGTACCTGGAGCCGGTCCCGGCCTGGGGCTACTGGATCTTCCTGCTGCACGTCGCGGTCGCGATGGAGCTGGTGCTGTTCCTGCCGTTCACCAAGTTCGCGCACGCCATGTACCGACCGGTGGCCCTGTTCTTCTACGGGCTGGCGAGGGACGACACCACGCACGCCGGCTGACCCGCACGAAAGGGGACAGTCCCCTTTCGTGCGGTCGGTCGGCGGCACGAAAGGGGACTGTCCCCTTTCGTGCGGGGCCCCTTTCGTGCGGGCTCGGAGTCGGAGGCAACTGCTGTCTCGCCGCGGCCTCCGGTCAGCTGCCCGGGATCACATCACCCGAGGGCCAGGTCGTCCGGATGAACTCGGCGACCTCACTGGAGTGGAGCAGCTGCTCGAGCTTCGCAACCCCCGGGTTGGTGTTGTCGGAGCGCCACACCAACAGGTTGGCGTACGGGTTGCCCTCGACCTTCTCCACGGCCAGCGCATCCTTGGTGCTCAGCCCGGCGGTCAGGATGAAGTTGCCGTTGACGAAGGCAAGGTCGACCTCGGGGTCGTCGAGCTGCTGCACGATCACCTCGGACTGGTTCTCGATGAACCTGAACCGGTGCGGGTTCTGCTCGGCGGTGAGGCTGAGCACGTTGCTGTCGTCGGTCAGGTCGTTGAGCAGCCCGGCGTCCGCCAGCACCCGCAACCCGCGGAACTGGTTGGAAGCGTCATTGGTGATCGCGATGCTCGCACCGTCGGGCAGTTCGGTGATCGACCCGTACTTCTTCGAGAACGCCGCGTAGGGCTCGATGTGGACCCCGGCGCCGTGATCGAAGGCATACCCCTTGTCCTTGACCTGCGACTCCAGGTACGGCACGTGCTGGAAGTAGTTGGCGTCGAGTTCCCTTGAGGCCAGCGCCTCGTTCGGCTGGACGTAGTCGTCGAACTCGGCGATCTTCAACTCGATCCCCGCCTCGGCCGCCAGGTTCTTCTGGACGAACTCCAGGATCTTGGCGTGCGGCACCGGACTGGCACCCACGGTGACCAGGGTGGGGCCCGCAGTGCCGGCGGTCGGCGAGCCGGGAGCCGCGGCGGTTGCCGAGCTGCAAGCCGTCATCGCCATGACAGCCGCGGCGGTGGCGATGGCGGACAGGTGCTTGCGCAAGGTGCCCATGAGGTCTACCTCTTTCCGTTGTGGCCCGGTGGGCCGTTGGTTCGGCCGGCGGTCGCCGGCACGTCTCCCCCGAAACGGGTGCATCGGGAAGCTGTTGGTCAGCGGTGGTCGACCCTCCGCACGACTGCGTCACCGACCACCTGTGCCAGCTGGACCAGCAGCACCAGGACGATCAGGACGACGAGCATCACCTCCGGCTGGAAGCGCTGGTAGCCGTAGTTGTAGGCCAGTCGACCAAGGCCGCCACCGCCGATCAGTCCGGCCATCGCCGAGTACCCGATCAGCGCGACGAAGGTGGTGGTGACGTTGGCCACCAGGGAGGGCCCGGCTTCTGGGAGCAGCACCTTCCAGACCGTCTGCAGGCGGGTCGAGCCCATCGCGTGGGCGGCGTCCACCTTGCCCGGCTGGACTTCGCGCAGCGAGGCCTCGACGAGGCGGGCAAAGAAGGGCACCGAGGCGATGGTGAGCGATACCGAGGCGGCGACCGGACCGATGGACGTGCCGACGACCAGCCTGGTGAAGGGGATCAGCGAGACCATCAGGATCGCGTACGGGACGGATCGCGTGATGTTGACGATGATGCCGCCGAGCACGGCGTTGAGCACGCGGTTGTGGGCGAGACCTCCCGGCTGGGTGACGAACAGCACCACGCCAAGCGGCAGCCCGATCAGCACCGTGGCGACGCCGGCCACCCCCACCATCTGCACCGTCTCGACGAAGGCCGGCCACAGGGCTGTCGCGATGGCCGGGTTCGACAGCAGGTCGTCGAGGAACGGGCTCACCTGGCCACCCCCACCGTGCCGGCAGCATCGCTCACGGCGGACCTCGCCCCGAGCGAGTGCAGCCGGGCCACCACCTCGACCGGGTCCAGCGGGGGCGGGACCAGCACCCGCAGCCGGTGGAAGGTGGTGCCGCCGAGGTGCTCGATGGTGCCGGCAAGGATCGGCAGCACCACCCCGAGCGAGCTACCCGCGGCAGTGAGGGCCGGGACGTCTCCGGGGACCGTCGTGTCCAGGACCTCGATCGTCGCGCCGACGGCCGGGTCGACGCTTGCGCTCGGCGGCAGCCCGATCAGGTTCTCGCTGAGCCGGCTGCCGAAGTCGCCGACCACGTCAACGAGAGTGCCGGACTGGATGACCAAGCCATCCTCGAGGAGGGAGACGGAGTCGCAGATCCGCTTGACCACGCCCATCTCGTGGGTGATCACCAGCACAGCCAGCCCGAGCCGCGCCTTGAGCGCACCGATCAGCTCGAGGATCTCGCCGGTGGTGCTCGGGTCCAGCGCGCTGGTCGGCTCGTCGCAGAGCAGGACGTCGGGGTCGGTGGCCAAGGCCCGGGCGATCCCGACCCGTTGCCGCTGCCCACCAGAGAGTTGGGCCGGATAGGCACCTCCGATGTCGCCGAGCCCGACCAGGCCGAGCAGGTCGGCCACCTTCGCTTCCCGCTGGGCCCGGTCGGCGCCGGCCAGTTCCAGCGGGTAGGCGACGTTCGCCGCGATCGTCCGGGAGTCGAACAGGTTCGCGTGCTGGAACACCAGGCCGAGCCGACGGCGCGCCCGGCGCAGGTCGTTGGCTCGCACCGACGTCAGTTCGACGCCGTTCACCTCCACCGTCCCCGAGGTCGGCCGGTCGAGCAGCGCCAGGCACCGCACCAGGGTCGATTTCCCGGCGCCGGACTGGCCGATGACCCCGTGGACGGAGTTGGCGGGCACGCTCAGGGTCACGCCGTCCAGCGCCCGGATGTCACGGTTGGCCTGCCGGTAGACCTTCTTCAGGTCGGTCACTGCGATCACGATCTCGCCTCACGGATGTCGGAGCCGACCGGCCCGAGGGCTCACCCGGGAACTGCTGGGTGGGCGCCGGCAACGGCGGCAATTCGGCTGGGCCGACAGCGCGGGACGCTGTGATTGCGACGCCGTGGCGGCGTCAGCAGGCTGGAAAGATCAGGTCGGAACGACCGATCACTGCGCTGTCGGGTCGAGGATCAACGACAACACATTCGCGCGCACATCATCGCCGAGGCTGCGGGAAGCAGGCTGGCAGGACGGCAGGCGCGGTTCAACACGGACGTCAAACTAGTCGGGGCGTCGGGGCCGGCGCAAATCCGGGCCCGGCCCGGAATGCGGGCCGGACCAGACCGCGCCCGGACAGCACTGAGCCGCCACGCCGGACGGTCGGAACCGGCCAGGTGGCGGCTGCGAGCCGGGATCGGGACCGCCTCGCGGTCCCGTCAAGCTCCTGCCCTACATCACATCAAGTCACGTGAAGATGCTCACGCCGCCCGGGCCGACCAACAGGCCCAGCACGATCAGGACGATGCCCCAAACCATCTGCTTACGGACCAGGGCGAAGATCCCGCTGATGACCAGAATGGCCGCGATAATCCACAACAGGGTTCCCATGACGAATTCCTTCCCGGGGCGCCAATGCGCCCACCCTCCCGTATGGCAGCCAAGGTGGAGGCTGCATCAACAGAGATACCCACCCGACGAGGAATCAGACATCGGTGAAGCAACTACCACCGCCGCCAAGCACCGAGAATGGATACGCAACCCAGGCAATGCGCATCGGCGAGGTGGTGATGATGGAACCTTTGGTGAGCATCATTGTGCCGGCGCTGAATGTGGCCCGGTTCCTGCCCCGATGCCTCGACTCGCTGCTGGCGCAGGACCACCGTCCGCTGGAGATCATCGTGGTCGACGACGGCTCGGCCGACGGCACCGGAGCGGTCCTGCGGCGCTATGCCGAGCTGCATCCCGAGGTCCGGGCCATCAGCCAGCAACACCGCGGAATCGGCCCGGCCAGGAATGCAGCCCTGCGCGTTGCCAGTGGCGCGTACATCGCAATGGTGGACGCAGACGACTGGGTGGAGCCGGATTTCATCAGTGACCTGGTCGACACAGCGAGGTCAGCCAATGCCGAGGTGGTTGTCGGCAACTTCACCTTCGATTTCTGGGGCCTGCGGGTGGCCTTCCCGTTCCTGCCGAAGCGTCAGGTCCTCACCGGCCTCCAGGCCGCCCGGATGACCCTGCACCTGACCCAATTCCCGGCCTTCGCCTGGAACAAGCTTTACCGGCGAGAACTGTTCGATGCCGCTGCCGAGACCTTTCCGTGCATTTACTACGAGGATCTGGCCACGACTCCCCTGATCCTGTCCCGGGCAAGTGAGGTGGCGATCGTCCGCAAGACCTACTACCACTACTGCCTGCGCGGCGACAGCATCACCGGCGATTTCCGGGTGAAGAACGTGTTCTCGTTCGCAGCGGCCATCGACATCCTGCGGCGCGACTTGCACCGGAACGGACGTTGGGAGGCCTGGCGACCCAGCTACCGCAGGCTGCTGCGGGAAGCCCTCGTACTGGTCACGATCCAGGTGCTGCTCCAACCCAACCGGATTCCGCTGCGGTCCCGGGGCCCACTGCTGCTGCGTTACGCCCGGCGGCTGCGGGACCTGTCCCGACCGCCGGGCCACGGCGGGCGCCGGCGAGGTTGAGGCGGTGTGCCGGCTGGCTCTTCAACCGGCACACCTGGCCCGACTGGCGCCCGGGCGCAAGCCGTTCGTGTAGTTACCGTACCCACTGTTCCCGGCCGCTGCGCCGACCTCCACAGCGCCCGTCGGCCTACCGGCGAGCAGGTCGGCAAAATTCATCATTCCGGTCGTACTTGCTTGTCACGCTGCGATCCCGGCAGGGGCGCCACCGTCGGCCGGTCCCGCCGGCGCGGTCCCCGCCGCCGTCAGCGCTGGCGGATCCGGGGCAGCCTACTGGTCAGGCTCACCTCTGCGGCGATGTCACGCAGCCGCCGGTTCAGGCTCTGGCTCGCGTTCACCAACCGGTCGAACGCCTCGGACTGCGTCCAGCGGCGTTGCGCCATCAGGATCCCCATCGCCACCCCGATCTCCCGGTTGCTCTCCAGCGCCCGCTCCAGCCGGATGACCTTGTCCTCGCTCGTCCGGTTGACCAGAACCAGGGAGGCGTAGGAGGCGAAGATCGCAGCGAGCGCGAGCTGATCAGGGTCGAACGCGGCCGGTCGCCGGGAGTAGAGGCTCAGGGCTGCCCGGTCGTCCGCGGAGAGGAACAGGCGGGTGCTCAGCATCGACCGGACGCCCAGCTCTGCGGCGCGCGGGGCGAACCGGGGGTACCGCCCATCCAGGGCCAGGTCCGCCACGTGCACCTGGTCACTCACGGTGAGGGCCGCCACGCAGGGTCCCTCGCCGAGGGTGTACTGCAGTGCGTCCACCCGGATCGGGAGTTCGCCGGTGGCTGCGACCGTCTCCGGCTGGCCGCCGCTTCTCGCCAGGGTGATCGCTGCGTGATCGGCTCCGGCGATCGCCGTGCGGGCATAGTCGAGCACCGGATCGATCTCAAGGTTGCGGCGCCCCTCGACCATGCTGCGCACCAGTTCCTGGAACTGGCCGGCCATCACCTCCAGCGCCGAGGTCGAGCTCTCACCACTGCTCGAACCGGTCATGGAAGGCCTTCTGTCGGAAGCGACCAGTCTATGACTCACCCGCCGGAACGGACGAGAACGCAGCTGTCCGGAGCCGGCTGGTCGGGCCCTTGGCCATCCGGTTTGCCCGGGGCCGCCACAGGCGGGTCGAACGCGGGGAACCCGTTCTGGCCGAAATCGCAGGGTGCGCGGTCAGCGGTGGGTACTGACGATGGGGAACCGAACCACAGGAAGCAGGCGAGATGAGCAGGGACGCAACGACCCCGGGCCGACCATCTCCCGCAGGGTGGACGCTCCGGCCGAGGCGGTGTGGTCGGTGCTGGCCGACGGGTGGTCCTACGCCAACTGGGTGGTCGGCGCTGCCCGGGTCCGCGACGTGGATCCCGGATGGCCGGCGCAGGGCGCCTGCTGATCGCCCCCCGCAACCGGGAGGCACTGCACCGGCTCGCCCTGCTGGCCGAGGGCCACCACCGGCGCGACGGCGAACCGCGCGTCGCCGAGCAGCCCGGCTGACCAGCCTGGACGGCCTCGACCCGACGGGCTCAGTCCCGAAGGACCCGGTCCCAGGCCGTGCGCACCAGGGCGGCGTGGACGGCACCGAGTGTGCCGTTCGCCCGCAGGGCCGATCTGGCGGCGTTCCACCCGCAGGCACCGTGGACGCCACCGCCCGGGTGAGCCGAGGCACTGGCCAGGAAGAGGCCGGCGATCGGTGTCTCGGGGCGGCCCAGGCCGGGGGTCGGCCGGAACACCAGCTCCTGGTGGAGGGCTGAGGTCCCGGCGTTGAGGGCGCCCAGGTCGAGGCTGGCGTTGGCGCCCTCCAGATCCAGCGGCGACTGCACCTGCCGAGCCTGCACCAGGCCGCCGAAACCGGGGGCGGCCCGCTCCACAGCGGCCTCCACCCGCTCCACGTGGGCGATCACGGCTTCGGCGTCCCCGGCGTACCGGCGTGGCAGGTGGGTGTAGGCCCAGGCCGACTCGGTCCCGGCAGGCGACCGGGTGGGATCCGCAGTGGTCATCTGGCCGAACAGGATGAACGGCCGGGTCGGCATCCGCTGGACGCTGAGGTCGGCGGCGAAGTCCACGAAGCCGTCCAGGTCCACCCCCAGGTGCACGGTGCCGGCCGCTCGCGCGCCTTCGGCCAGCCACGGCACCGGGCCGCCGAGCGCCCAGTTGAGCTTCAGCGTCGCGCTGTCCCAGTGGAAGTCGGCGACGTCCCTGCGGAACCGCTCGGGCATGGACACCTTGGCCAGCAGCTGGGTGTACAGCGCGGGTGCCGTCACATCGGCGAGGATGGCGCGCGCGGCCGTGATGACGGATCCGTCCGCCAGCCGGACGCCGTACGCCCGCCGCGACCGCACCAGCACCTCGACCACCCGCGCATCGGTCCGCACCTCGGCGCCAAGGGACCTCGCCCGAGCGCACAACGAGCCGGAGAGCACGCCCGCCCCGCCCTTCGGCACCGGGAAACCGACGTCCTGCGCGAGCATGCTCAGCAGCCAACCGAACATCCCGCTGCCGGCACCGTCGGGAGGCACGTCGGCATGCATGGCGTTCCCGGTGAGCAGCAGCCGGCCGCCGGCACCGCGGAACGTCTCCTCCCCCAACCGGCGGACCGGCGTGACCGCCAGCCTGGCCAGCCGCAGGGCGCCGGCGGTCTTCAGCACGCGCAGCAGGCGCAGGCCGGCCGCCACCGGTGGGAACGGGGTGAACAGCGCGCTCAGGACGTCGTCGCGGACCCGCTGCCACTGGGAGAAGAGCTCCAGCCAGGCCGCACCGTCGCCGGCGGCGAAGGTGTCGAGTCCTGCCGCCGTGCGGGCGGGGTCGCGGTGCAGCACCGCTGCCCGGCCGTCGTCCAGCTGGTGGGCGAGGACCGCTGGGGCCTGCACCCACTCCAGGCCGTGCTGCTCCAGCTCCAGGTCCCGGATCAGGGGGCTGGCTACAGCCAGGGGGTAGAACGCGCTGAACAGGTCGGTGATGTAGCCCTCGGCAGTCACCTCTGCGCTCCGTACCGCGCCGCCGACCTCGGACTGCGCCTCCAGCAGAATCACGTCCCAGCCGGCATCCACCAGGGCGTTCGCTGCGACCAGGCCGTTCGGCCCGGCCCCGATCACGATGGCGTCACAGCTGGCTGCCCGCGGGTTGTCGTCCATGCCGTCCACTTACCCACAACCGGAGCCGGACCGCAACGGCCCCCCTGGCACTGCCCCGGCCGCCGGCCAGTGCGTACATCCTCGACCGCCAGGCCGGGGCCCGGCTCCGTTCCGCCGACCTACGCTCACGAACATGGACGATCCGACGACTCTCGTGGTGCTCGGTGCCGGCGGGGACCTGAGCGCCCGGCTGCTGCTCCCTGCGCTCGGCCAGCTGCTCACGGTTGAGCCCGAGCGCCGGTTGCGGCTCCTCGGGGTCGGGATCGAGTCGTACGGCCGGGACGCGTGGCGTGAGCGGGTGCGGGCGGCCTTCCTGGCCGGGGATGCGTCCGGGGACGCCGTCGAGGCACTGCTCGAGACCACGGAATTCCTCACTGCCGACGTGAGCTCCGCCGACGAGCTGCGGCGGGTGCTGGACGTCGCCGACCCGCACACCGCGATCTACTTCGCCCTGCCACCAGCCGTGACGCTCGCTGCCTGCGAGGCGCTGGAGCGGACCGGGGTGCCGGCCGGGACGGTTCTCGCCATCGAGAAGCCGTTCGGCACTGACGAGGCCTCGGCCGCGGCACTGAATGAGCTGCTGCTGCGGATCGTCCCGGAGCGGCAGGTCCACCGCGTCGACCACTTCCTCGGCCGCACCACGGTGCTGAACCTCCTGGGCGTGCGGTTCGCCAACCGCGTCTTCGAGCCGATCTGGAACGCAGAGCACATCGAGCGGGTGGACATCGTCTACGACGAGCAGCTCGCCCTGGAGAATCGGGCCGGCTACTACGACCGCGCCGGCGCGCTGGTTGACATGATCCAGAGCCACCTGCTGCAGGTGCTCGCGCTGTTCGCCATGGAGCCGCCCTCCACCGTCGGCGAGGCCGACCTCCGTGATGCCAAGGGGCTCGTCCTGCGGGCGACCCGGCCATGGCAGGGCGACCCGGCCGCAGCGTCGAGGCGGGCCCGCTACACCGCCGGCACGATCGGGGACCGCGACCTCCCCGGCTACCTGCAGGAGGAGGGGGTCGACGAGGCCAACGACACCGAGACCCTGGCCGAGGTGGACCTGGAGGTGGCTACCTGGCGCTGGTCCGGGGTCCCGTTCACCCTGCGCTCGGGCAAGGCCATCGGCAGGCGACGCCGGGAGATCATGGTGACCTTCCGCGAGGCTGCGCGGGTGCCGGCCGGCCTCGAGGGAGTGTCGCCCCCGAACGTGCTGCACCTGGCGCTGGTCCCGGACCGGATGTCACTGGAGCTCAACATGAACGGCCCGGGCGATCCGAACACGATCAGCCGCGAGGTCCTCGAGGCCGACCTCGACCCGGGTCGGCTACGAGCCTATGGCGAGGTGCTCAGCGGCATCCTGGACGGTGATCCGTCGCTGTCCATCCGCGGCGACACCGCCGAGCAGTGCTGGCGCATCGTCGACCCGGTGCTACGGGCCTGGCGAGCGGGCGGGGTGCCGATGCTCGACTACCCCGCCGGGTCCGTCGGGCCGGGCAGCTGGCGAACCAGCCACGACATCGGCCTGAAGCCCATCTCCGAGGCCGCCGAACAGCTCATCGAGCGCAAGGGCTGATCGCTCCACCCACACTCCTGCCGCCGACGACGCGCGCCTTAGCATCGCTAGGGATGCTTGTTTGGCATCCCTAGCGATGCTAAGCTCGCCGGAGTCGAGAAGCAGAAGGAGGCTGGAATGGCTGTAGCGCTGGGGGCGATCAGAGGATTCCTCCACCTCTTCACCGACGATTGGCTGCAGGACGCCGACTCGCCGCGCCACGTGGTGACCATCCTCGACGTGCTCGAGCCACGCGACCCGCAAGGCTGAAGCCAGCGCCGGTGACAACAGTAGGGTTCGGCCTGTGTTGACGACCTCGCAGGCCGCAGCCCTGGTGGGGCTCCCCAAGGACCAGTTCCGCTCCGCCATGTCCAAGGAGCGCAAGAACGGCAAGGAGTTCCACGAACCCAGGGACCGTTGGTTGGACGCCCGGACGCCCATGTGGAACGAGAAGAAGGTGCTCGCTTGGGCGAAGGCCCGCAAGAAGCGCAAGAAGCGGAAGAAGGAGGCCGACTGACGTCGGCGCCGGGAGCCGCGGACCATCCGCAACAGCTCGTCGCGCCGCCCCTTCGCCAACCCGCTCACCACGACCGCACCCTCCTGGATTCCGGGCGCGAGGCGGGTGCGAGCGGCTTGCAGATGCCCGCGGCAGATGCGAAAGTGATGATGCGTCGCTATCCGTTGGTGCCAGGTTTCGAATCGCTGAATCCGGTCTTCTACAGAGTGCGTCTGGACTGGAGGAGCCGGTGGACACACCGATCAGGACTGGGAGCCCCCACGGCGAGGATTCGCCGGGCCGGCCCGACGGCTCAGTGTCCCCGACCGACGCCAGGGCCTCCGCTCGGCAGGGCTGGACAGCCTGATGGACGCAGCCTCACTCCGTCCACTGACCTCGTCGCTGAGCGAAGGGGTGGTGATCTTCGACAAGGACGGGCTGACGCTCGATCTCAACCGGGCCTTCTCCGACCTGGTCGGTTTCAACATCGCCAAAGGCCCACTGCGTGCGCCCTACCCCTGGTGGCCGACAGCTGAGGAGGATGCTGAGGTCCGCGAAGAGCTGGAGCAGCTGCACCAGCGAACCTGCGCCGGCGAGGACTTCACCTTCGAGACCACGTTCTACGACAACAACCGCAGGCCCGTCCCGGTGTCGCTCACCGCAGGTCCGATCGGGGGCGGCCAGGCCGGTGGGGCCGCCCGCTTCGAAGTGGTCAGCAGCCTCAAGGCGGCAAGGAACGCTCGGGCCAGGCGCGCAGCGGCTGCGGAAGTCAGCAAGGACCTGGCGAGCATCGACGACCTGGACACCCTGCTCGGGGTGGCAGAGCACGGCTTCTCGCTGCTCTTCGACGGGGGCAGCACGATCCAGGTCGGGGTCGGTGAGAAGGCTCGCTGGTTCAGTGCCGGCGCCCCGCTCATGGCCGAGAGCCTCACAGCGGAGGTGGCGGCCGGCCTCGGCGGCGAGCCGAGCCCGGACACGACCAGCCTGCGCCCCGGCATCCTCCTGGCGCCGCAGTCCAGCGTGGAGGGCTGCCGGGCGTGGATCCAGTTCACCCCGCCGCGACGGATCAGCGCGGACGAGATGATCGTCGCCGACCTGTTCGCTCAGGCCTTCTCGATGGCGGTGGACCGCCTGGTCCAGGCAGAGCGCGCCGCTGACCGTGAGACCCAGCTGCAGCGGGCGGTGGAGAGCCACCGCCTGATCGGGGAGGCCGTCGGGATCCTGGTCGAGCGGCACCGGTGTCTGCCCAGCGAGGCGTTCGCACGACTCCGGTTGGCCAGCCAGAACCGCAACGTGAAACTGCGCGATGTCGCCGCACACGTCATCGAGACCGGCCTCGATCCCGACGAGGCCTGAGCAGGGCGCCGGCCGGGACCGCCGGGGCGTGCTACCCCGGCGTCTCGTCGTGGGGAGCTCCGACCTGCTTGGACTCCGGCGAGCCCCGCTGGCGCAGGAAGACGGCGAAGATGGCCATCGAACCCACAGCCAGCATCTCCGACTGCCAGTTCTCGGTGAGGTCGACGGCGAAGGCCGAGGAGGTCAGGTACCGCAGCATGCCGATCTCGGCGAGGCCGGCAACGCGCGCTTCCTCGTTGTAGCCGGCCAGCCCGACGAACGCCTGGCCCACGACTGAGGCGAGCAGCAGCAGGCCGAACACGATCGAGAGCGAGTTGTCGCGCAGTGCTGAGCTGGGTGAGCGGCTCATCTGCCGGCCACCCCGATGCAGAACGCCGCGACGAGCACCACCGAGACCATCGACAGGTAGGCCCAGAACAACACCTTGGCAAGGGTCACGGCTCCACCTCGCACTCGTAGGGCTCGGCCGGATCGGGGTCGGTCCGGTGGCAACCGGCGGCGGTCACCAACCAGCCCTGCGGGAACCTGGCCAGGAACACCACCTGGCCGGCCAGCCGCACCTGGGCGCTCTCACCGGCGACCTCGACCCGCTGGACGGCACCGTCGGCAGCGGTTGCAGGCCCGGCGAGGGCTGAAGCGCAGTCCTTGCCGCTGAGCCGTTCCAGTTTGGGGCTGCATCAAGGTGGTGCTGCACCCGTGACCGGGCGCCGCACAAAAGGGGACAGTCCCCTTTCGTGCCGTTTCGCGCCGGCTCCGCACGAAAGGGGACTGTCCCCTTTTGTGCCGGCCCCGGTGGAGGCGCTCGGCTGCAGAAATGCCGGACGACGCACAAGTAACCAGCGGTGCCCGTGATTGCACGGGGTTGGGAATGCGATTCCGGGGTAGCGGACACCAGATTCAGCCGGATTCGGGTATGTGGCCCCGGCTAGCGGCAATACCCATTCCTGCCTCGTCAATCTACGAAGTCTTGCCCAGTTACCGGGGTCCCGCCGGCGGCTATTGGCCCCTTGTCCCTAACGGATGATTATCACCACGCTGCCGGGCAGCGGGACAGGAGCAGCAATGACGAACGAGAGTTACGAACGAAACCTTGGCGATACGGCGGACGGGAACCCGGGCAGTGACCCGCGGCTCGAATCCGACGATCCCGTCGTGGGCGAGAGCTACCCGAGCTCGGGAAGCGGCGCGATGGGTCTCGATGACACTCAGCCGACGGCTGCGAACAGCGACCAGCTGTCGACCGGTTCCGGGTACGGGACCGACGACGAGGGCCTGCCCGGGAACCGCTACGGCTCGGACGAGGAAATGGCCGGCTCCGCGGCCGGCGCGGGTCAGGAGTGGCCTACCGGTACTGCAGCAAGCGGTTCGGGAGGCGGCGCCGGGACGGCCGAACAGGCGGGCAGGAGGGCCAGCGCGGTTGCCGGCTCCGCAGCGGAGAAGGCCGCGGACGTGAAGGACGCAGCACTGGCAAAGGCTGCGGACGTCAAGGACGTTGCGGTCGAACGCGGCGGTGACGTGGCTGCCGTGGCCAAGGACGAGCTGGCAAGACTCGCCAGCGACGCCCGTTCGCAGGTGCAGTCCCTGTGGTCGGACGCATCCGAGCAACTCCGGGGGCAGGCGGCCTCTGGCCAGAAGCAGGCAGCCGACCTGTTGCACTCCCTCGCCGGGGAGCTGGGCGAGATGGCATCCAAGTCGGAGAACGGCGGACCCATCACGGCGCTGGCCAAGCAGGCAGCTGCCCGCGGTGGCGAGCTCTCCCACTGGCTGGCCAACTCCGAACCCGCCGACGTGCTGACCGAGCTGCGCCGGTTCGCCAGGCGGCGCCCGTTCGTGTTCCTCGCCGGCGCGGCGCTCGCCGGAGTCGTGGTCGGCCGGCTCGGCCGTGGCCTGATGGCCGCCAACGAGTCCGACACCACCGGCCCCGCCCGGGTGCCCGGCAGCTCCGTCGGTTCGGTACCGGCGACCACCGGGGTGATGACCCCGCCGCCGGTCACCTACGAGGAGGTGCCATCCTTCGGTACCGGGGAGGCCCCCGAACAGCCTCAGGCCTACCCGGCCCAGCCGGGCCTTGGCGACCCCTACGGCTACGGCGGTGGCGCGCGATGACCGAGCACTCGCCACTGGTCACTTCCGGGACACCGCCGACCCCGGTCGTCCGGGACGAGCGCTCGATCGGTGACCTGATGGGTGACGTCACCAGGGACCTGTCTGTCCTGTTGCGGCAGGAGGTCGAGCTGGCCAAGGCCGAACTGCGCGAGTCCGCGAGCCAGGCGGGCAAGGGCGCCGGGATGCTGGCCGGCGCCGGCGTTGCCGGCTTCCTCGCCCTGATGTTCCTCTCCATCGCGGCCTGGTGGGCCCTCGGACTTGTGATCGGCAACGGCTGGTCCGGCCTTGTCGTAGCGATCGTCTGGGCTGTTGTGGCCGCGGCGCTCGCCGCCACCGGCCGGACCGAGATGACCCGGGTGCGGGGGCTGCCGACCACAGCTGACACGGTCAGCAAGATCCCGAATGCACTGAAAGGCAACGAGGAGGACAACCGATGAGCACCAATCCAGAAGAGATCCGCGAGCAGATCGAGCGCACGCGCGCGAGCCTCAGCGACAACGTGGACGCGCTGGCCGACCAGGCCAATCCCGCCCACATCGCCCAGCGTCAGGTCGAGAAGGTGAAGGCCTCGGGTGCTCGCCTCCTCGACAAGGTGATGGGCACCGCCGAGGACGTCAAGGACGCAGCGGTCGATCGCGTCCAGGTGGCAGCCGACGCTGTGGGTGACCGTGCCGGCTCAGTCGGTGATGCTGTCGCCGGGGTGCCGCAGGCCGCCCGACGGCAGGCTCAGGGCAATCCCGTGGCTGCCGGTCTGGTCGCGTTCGGGTTGGGGCTGCTGGTGGCCTCGCTGATCCCCCCGTCCCGCAAGGAGGAGGAACTCGCGCAGTCCATCAAGGAACAGGCCCAGCCCCTCACCGACCAGGTGGTGGGTGCTGCCAAGGAGATGGCGGGCAACCTTGCCGAGCCGGCTCAGCGCGCTGCCGAGACGCTCAAGGAATCGGCTAACGACGCCATCCAGACCGTCCAGGCCGAAGGCGCCGACGCGGTCAGCGAGGTGCAGGGACTCGCCGAGGACTCCGCAGCCGAAGTGAAGGACGACGCCAGGCAGTCCGCGGCTGAGGTCAAGGAGGAGGTCACCAACGAGGGCTCCGACCACCGGACCCCGTAGTCGTCGACCGGAGTCTCGCCCGACCCGTCGGGCAGCGCCGGCGAGCAGTCGGGCCGTCGGTTCCGGAGCAGTGGCTCCGGGGCCGGCGGCCCAGCCGCTTTCCGACCGGGGCGCACCGTCTTGTGCGATCCTGCTGGAAGCGGAGTCCCACGCCGCAACCGAGGAGGACCAGTGCCAGCATCCTGCAGGGTCCCGGACGGGACGCCGACGTGAGAATCGCGATGCTGGCCCCCGTCGCATGGCGGACACCTCCTGAGCACTACGGCCCCTGGGAGCGCGTGACCAGCCTGCTCACCGAGGGGCTGGTCGCGGCCGGGGTCTCGGTGACGCTGTTCGCCACTCTCGACTCGGTGACCACGGCAGAGCTGGACGGGGTCTGCCCCCGGGGTTATGCCACGGACCCGGAGATGGACGGACGGGTCTGGGAGGCCCTGCACGTCTGCCACGCCTTCTCCCGCTCCGCCGAGTTCGACCTGGTGCACAACCAGCTCGACTGGCTGCCGCTCGCCTTCGACGACTTCTGCGCCGCACCGCTGATCACCACCATTCACGGGTTCTCCGGCTCCGGCATCCTGCCCGCCTACCGACGCTCGCGCTCGGCCTTCGTCTCGATCTCCGACTCCGACCGCTCCCCCCGGTTGAACTACCTGGCCACCATCCACCACGGCATCGACTTCACCGAGCTGCCGGCTGGGCCGGGGGGTGAAACCCTGGTCGCCTTCGGCCGGATCCACCCGGACAAGGGGACGGCAGTGGCGATCGAGATCGCCCGCGCGGCCGGGCGCCCGTTGGTGATCTGTGGACCGGTGCAGGACCAGGCCTACTTCGACTCGCAGGTGGCCCCCCACGTCGACGGCTCCGCCGTGCGCTACCTGGGCTCCATCGGCCCCGCCGAGCGGGCGCGGGTGCTCGGTGGCGCGAGCGTGCTGCTGCATCCGATCGGTTTCGACGAACCGTTCGGGCTCGCTGTGGTGGAGGCAATGGCCTGCGGCACCCCGGTGGTCGCCTACAACCGGGGCTCCATGCCTGAGGTGATCGACGAGGGAGTCACCGGTTTCCTCGCGGCCGACGTGTCGTCGGCGGCGGCAGCTGTGGCTGCGGCGGCGGGTATGGACCGCGCCGAGGTCCGTGAACGGGCGGTCGCCCGGTTCGGTGTCGAGCGCATGGTGGCGCAGTACCTTGCCGCCTACCAGCGCCTGCTCGCCTAGCGCCTGGTCATCTCGCCGATGAGCTCCTGCACGTCCAACGAGGCCACCGAGATCTCGGCGTCCCCGATGCCGTAGGGGATGAACAGCCGGCCGCCCTGGATGATCGCCCCGCAGGTGAACACCACATTGGGGACGTAGCCGCCGTGGGTCACGGGCGGCAGCAGCGGCCGCTCCAGCTTGGCCAGCACGATCGTCGGATCCTCCAGGTCGAGCAGCATGGCCCCGAGGCTGTAGGTGCGCATCAGGCCGACCCCGTGGGTGACCACCAGCCAGCCGTGCTCGGTCTCCAGCGGGGGGCTGGCATTGCCGACCTGCAGGATCTGCCAGGGCGAGGTCGGGCCCTCGATGTTCACCGGCTCCTTCCAGACGTAGCCGTACTTGGCCGTGGTCACGCCGATCGTCATGCCGTCGGCCCGGCTGAGGGCCATCAACCGGCCGCCGACCCGGCGCGGGAACAGCGCCATGCCCTTGTTGCGCGCACCCGGCCCGCTCAGTGGCCAGGAGGAGAAGTGCTGGAGGTCCGGGCTGATCAGCAGCCGGTTGCCGATCCGGCGCCCGTCGTAGGCGGTGTAGGTGGCCCGGTAGTCGAAGCTGCCGTCCTCGTGGGTGAACCTGGTGAACCGGGCGTCCTCCAGACCCTGCGACTCATCCTCCGCCGCCGGCAGCAGGACGCGCTGGTGCAGCTTGGAGCCCGGGTCGAAGCTGACGGTGTAGCCGGCGCGCGCCCAGCGCCTGAGCTCTGCGACCCGGATGTGCGCCTCGGGGTGCAGCAGCAGGTCCGGGTGGATCTCGTCCAGCGCACGTTCGATGTGGTAGCTCTCGACCTGTTCTGGCATGGTCGCCAGCAGGGTCGTGGTCAGCTCGTCGAGTTCCCTGCCGTGGTCGGCGAGGGCCGACAGCAGGGTCCGGTGCATCGCCGCCGGACCGACCTGGCCGGCCACCGGCACGTCGGCCCTCGGCTCGAAGCGCCAGGAGTCGGCCGTGACCACGGCACTGATGAACTCCAGTGCCGAGATGTGGCCCTCACCGATGGCTCTGAGGCTGACGGCGACCCGCAACTCGCCGGGGGCCAGGTCGGACTGGTCCGGGTGCGGCATCACACTGGGGTTGCAGAGCGCTGCGCCCTCCAGAACGTACTCGCAGGTGAAGGCGGCGCCGAGCACCATTCGCCGGGCTTCGCTGAGCTCGGCGTCCGGCGGCGCCGTCACGGCAGCGTTCGCGAGGAGCAGGGCGGGCAGGTCGGCATGGTGGGCGCTGAAGGATTCGAGGATCCCCGGCAGCAGGTCCGCGACCTGGGAGTCGTCCAGTTCGAGGACACGACGGACGAGGTCGCGCGCCCGGTGCACGTGGGGTGGCTCGGAGCTCGGCAGGAAGAGCCGCCCGATCACCCGCTCGGGGTCTGGCGTCAGTTGCTGGTCCTGGTGGTGGGTGACGGTCGCGGGCACTCGTCGACTCCTGCCGTTCGGGCTTGGTGCAGCGTGGTGAGCGCCGCGAGGGTGGATTCGGCCCCGCGATTGAAGTTACGCCCATCAGCACGGAGTCCGTCGTAGCCCGCACCAGTGTTGGAGTCGTACATCGCAATATTGCTGTCATTGTCCCCGGCGAACCATCCCCAGGCTGCCCGGATGCCGTCCAGCCAGACCGGGTCGCCGGTGAGGTCCCAGGCGCGACCGCAGGCTTCGGCGATCCCGGCGACCTCGATCGGCTGCTGATCGAAAGCCGGGCCCCGCTCCCCCGGGCCACGACCCCCGACGGGGGTCACCGATAGGTGCCCGTCGAATAGTTGGGTCTGCAGCAGGAAGCCGAGTTGCGTCAGCCCCGCTGCTTGCAGGTCGGGACGGGACAGCGCGGTGCCGGCTGCCAGCAGGGCCTCCGGCAGCCGGGCGTTGTCGTACCTGAGAACCGGTTCCGGCCACCTCCACTCCGGCTTGTCCGCAGCCGCCGGCGGCTCGCGGCCGGCGACCACCCGGGTGGCGTCGACCAGCAACTCCTGAGCCGGTCGCAGGTGCGGGAGCTCCGCGGCGCCGAGGGCTGCATAGGCCATCGCCCTTCGCCACGGTGACCGCTCGCGCGCAAGCGTGCGGAACCCGGCCAGCGCCCGCTCCCTGGCCCACTCCGGGCCGACGGCCGCTGCGACCCCCAGACCCCAGACCGCCCGGCCCCACCAGTCACCCAACCCGGCCTCGTCCTGCCAACGGGCGTCCAGCCCGAGCCGGTTGTGGCAGCGTCCATCGGGCTCGACAGCTGCCCAGACCACCGAGAGGTATCGCTCGAGCAGGTCGTCGAGCTCGGGATCCGCCACCCGGCAGGTGAGGATCAGCGCCCGGGCGGCGTCGTCGGTGCAGTAGGCATGTTCGGGTCGCGGGACGTCCCCGTCCGCATGCTCGAAGAGGCCTACCCCATCGGTCAGCCGGCGCAGGTGGTTGAACACCAGCGCTGGCAGGCTCATGACTCCCGAATCGAGTACCCGAGCCCGTCGGACTCGGGCGGGGCGGCAGCAAGCAGGTCCTTCGCCAGCTCCAGGTAGCGTCGGGCCACCGCGGGCCAGTGCAGGGTCGCGGCCACCCTGAGGGCACTCTGGTGCGCCCGGTTCTCGACAGCCGGGTCGGTGAGTACGCGCCGGAGCGCGGCGGCGATGGCTCCCGGATCCCGGTGCGGCACCGTGATCCCGACCCCGTCGGCCAGCAGTTCCGTCGCGTGCGGGAATCTGGTGGCCACGACCGGACGGCCGGCGGCCACGGCCTCGATCAGGACCCCGGAGGTGACCTGTTCGGTCGAGTCGTAGGGCAGCAGGACCACCTGCGCGGTGGCAACCAGCCTGGTCAGTTCCTCGGTGGGCCGGTAGTTCGAGTCGAACTCGACCATCCCGCCCACGCCGAGCCGGTCGGCCTGCGCCCGCAAGCCGTCGCGGTAGGCGTCACCGTCCCTTGCCAGGACCTTCGGGTGCACCTCGCCCGCCACCAGGTAGTGCGGGGCCGGGTCGAGGTCGAGCAGGTGGGCCATCGCGGCAACGCCCCACTCCAGGCCCTTCCCAGGGCCGAGCAGGCCCCAGGTGAGCACGCGGCCGGGGACGGGGGTGACGTCGGTCGGTGCGGTCGGCGCTCCGTGCGGGATCACCCGGATCTTGTGCGGTTCGACGCGATAGTTCGCCACCAGCCGGTCACGGGCGGCGCGGGTCATGGTGACGACTGCACCGGCGGCGGCGAGGACGTCTTCGAGCACTGTTCGCTGGAGCGGATCGGGATCGGTCAGCACCGTGTGCAGGACGACAACGGCAGGCACCCGGAGGGCTCGCATCACGTGGAGCAGCTCCCGGCCGGCGTCGCCGCCGTAGATGCCGTACTCGTGCTGGATGACTGCCACGTCGCAGCCGTTGAGCAGCTCCGCAGCTCGCCGCTGGCTCAGGTGGTCTCCGAACACCAGCTCGCCGATGACGCCGTCGAGGTTCAGCCGTTCCGGCTGCTCGACCGACCGCACCACCACTGCCTTCGCCCCCCGTTGTGCGGAGATGGCGCTGGAGAGGGACCTGGTGAAGGTGGCGAGACCGCACTGGGTCGGCGGGAAGGTGCTGAGGAGGCCGATGCGCACGATTATCCCGTCCCGGAGATCATCGGGTCCGGGTCCTCGGCAGGCTCGCCGAGTCCGGCCGGTCGATCCGTGGCCGTCTCGGCGTCAGGATCGGGGTCGGCGCTCCGGCGCAGGCCGGGATCGGCCACCTCGGGATCTGTTGCTGACTGGACTTCAGGCAGGTCTTGGTAGGTCATGACAACCCTTTCTCGTTCGGAAGTACATACCCGACGCAGGGTTGTGCATAACCGGCGCCCGGTGCTCATCCGCTGGCGGCCTAGGGAAAATACCTATGCGTCGGTCCCGCGATGAATGCCGGTTTGAAGGCTCACCCGACGGGGCGCATTATTCGAAGGCTGGCAGGTCGGAGACCGCCGGTCCTTCCAACAGCTTACCCGACGCATCGAAGCGGGAGCCGTGCAGGGGGAGTCCCAGGAGCTTTCGGCGTCGTTCCAGGTGACGATCCCGCCCAGATGGGTGCAGATCGCAGACCGGGTGCAGGTGGTTCCTGCCACCGTTGACCTGGCGGCCGGGCGCCCGCCGAGCCGGCCGACCACACCGGAGCCCTCCGGGGGCGACTGGTCCGGCAGCCCGCGGGCCTCCGTGGCCAGCCAGCCCGCCGCCATCGCCCCGGCGACCTCGGTGTTGAACCTAACGCCTTCCCCGAGGTCTGCCGACGAGAGCGGAGTGCGGGCAAGCATCTCTGCCCAGGGGAGGTGCTCCCCGGTGACGCCTGTGGCCAGCCGTAGGGCCGCGGCAACGGCATTGGTCATCCCCCACTTGTTGTAGCCGGTGGCCACCTGGATCCGGCCGTGGCTCAGCGGCAGCTCACCCACGAGCGGTATCGAGGTGGCGGGCCGGTAGTCCTGCGCCGACCAGGCGTGGGTTCGGGTGGCCCCGGGGAACTGCTCGCCGGCCCAGGTCTCGAGGTCGGCGACCAGCTCGTGGGTGGAGTCCCGGCGTCCGACCGGATGGCCGTTCCCGCCGACCAGCAGGAGTTCCTCTGCCCCGACCGGGGCGGTTCGAAGCGAGCGTGCCGGCTGGTCGATCGACAGGTACATACCGCTCGGAACCGTCCCCGGAACCCGGAACGAGACGACGTAGGACCGCAGCGGCTGCAGGCGGGCGAAGTGCGCACCCCGATCAAGGATCGGAACGCCGGTGGCAAGAATGACCCGCTCCGCCGCCACCGTTCCCACCGGGGTCTCGATCCGGCAGCCGTCGTCCGTGCCGACGTGCTTCACCCTGACGCCGGTGTGCAGCACCCCGCCGTGCTCGAGGAAGTCGGCCAGCAGCGAGTCGAGCACCTCCAGGGGATGGAACTGCGCCTGGACGGGTAGTTCGATGGCCCCGGAGACCTGGAACGGCAGCCCCAACCCGGTTCACGGACTTGCGCAGCTTCTCAATCCTCAGGTACGGAACTAGGCTTCGATCCGTGACGTGGATACGGATTCGTGAGGCTGCTGCCCTCCTCGGCGTGAGCGACGACACGGTGCGGCGCTGGCTGGACTCCGGCGTGCTCGCCCACGAGCTGGACAAGAGCAACCGCAAGGTGATCGACGGCCGGGTGCTTGCCGAGTTCGCCGAGACCCAGGCATCCCCGGCGCCGGATCGCTCGACGGTCGGCCGATCCGCCCGTAACCGCTTCGTCGGACTGGTCACCCGGGTCAAGTCCGACCCCGTGATGTCACAGGTCGAGCTGGTCTGCGGACCCTTTCGGGTGGTCTCACTGATGAGCACGGAAGCCGTGCAGGAGCTGCGGCTCGAACCGGGCTCGGTCGCGGTCGCGGTGATCAAGGCCACCAACGTGATCGTCGAGACCCCGGGCCGGTCCTGAATGGCGGTGGTGCGGGCCGGTCGCCGGCGGGTGGCTGCCGCGCTGGCCTGCCTCGGCCTGGCCGCTACCGGTTGCAGCACCGGCCAGCCACCCGCGGCCGACGGCCGGCCCGGGGACGCCACAACGGTCACCGTCTACGCCGCTGCTTCGATGAAGGCGACCTTCACCGAGCTGGGTCGAGCCTTCGAGGCCAGCCACCCCGGGGTCAGGGTGGCCTTCAACTTCGCGGGCTCCCAGACGCTGGCCGAACAACTCACCCAGGGCGCGCCGGCCGACGTGTTCGCCTCCGCTGACGAGGCCACCATGGCCAAGGTCACTGCGGCCGGCCTGAACACGGGCGCCAACCGGGCCTATGCCACCAACCGGCTGAGCATCGCCGTCCCGCCCGACAACCCGGCCGGGATCACCGGCTTCAAGGATCTTGCCGCGCCGGGCGTGCGCCTGGTGATCTGCGCGCCGGCCGTGCCCTGTGGGGCCGCCACTGCGAAGCTGGCAGGGCTCACCGGCGTCACCCTTGCCCCCGTCAGCGAGGAGCCGGCCGTCTCTGACGTGCTGGCCAAGGTCCAGGCGGGCGAGGCCGATGCCGGGCTGGTCTACCGAACCGATGTGATCGCGGCCGCCGGCAGCATCACGGCACTCGACTTCCCGGAGTCGGCGATGGCGATCAACCGGAACTCCATCGTCGCCCTCGGGGCGGGTCCACAACCCGGGCTCGGGGCGGAGTTCGTCGACCTTGTCCTCGGCGCCGAGGGGCGGCGGGTGCTCGCCGCAGCGGGCTTCGGGGCAGCGGAACCGCAGGAGGGTCGATGACCGGACCGGCGCCGGCCGCCGCAGCGGTGCGGGCGCGTCGGACCGGAAGGGCTCCGGAGTACTCGGGACTCCCGCGCTGGGTCATCATCCCGGCAGCCCTCGGCTCGGCGTTCGTCGTCCTGCCGCTGCTCGCCCTCACCAGCCGGGTGGACTGGTCCCGCTTCGGAGAGCTGCTCACCAGCCCATCCTCGCTCGCGGCACTGAAGCTGAGCCTGCAGACCTCGACCATGTCAACCCTCGCCTGCCTGGTCTTCGGCGTGCCGATGGCCCTGGTGCTGGCCAGGCAGCGGTTCCCGGGACGCAACGTGGTCAGGTCGCTGGCGCTGCTCCCACTGGTCCTGCCGCCAGTGGTCGGCGGGATCGCACTGCTGTACACCTTCGGGCGCCGCGGGCTTCTCGGCCAGACCATGGTCGTGCTGGGAGTGCCGATCGCGTTCTCCACCGCAGCGGTCGTCCTTGCCCAGACGTTCGTCGCGCTCCCCTTCCTCGTGGTTTCGCTCGAAGGGACGCTGCGTGCGGTCGGCCACCGCTACGAGACCGTGGCTGCCACGCTCGGCGCCCCGCCCTCGACCGTGCTGCGCAGGATCACCCTGCCGCTCGTACTGCCAGGCCTGGCCTCGGCAGCCGTCCTGTCCTTCGCCCGGGCCCTCGGCGAGTTCGGGGCGACCATCACCTTCGCCGGGAGCCTGCAGGGGGTGACCCGCACCCTGCCGCTGGAGATCTACCTGCAGCAGGTGGACGACCCAGACGCTGCCATCGCGCTGTCCCTGGTCCTGGTCGTGGTCGCCGTGATCGTCACCGTCCTCACGGCGAACTACGCCCATCGGGCCTTGCGATGAGCGTTTCCTGCCGGGCCGCGCTCGCCCGGCGCGGCTTCGACGTCGGGATCGAGGTCGGCGCAGGCGAGCGGGTGGCCGTCCTCGGCCCGAACGGTTCCGGGAAGTCGACCCTGCTCGGCATCCTCGCCGGCACGCTCCGTCCGGACGCCGGCACAGCGCGGGTGGGTGACCAGACCCTCTTCGACCTCGGCGCCGGGAAGCGCTCCTGGCTGCCGCCCCACCGCCGCGGGGTGGCCCTCCTCGCCCAGGACCCACTGCTGTTCCCGCACCTGAGCGTGGTCGACAACGTGGCCTTCCCGCCGCGCGTGACCGGCGTTGCGAAGGCGGAGGCACGTTCCCGGGCTGAGCGCTGGCTCGAAGAGGTCGGCGCTGCGCAACTGGCCGGCCGGCGGCCGGGACAGCTCTCCGGCGGCCAGGCCCAACGGGTGGCGATCGCCAGGGCGCTGGCCGCCGAACCCCGGCTGCTGCTCCTGGACGAGCCGATGGCTGCCCTGGACGTGTCGGTGGCCCCGGTCCTGCGCCGGGTGCTGCGCCGGGTCCTCGCCGGCCGCACGATGCTCATCGTCACCCACGACCTGGTGGACGCGTTCCTGCTGTCCGACCGGGTGATCGTGCTGGAGCACGGCCGGGTGGTCGAGTCGGGCCCGACCGAGGAGACGCTGCGGAACCCGCGAGCCCGGTTCACCGCCCGGCTCGCCGGCCTGAACCTGGTCAAGGGCGCCCTCGCCGGCAGTGGCGTGGTGGAGCCGGGCGGCCTCCGGATCGACGGGACCAGGAAGGATGGCGAGGAACTGCTCGACGGCGACCCGGCGGCGGCCGTGTTCTCGCCTGGCGACGTGTCGATCTTCCCGGTCGCGCCGGCCGGCAGCCCGCGGAACAACCTGCGGGTGCGGATCGCAGAACTGGAGCCCAGGGGTGACCTGGTGCGTGTCCGCGGCGACGACCGGCACGGTCACTTCATCGCCGCCGACGTGACCCCACTGTCCGTGGCTGAACTGGACCTCTACCCCGGGCGCGAGGTCGTCTACACGATCAAGGCGGCCGCTGTGACCATCTACCCTGCCTGAGCTGCCACCTAGGCTGAACCCGACGGGCGTTCGAACCAACAGCTGGCGCCCGGCACCGAACAGAACTGGAGTCGCCGAATGGCGCAGAAGACCATCCTCATCACCGGCGCATCCGACGGCATCGGGGCCGCGTCCGCCCGCAGCCTGGCAGCGAAGGGCGAGCGGGTGCTCCTCGTCGGCCGGAACGCCGGCAAGACGGCAGCGGTGGCGAGGGCCACCGGAGCTGAACCGTTCGTCGCCGACTTCTCCCGCCTCGACGAGGTCCGCGCGCTTGCCGACCAGGTCAAGGACCGGCTCGACGGGAGCCTCGATGTGCTCGCCAACAATGCCGGCGGGATCTTCGGCGATCGCCTCGTCACCGCAGACGGCTTCGAGTACACCTTCCAGGTGAACCACCTGGCACCCTTCCTGCTCACCCAGCTGCTCATGGACGAGCTGCTGGCCGCGACCGGCAGCGTGGTCAACACCTCCAGCGTGGCGTCCCGGCTGTTCGGCAACCTGGACATCGACGACCTCGGCAACGAGCGGAACTACAGCCCCGCCAAGGCCTATGGCGATGCGAAGCTCGAGAACATCCTGTTCACCCGCGCACTGCACGCGCGCTTCCACGACCGGGGCCTGAGCACCATGGCCTTCCACCCTGGAAACGTCGCCACCAACTTCGCTGCAGACACCACCAACCCGATGCGGTTCATCTACCACACCCCGCTCCGGCGGCTGGCCCTGATCTCCGCAGACAAGGGTGGAGCCAACCTCACCTGGGCGATCGAGGGCAGGCCCGGCGCCGACTGGGAGTCCGGGGAGTACTACGACCAGCGCAGGCCGGCGAAGCGGTTCAACCCCCAGATGCTGGATGCGGAGCTCGCCGATCGGCTCTGGGACCGCAGCACCGAAATGGTCAGCGTTCCCACCAGGTAGCTGCGGGGCCGGCGGGCTGGTGGTACTCAGCGGTCCGCCGGGAGCGGGAGAGCAGTGCTGGCACGACCAACCAGAGCAGGACGAAACCGACCAGGCAGACCCCGCCGGCCAGCAGGCCGTTGGGCAGGCCGGCGACGAAGCCGAAAATCAGGGTGACCACCAGGACGACAGTGGTCGCCAGGCAGGCAAGACCGGCCTTGGCCAGCAGGTCACCCGAAGCGACCAGCTGATCCTTGGCGTGCCGGCGGAACAGCAACCGATGAGCAGCTGCCGGCGCGATGATCAGTGCTGTGGTGAGGGTGCCCGTTGCCACGGCTGCAAGGAAGACAGCCACCAGTGTCGGCTCCAGCTCGCCGAAGCGCGACTGGAACGGCAGCGTCATCAGGAAGCCGGAGAGGATCTGGATCCCGGTCTGCGTGACCCGCAACTCCTGGAGCAGCTCGATCCAGTTCCGGTCGAGCCGCTCGGCCGGTGTCTCGCCGCGCTCGGAGGTGGGCTCGGGCTCTCGCTCCGGCTCGGTCACGACTCCTCCCTCCTGTCCGGCTCTCGTACCCAACCGGCGCAGGGGGCAAGCGTGGCTCACTTCAGGATGCGCCGCAGCCCCACCTGGTAGGCCGCCCGCCCGACCCGGCCGACCACCGGGTCGAGCCAGCGTGGGAGCCAACCGACGGTCAGCTGCTGTCGCCACTCCACGTCGGCCCCACCGGCCGTCGGTGTCACCGTCCACCCCACGCGGCCGGTGATGACCCGACCGAGCTTGGCGACTTCGACAGCACCGGGGCTGTCGCCGGCCGGTACACGGAGCACCTCCACAACCATGGGATCGTCGAACCCCAGCGGGCCGATCCCGGTCCTCGCGCTGAATCGCTGGCCGACCCGTGGCTCGCCCTCGTGCCGCAATCGCGTCAGCGGGATCGCGGCGGAATGCGCGTCCCAGTCGACCAGACGCCGGAAGCAGTCCTCGGCCGACCTCGACGTCGAAACCCGAATGCTGAAGTCGGCCACGACTCTCCCCCGTCCCGGAACCAGGCTGGCCCTCGGTCCACCATGCCACGGGGCTGCGGATGCCGTCGGCCCCTGCCGGCGGGGCCGAGACCACTGCGCACGTCGCGCCGCCGGGAGGGAGTTCCGCCACTAAGCTGACCGTCACGCACCGGAAGCGGCACGCCGCCCGGCTCGCTCAACGCCGAGGGAAGCCCGGGGTGCGGCGCACTCGGTCGAGGGTGCGTTCGGGAGAGCCAAGGAAGAAGGACTGGGTCTGTGGCAGTGCAGCGGATACTGATTCGTGCTGGTCGGCCACCCCACGCGGCCCTTTCGCTGGAGGCGGCCTACGCCTACCGGGGTGGCTTGGGCACGGTGTCCACCAACTCGGGAAACCTCCTCTTCCAGGACGCCGTCTACCGCACCCTGGCCACACCGGGTGCCGAGTTGGTCGTCGATTCGCTTGCGACCGAGCGACCTGGCGTCGACCAGGTCCACATCGACCGGATCAACGACGAGTTCGACGTTGTCGTCCTGCCGTTGGCGAACGCCTTCCGGCCCGACTTCGTCAACCCGCTCAACCGGTTGACCGACGTCGTCGAGAAGCTGGACCTCCCGGTGGTGGTGACCGGCGTCGGCGGGCAGCTGGACATCGCCGCCGACCCGACCTCGGCTTCACCCGAGGTGGACGAGGCCACCACCCGGTTCGTCCGCGCGGTCCTCGAACGCTCCGAGTCGATCGGCGTCCGGGGTGAGATCACCTTGCAGTACCTGACCCATCTGGGCTTCCCGGCGGACCGCATCGACATCGTCGGCTGTCCCTCCATGCACCTGGCCGGACCCGAGGCCGTGGTCGGGAAGCGGAGCGAGCACCTCGACCCCGACGCGCGGCTCGCGATCAGCCTCACCCCGTCCGTTGCGGCCATGCGCACCATCCTCGAGACCAACCATCGGCGTTACCCCAACCTCACCTACCTCGCCCAAGACAGCGAGACCCTCGGCCTGCTGCTGTGGGGCCAGGAGTTCGCGAGCCCGCCCGGCATGCCGGGTTCGCTCGACCACTACCTGTACCAGGAAGACAAGATCAGGTACTTCGTCGACCCCCAGCCGTGGCTGGACTTCCTGACCGACTGCGACTTCGCGTTCGGCAGCCGCATCCATGGCTGCATGGCAGCGCTCATGGCAGGCACGCCGGCCTTCCTCCTGGCGCACGACTCGCGGACCCTCGAGCTGGCGCAGTTCCACCGGATCCCGTTCGAGACCGTCCCCGCGGAACCGCGGGCCGAGGATGCCCACCGGTACGACGCAGCAGAGCTCTTCGACCGCACCGACCTGACGGAGTTCAACCGGGCCAGGGCCGGGAACCACGCCGCCTGGCTGGCCTTCCTCGACCGCAATCACCTGGCGCACACCTGGAACGAGCCCAACCCCGACTACGCGGCCCGGCTTGCGGAGACCCGCTACTCCCCCGGCGCCCGGCCCATCACCTCGGCCACCCGGGAGGAGCTCACCTCACGGATCACCTGGCTGCACCAGGGGGTGCAGGACGGTGACCGGTTGCGCACCTTCGGCTCCTACCAGCCCGAGTTCATCCCCGAGAAGGCGCGGCAGCTGAACACGGCCGATTCCTTCCGCCAGCAGCAGGAACGCATCAACGACCTGCGCACGCGGCTTCGGGCCCAGGATCAGCAGTTGCGGCAGCTGACCGGTCAGCTCGAGAAGCAGGGCAAGCAGCTCGCCGCCCTGCTGGCACCAAAGCCGAGCCTGGCCAGGCGGGTCGTCCGCAAGCTGCGCTCGCTCACGTCGAGCCCGACGACCAAGCCGGCAGGCTGATCCGGACCGGTCTCCGGGTCACCAGAGCCCGTAGATGGGCCCGACGAAGAAGTAGGCCACCAGCCCGATCGTGTTGTTGAAGCCGTGGGCGAGGACGGCCGCCCAGAGGCTGCGGTAGCGGAACCGGAGCCAGGTGAAGAACAGGGCATCGATACCGGTGACCACGATGCCGATCAGGCCCTGTGCGGTGTGTGCCCAGCCGAAGGCCGCCGCTGCCAGCACGGCGGCCGCTACGGTGGCCGGAACAGAGCTCCCGAGCACATCCCGGACGCGGGTCAGCAGGAAGCCGCGGTAGGCGATCTCCTCGCCGCAGGCGGCCAGCGTCCACGACAAGCCCAGCAGCACCAGCAGCAGCCCGAGGTTGCCCTGCACCGGTGCGAACTGGCTGACGTCCTGGCGCAGACCGGTGAGGTGTTCGAGCACCGGGATGGTCAGCCCGATCGTCACCAGGGTCCAGAGCACGGCGAAGCCGAGGATCTGCAGCGGCCACCAGCGGGCCCGTGGCCGCACCAGCCCAAGGGTGGCCGGGGACTCCCGCCGGACAACCAGGGACAAGGCTGCCAGCCCCAGCAGGACGAGCGTGGGCAGGAACAGGCCGAGGGCGACCGTCACCAGCGCCAGCGCCACTTCCGCGGCGGCGACCCAGCGCCACGGCGGGCTGGTTGCCGACCTGCGGGGCGAAGGTTCCGATACAACGACAGCGTTGCCGTCGGTCTGCTCGAGAGTCGAGTCGTCCATCAGGTCTCCGGGTGCATCAGGAGCTCATGACCGAGCTTGCGCAGAGGCTATCGCGCCGGGGTTCGTCGCGGGCGCGAAATGCCGGGATCGCCCCCGCCCCCGGGGCCGGTAGAGTATCCGATCGTCATGCAGCCACCAGCGAGCCCAGGCAGCCGGCCGTCGCGATTGAAGCAGGCGGTCCGCTGGACGCTGGTCACGCTCACCCTGGTCCTGTTGGCGATCGCCGGGTGGATCCGGTTCCGGTTCGGCCCGGTGACCCTCGAGCAGATCCTGCTGAACCTGCCGACCCATGCCGGCGAGAATGCTGGCAGCCCGGCTCTGGTCCTTGAGGCGGGACTGGTCTGCGTCGGCTTGCCGCTGGTCACGGTCGGTGTCGCATCGCTGGCTGCTCGCCGCTGGCGACGTCGGGCACTCCGGCCGCTGCGCCGGCCCCTCACCCTCGCTGCGCTTGCCTTCACCGTGTCGCTGAGTGTGCTGCTCACCGTCGCCGGCGTCCCGCAGTACGCGACGGCAATGCTCACCAATCGCTCGATCGCGCCCTACTACCTGAAGCCCGCGGTCACCGGCGGTCCGGCGAAGCCGCGCAACCTGGTGACCATCTACCTGGAGTCGGGCGAGAACACGTTCGCCGATGAGTCGGTCTTCGGCCAGAACCTGCTGAGCGAGCTCGACCGGGCGACCGCGGGCTGGGCGAGACTCGAGGGCCTGCAGCAGTACCCCGGTGGTGGCTGGACGATGTCCGGCGTGGTCGCCACCGAGTGCGGGATCCCGCTGAAGAGCCGCCTGCTGACTGACGGGATGAACCTCAACAACCTTGGCGAGAAGCTGACCGACTACCTGCCCGGTGCAACGTGTCTGGGCGACATCCTCGCCGACCACGGCTACACGAGCGTGTTCCTCGGCGGTGCGAACACCCACTTCGCCGGGAAGGGCACCTTCCTCGCCGACCACGGCTACGCCCGGGCCGAGGGCCTCACCGAATGGGAGGCGAGGGGCGAGAGCCGCTCCGAGATCGGGGTGTGGGGCCTGTCGGACCACCGCCTGTTCGCCAACGCGGAGAAGACGATCGACAGGCTCGAGGCGGCGGGCGAGCCGTTCAACCTCACCCTGCTCACCCTCGACACCCATGAGCCCGGTGGCGTCTTCCCCAGCTGCACCACCCCGGACAAGGTGCAGATGGCGACGGCGATCAAGTGCTCGATGCGCGCGGTGGCCGGTTTCCTCGACCACCTGGAGTCCAGCGGACTCCTGGAGGACACCGTGGTGATCGTGCTCGGCGATCACCTGAAGGCCACCAGCGAGGGCGGCTACTTCAAGGACGAGCTCGAACGCACGCCGGACCGCACCATCATCTTCCGGGTCTGGAGCCCTGACGGGGTCTCCTTCAGCAGGGACCGGGCCGACCAGCTCAGCGTGCTGCCATCGACCCTCGAGCTGCTCGGCTTCGACCTGCCCGCCGGACGGGCCGGTCTCGGCGTCTCGTTCGTCGAGCAGCATCCACTTGACGACACCGCCCTTGAACTGGCCGACGCCGAGTACCGGGCCGTCGTGACCTCACCGTCATCGGAGCTCTACCGGGAGCTCTGGGGCGGCCAGGAGCCGTAGCGCCGGGCGGCCTCCCGCTTGGTGAGGTCGGCCGCGTCGGCGAGCCAGGTGACGGTGGCCCAGTGCTGAAGCCGGGCAGTTCCGCAGCGCCCTTGGCATCCGGACTTCGACAACCCGAGCTCAGGCCGACCCGTCTCCCGCAGACCTGACCCAGAGCCAACGGAAGCCGTAGCCGCCGAGGCCCAACTCCAGATCGCCGTCGTGGGCCACCGACTCGCCGCCGAGCAGATCCTCCACCAGGTCGTCGGGCCGCAACACCCCCGACAGCATGACGGTGGCCGGAGCCGCGGAGAAGTTGTGCACCGCCACCACCGCTGCCCCGTCCAGCACCATCCGGTGCGCCAGCACCGTCCGGGCCGGTTGCTCGATCACCTCGAACTCGCCCCAACCGACCTCCGGATGCTTGCGCCGGATGCCGATCAGCCTGCGCATGAACGACCAGAGGGAGCCCGGGTCGTGCTCCTGGTCGGCCAGGTTGACGTGCTCGGGACCGTAGCCGTCCGGCGTCACCCGCTGGATGAGCCGGCCGGGCCGGGCTGTCGAGAACCCGCCGTTGCGCTCCGGCTCCCACTGCATGGGCGTGCGGACGGCCATCCGGCCGTCGGCGGCGAGGTCCTCCCCCATTCCGAGTTCCTCGCCGTAGTAGATGGTGGGCGTCCCGGGCAGGGAGAACATCAGGCTGTACGCCATCCGGATCCGCCGCGGGTCACCGCCGAGCATCGGGGGCAGGCGGCGCTTCAGCCCGCGGTCGTACACCTGCATCTCCGGCTCGGGGCCGAAGGCAGCGAACACCTCCCGCCGCTGGGAATCGGTGAGCTTGTCCAGCGTGAGCTCGTCGTGGTTCCGCAGGAAGGTCGCCCACTGGCAGTTCGGGTGGATCCGCGGTCGGGTCCTGAGTGCCTTCACCAGTGGCGCTGGGTCTTCCCGCGCCAGCGCCAGGTAGGTCGCCTGCATGCTGATGAAGTCGAACATCATGTGGAGCTCGTCCCCGGATTCCCCACCGAAGAACCGTCGCTGGTCGGCGTGCGGCACGTTCACCTCCCCCAGCAGCATCGAGTCACCCTTGCGCCGGGTCATGAAGGCACGCAGCTGCCGGATCACCAGGTGCGGATCGACGGCCATCGTCGGCGCCGCCGAGTCCTGGGTGTTCTGCATGATGAACGGCACTGCGTCAACGCGGAAGCCGTCGATGCCCAGCTGGAGCCAGAAACCGACGGTCCGCAGCAGCTCGTCCATGACCTTCGGGTTGGCGAGGTTGAGGTCGGGCTGGTGGGAGTAGAAGTGGTGCAGGTACCACTGGCCGGTGCGCTCGTCGAAGGCCCAGATGCCGTCCTCCTCGCCGGGGAACACCACCTCGGCAGAGGTGTCGCCCGGCTCGGTGTCGCGCCACACGTAGTAGTCCCGGTAGGGGTTCGCCAGGCTGGCCCGCGCAGCCTTGAACCACGGGTGCTGGTCGGAGGTGTGGTTGATGATCAGGTCGGCCACCACCCGCAGCCCGCGGTCGTGCGCGGTCCGGATCACCTCGACCAGCTCGCCGTGGTTCCCCAGGCGCGGGTCGATCCCGTAGAAGTCCTTGATGTCGTAGCCGTCGTCCCGGTCCGGGCTCGGATAGAACGGCATCAACCACAGGCAGTTGACACCCAGCTCGGCCAGGTAGTCGATCCGGGAGGCCAGACCGGCCAGGTCGCCGATCCCGTCCCCGTTGGAGTCGGCGTAGGTCTCGATGTCGAGGCAGTAGATGATGGCGCTCTTCCACCACAGGTCGCTGGTGTCAGTGATCCGCACGCCTTCCATGTACCCTCAGCGGACCGCAGGCAACACCCTCGAAGCGAACTCGTCGATGAACCGCGCCTGGTGCTGGCCGACGTGGTGCAGGTAGATGTCCTCGAAGCCGAGGTCGGCATACTCGCGGATCCAGGCCACGTGCTGCTCGAGGTCGGCCGAGATCCGCACCGACCCGTGTACCGACTCCAGCGTGACGTGCTCGGACGCGGCGTCGAAACCGGCCACAGAAGCCGTGTCCCAGGTGAGCGGGGCGGAGAACACGTTGGAGCGCCACTGGTCGAACGCGACGGCCTCCGCCTCGGCCAGCGTCGGCGCCCAGGAAAGGTGCAGCTGCAGCGCGAGCCGTCCGCGGCCGCCGGCGTCGGCATACCTGTGCACGATCTCGCGCAGGGTCTCGTGGTCCTGGTTCACCGTGATCAACCCGTCGGCCCAGCGGGCAACCCGGGCCGCGGATTCGATCGACACGACGGGGGCGATGAGGCTCGGCTGCTCCTCCGGTACGTCCCAGAGTCGGGCAGCCTCGACCCTGACCAGACCGTCGTGGCTCACCTCGGCGCCTCCGAGCAACCGCCGGATCACGTCCACGCACTCCTCCAGCCGCTGGACCCGCACCTCCTTGCGGGGCCAGCCCTCGCCCGTGACCACCTCGTTGATCGCCTCACCGCTACCAAGGGCCGTCCAGACTCGGCCGGGGAACATCTGGGCCAGCGTCGCGAGCTTCTGCGCCACGATCGCCGGGTGGTACCGCTGGCCGGGGGCGCAGACGCAGCCGAACTCCAGCTCCGTCGTCGCCAGCGCCGCCCCCAGCCAGGCCCAGGCGTAGCCCGAGTGCCCCTGCCGGCCCGACCACGGCTGGAAGTGGTCGGAGCACATGGCCAGCTCGAAGCCGGCCTGCTCGGCACGCTGGACGTCTGCCAGCAGCTGTCGGGGCGAGATCTGCTCGTGGGAGGCGTGGAACCCGATGCGCGTCATCGCCCAAGTGCAGCCGACGCCGGCGGCCGGTGCAATGCGAAAGTACCGAACCTGCCACGGTGCCACCGTGGTGGCAGACTCGGCTGCATGGCCGGATCGCCGGATGTCACCCTCACCCCGCGGGAGCGGACGGTGCTGGAGCTGGTGCGGCGGCGCTGGACCAACGCCGAGATCGCAGCCGAACTGGTCGTGTCGGTGCGCACGGTCGAGACCCACGTCTCGGCACTGCTCCGCAAGCTCGGCGCCGCGGACCGGCGGGAGCTGAGCCGCGGAGCCGGACCGGCACATCCTGCGGCCCCTGCCACCACCGACGGGACGAGCATCCGGTTCGTCGAGGTGGCCGGCGGCACCTCCCTTGCCATGGCCGAGTCCGGGACCGGCCGAACCCTCGTCAAGACCGCCACCTGGCTCACGCAGGTGGACAAGGACACAGTCACCAGCCCGATCTGGGGTCACTGGGTGCGTGAGCTGGGCAAGCGCCACCGCTACGTCCGGTACGACCCGCGCGGCTGCGGCCTGTCCGACCGGGACCTTGCCGGCGCCGACCTGCGGAGCCTCGACCTGTGGATCGAGGACCTGGGTGCCGTCCTGGATACGCTCGGCACCGAACCGGTGGCCCTCCTCGGCATCTCCCAGGGCGGGCCGGTCGCCTTCGGGTTCGCCGCCCGCCATCCCGAGCGCGTCTCGCACCTGGTGCTCTACGGTACCTACGCCTGCGGCATGCGCCGTCGCGGTGACCCCGTCCAGGAGGACGAGGCGACGCTCCAGGTAGACCTCGCCAGGGTGGCCTGGCGCACCGAGAACGAGCGTTTCCGGGAGACCTTCGCCCGGCAGTTCGTACCGGAGGCCGGGCCGGAGGAGATCAACTGGTTCAACGAGCAGCTCCGCACCACCACAACGCCGCAGAACGCCCCGGTGCTGGAGTCGGCGTTCCACGACCTCTACGCCAGCGACCTGGCCAGGCAGGTCCGGGTGCCCACCCTGGTGCTGCACGCGACCGGCGACCGCGGAGTGCCGTTCGAACAGGGCCGCCGGCTCGCCGGCCTGATTCCGGGCGCCCGCTTCGTCGCCCTGAACAGCCGCAACCACATCCTGCTGCAGCGCGACATCGCCTTCGCCCAATTCCTCGACGAGGTCGAGCGGTTCCTGCAGGCCTGACCCGGGGCCGCGACGGCGGCTACGTGGTTTCCACCGAGTCGAAGACCCGTGGCCACCCCGGATGTGGCTCCGCCGGCTGCGGACAAGGCTGGGAACCACACCACTACTCCCACCGGAGGTAACGAAATGACCCTCACCGACCATCCCGCCCGCAACGGCGTCGACGTCGACACCCTGTTCGCCACGCTCGACGCGGTGAAGAGCAGTCCCGAGATCGCCAAGTTCAGGTTCCGCGCCACCAACCGCTGGGTGAGCGGCACCAACAGCCGTTCCACGATCCACGAGTTCCACGGCGCGATGCAGGAACTCACCCACGTCGAGCCGCGCAGCTACGAGGCCGACCACCCTGCGGTCCTCACCGGACAGGACCGTGGATCGACGCCGGTCGAGTTCCTGCTGCACGCGCTGGCCGCCTGCCTCACCGCAGGCATCGCCAACATCGCTGCCGTCCGTGGCGTCCAGCTCGATGAGGTCAGTTCGACCGTCGAGGGCGACATCGACCTGATGGGGCTCCTCGGTCTCGACGGCGGGGTCCGCAACGGCTTCCAGCAGATCCGGGTCTCCTTCCGGATGCGCGGTGACGACCCGGACGCGCTCCGCCGGGTGCTGGAGCAGTCGAAGGCCCGCTCAGCCGTCCTGGACATGCTGACCCACCCGGTCCAGGTCACGATCGACGTCGACGCCGGTTGACAGCCGGCAACCGCCAGGAGGACGAACCATGACAACCGAAGCACCTGATGTGGTCGTGGTCGGGGCCAGGGCAGCCGGCGCCGCCACAGCGATGCTGCTGGCCGGGGCGGGGCTCTCGGTCATCGTCCTCGACCAGGATCGCGAAGGCGCCGACACCCTCTCGACGCACGCACTGCTCCGGGGCGGGGTGCTGCAGCTGCACCGCTGGGGCCTGCTCAGCGAGGTGGTGGCTGCCGGCACTCCGCCGATCCGGGAGACGACGTTCCGGTACACCGACTCCGAACTGGCCATCCCGATCAAGCCGGCCGACGGCGTGGATGCCCTGTACGCGCCGCGCCGCACCGTGCTCGACCCGATCCTGGTCGGCGCCGCTCGCAGGGCAGGGGCCGAGGTCCGGTTCGGCCAGCGGCTGGTGGGGCTGGCCGTGGAGGGCGGCGCGGTCACCGGTGTCGTGGTTCGGGACCGGAAGCTCGGGAACCGGCTGGTCGCGGGCCGGCTGGTGATCGGCGCGGACGGTCGACGCTCGACGCTGGCCCGGCTGGTCCAGGCTCCGGTCACTCACCGGGCCCGGCACACTAGTTCGTTCGTCTACGGCTACTTCGGCGGCCTGCCCACCAGCGGTTACGAATGGGCCTACCGCCCGGAGGGGACGGCCGGGTTCATCCCGACCAACGGCGGCCTGACGTGCGTGTTCGCCGGGCACCATCCGGCCGTCGTCGGCCGGGGCGGCCTGGAGGTGCTGCACTCGGTGGTCTCGGCTGCATCCCCCGGCATGGGCGAGCGGCTGCGAGCGGGCCGGCTGGCCTCGCCGGTGCGGGCCTTCACCGGACAGCCCGGGCTGCTTCGCCGCCCTTGGGGTCCGGGTTGGGCCCTGGTCGGGGACGCCGGCTCCTGGAAGGACCCGATCAGTGCCCACGGCCTCACCGACGCCCTGCGGGACGCGGAACTGCTGGCCCGCGCGGTCACAGCCGACCTGGCCGAGGATCGGCGCAATCCGTGGGCCTACCAGGCCTACGAGCGGATCCGGAACCACCTCACGGTCCCGATCCTCCGCGGCAGCGACGAGATCGCCGCCATGGGCTGGGACGACGCCCGGATCCGGGAACTCCTGGTCGAGCTGAATGTCGCCATGAACGCCGAGATGGCGACCATCGCGACGTTCACCCGGCCGGAACTGGCGGTCGGTTCGGCGGTCTGAGCTGCCCGCCCCGGGGATGTCGAAGGGGTGCCGGGTTCAGGCTGCGAGCCCGGTCCCGGCGAAGCGCTTCCGGTACGTCTCGATCTCGATGGCGAAGACACCCTCGACCTCCACGGCGACGGTTGGCCACCAGAAGTTGATGTCGGTGGCCGAGATCGTCCCGGCAATGGCACGGACACTCTCCCCGGCCCGGACGTCGGCACTCCGCAGCGCGATGTAGTCCCGGTTGGACCGGTCGAGGCAGGCGATCTCAGGCTGGTCGAGCAACCGGAACGCGGCCACCGGGTGCAGCGAGTCGAGTCTCGCTGCGAGCGCCGAGCGAAGGATCGAGGTGTTGGTCCAGCCGAGCACCTGGTATACGTGGCGCTCGAGGCCGGTGCCGTCGTCGAGGCCGTCCAGGGCCCGACCCGGCGTCCAGGTGATCATCGGATCGACCACTCGACGATCCACCGAGTGGGTCTTGACCAGCTCGAGCAGGGCTGCCGCGGTCTGCTCTGCATGCCGGTAGTAGCCGTCGTCGACCGGGTGGTCCGTTGACCCTGCCGGTGCGGTCCTCGCGCGAGCGGCGGGATACGACGTCTTCGTTGGCATGATTCCCTCCATGGTCCTTGCCTACGTTGGAGGTCCGGACTTCTGCGGCTGATACCTGCTGCTCATGCAACTCCGCCCAGGCGGTGCAGGAACAGACCCCGTACGGGCGACAAGGGCCGCTGACCGGGCAGGTCGGTCCCGGCCGGGCAACGCCGGGCGGGGCTCAGCCCGTCGGGTTCAGCTCCCGATCCGGCGGTGCCACCAGTGCGCGAGCCCGATCTCGATCAGGCCGATCACCGCGATCACCGGCTGCAGGAAGTAGTACTCCTGCAACAGCGCCAGCTGCATGACGATCCAGATCAGCAGCGAGCCGCCGGCGAGGTAGCCGGCCAGAATGCCGAGCCTCGGACGACCCGGCATCAGCAGGGCCGGAGCGGCTGCCAGGAGGTGCGGCACGCCGATGAGGCCGATCAGGATCCAGCCCGGCCCGACCCAGGAGTCGAACGGCGTCCGTTGCAGCCATTCGGTCGGCAGCTGCCAGGTGTCCGTCATCAGGCCGATGCCCCCGCTGACTGCCTGGTAGGCGATGAACAGCTCGACAACGGCCAGGGTCCAGGCCTGCCAGGTGCGCCTGGTGCGCGGTTCCGCAACGGTGGCAACGGTCATCGGGTTCTCTCCTCGTCAACCAGAAATGATTCCAGCCGAGGTGGGGGTCGCGCAGACGAATGCCCGGAAATCCGGCCTTGCCTCGGTGGCTGGCCCGCGGCCGGCGGCTTCACGTCGCCGGCGCCCCCGAGGTGGACGCCGCGATACCTCTCACCGGAGCTGCGGGAGTTCGATCAGGGCTCCTGGAGCCGGAGGGCCACCGTCACGAGGTCGCCGTCCTCGAGGTCCTCGGCCTTGCGGACCGCCTTCTTCACCGGCAGCACGTAGGTGCCCCTGCCGGAGTCGGGGAAGACCGATGTCTGCCAGGTCGTGCCTCCGATCCTGACCTCGACCCGCACCGAGCCGAAGGCTGTGGGCGGACCGGACGCCAGCCGGAAGCCTTCCGCCACGTCGACCGGGAGGCTGACGAACCGCCAGGCCTCCTCTGCCTGAGCGCGCCACAGCGTGCCGGTGAAGGTGAACTCCGCCACTCCAGTCCTCTCCGCTACCCGGATCGCGCCGCGCCCCCGGCCTCAGCTGTTCCAGCGGAGGATCGCTGCCGACTCCTTCTCGCGTCCCAGGATCGAGACGCTGCCCACCTCGAGCGGGAAGCTCTGGCCGAACATGATCGGGAAGTCGAGCCAACACAACGCCAGCACCCTGGAGGCGTGCCCGTGCCCGAAGCAGATCGCCCGCTCCACCCCGGACGCGCGCACCCGGGCCACGATTCGGGTCAGCCGCGCGCGCACCTCGTCGGCCGACTCACCGCCGGCGCAGCCGTTGAACCAGATCCGCCAGCCGGGACGCTGCTCCCGGATCTGGGCGCTGGTGAGACCCTCGAAGTCGCCGTAGTACCACTCGGCCAGGTCCGCATCCACCTCGTAGTCCCGGAAGCCGGCCAGCTCGGCCGTCCGCTGGGCCCGGAGCCGTGGGCTGCTCAGCACCAGGTCGAAGGCTGCCGGGTCGAGGCGGGAACGCAACGACCTGGCCTGCTCCACCCCGTACTCGGTCAGGTCCAGGTCGGTGATCGACGTGTGCTGGCCGGAGCGGCTCCACTCGGTCTGTCCGTGGCGCACCAGGTAGAGGAGCGTCATTCGTTGTCCCCGCCGGTGGTCTTGACCGCAGAACTGCCGTCACCGACGGCGTCGCCGGCGTCGGGCCACAACCAGTCGGCGATCTCGGGGAGGTCGGTGCCCCACTCGTGGGCGTAGGCCCTGGCCTCGATCCGCTTGTCGACCATGGCCTGCCGCACCGTCGCGTACCGGGAACGCAGGCCCTCGACGCGGTCGATCACGTCGATCACCAGGTGGAACCGGTCGATGTCGTTCAGCATGCACATGTCGAACGGCGTGGTGGTGGAGCCCTTCTCCTTGAAGCCCCGCACGTGCAGGTTCTTGTGGTTGGTCCGGCGGTACGCCAGCCGGTGCACCAGCCACGGATAGCCGTGGAAGGCGAAGATGACCGGCTTGTCCGCGGTGAAGATGGTGTCGAAGTCGCGGTGGCTGAGGCCGTGCGGGTGCTCGGCCTCGTCCTGCAGGCGCATCAGGTCGACCACGTTCACCACCCGGACCTTCAGGTCGGGGATGTGCTGGCGCAGCAGGTCGGCTGCGGCCAGCACCTCAAGGGTCGGGACGTCACCGGCGCAGGCCAGCACCACGTCCGGATCGGTACCGGTCACCTCGGTGCCGGCCCACTCCCAGATGCCCAGCCCCCTGGTGCAGTGCGCGATCGCCTCATCCATGTTCAGGAATACCGGCTCGGGCTGCTTGCCGGCAACCACGACGTTCACGTACTGCTTGCTGCGCAGGCAGTGGTCGAAGGTCGACAGCAGGGTGTTCACGTCCGGCGGCAGGTACACCCGGATGACTTCGGGCGACTTGTTCATGACGACGTCGAGGAAGCCGGGGTCCTGGTGGCTGAAGCCGTTGTGGTCCTGGCGCCAGACGTGCGAGCTGAGCAGGTAGTTCAGCGAAGCCACCGGACGCCGCCAGCCGATCTGGTTGGTGGACTCCATCCACTTGGCGTGCTGGTTGAACATCGAGTCGACCACGTGGATGAACGCCTCGTAGGAGCTCATCATCCCGTGCCGCCCGGTGAGCAGGTAGCCCTCCAGCCAGCCCTGGCACTGGTGCTCGCTGAGCACCTCCATCACCTGGCCGTGCTTGCGCATCGGGTCGGGCTCATCGGTGGGCAGGTACTCGGCGAGCCACTGCTTCGGGGTCGCCTCGTAAACCCCCTGCAGGCGGTTCGAAGCGGTCTCGTCCGGCCCGAAGACCCGGAAGTTGTCCGGATTCAGGCGGGCGACCTCTGCGAAGAACTCCCCGAGCCGCTTGGTGGACTCGACCATCGGGCCCCCGTGGCCGTCGGCGTCCGGCTCGACGGCGAAGTCGCGGAAGTCCGGCATGATCAGGTCCTTGAGCAACATGCCGCCGTTGGCCACCGGGTTGGCCGACATCCGCAGGTCACCAGGGGGCCGGAGCACGTCGAACCTCGGCAGGAACCGGCCCCCCTCGTCGAAGAGCTCCTCCGGCGCGTAGCTCTGCAGCCAGTCGGCCAGCACCTTCAGGTGCTCCGCCGAGTCCCGCGCACTGGCCAACGGCACCTGGTGGCTGCGCCAGTGGTCCTCGGTCTGCTTGCCGTCGACCGACTTCGGCCCGGTCCAGCCCTTCGGGCTCTTGAACACGATCATCGGCCAGCGGGGACGCTCCACAGCCTCCGCGTCCAGCTCCCCGGCCTGCGCCTTGATCGCCGCGATCCTGTCCAGTGCCTCGTCGAGCAGCTTCGCGAACCGGCGGTGCGTCTCGAGGTGGTCGTCGTCCGGGCCGACCTCGAAGAACAGCGGCTCATGCCCGTAGCCGCGCATCAGCTCGGCCAGCTCCGCCTGCGGGATCCGGGCCAGCAGGGTCGGGTTGGCGATCTTGTAGCCGTTCAGGTGCAGGACGGGCAGCACCACACCGTCGGTCTTGGGGTTGACGAACTTGTTGCCGTGCCAGCCGGTGGCCAGCGGGCCGGTCTCGGCCTCACCGTCCCCGACGACGGCGAAGGTGAGCTGGTCGGGGGCGTTGAACACCGAACCGTAGGCGTGCGAGAGCGAGTAGCCGAGTTCCCCGCCCTCGTGGATCGAACCGGGGCATTCCGGCGAGACGTGGGACGGGATGCCCCCGGGAAAGGAGAACTGCTTGAACAGCCGGCCCATGCCGGCCTCGTCACGGGTGATGCTCGGGTAGATCTCGGTGTAGGTCTCGTCGAGGTAGGCGTTGGCCACCAGGCCGGGACCGCCGTGGCCCGGGCCGGCGATGTAGATGGCGTTGAGCCGGCGCTCGACGATGGCCCGGTTGAAGTGCGCGTACAGGAAGTTCAGGCCGGGCGTCGTGCCCCAGTGCCCGAGCAGGCGTCGTTTCACGTCGTCGCGGCTCAACGGCCGACGCAGCAGCGGGTTGTCCAGCAGGTAGATCTGGCCGACCGAGAGATAGTTGGCGGCCCGCCACCACCCTTCGAGCAACTCGGCCGTCTCGTCACTGATCGTCTCCGGTGCGTCCTGCGGACGGGACCGCCAGGCGGTTGCTGTGGTGGGCTGCTTCGACATCGTTCTCCTCGGTGGTCCGGGTTGCTGCCGTCGCGGTCATTCTTACCCCAGGCGAGCTGGACGCGCGAGCACGGCTGCCCCCGGCAGCGGGCGGGGGGCGACCAGTCGCCGTCGGGAGTGGGCCACGCCCGGCCTAGATGGCCAGCCCGCAGGCGAACCCCTCCCGGCTGGCGACCAGGCCGTCTGCAGCCTCCACTGCGTCGCCGATGGCCCGGACGTCGGTCGTGCCCTCGATCTCGTCCAGCAGGGCCACCCTCGGCGTCATCCCGAGCGCCAGCACCACGGTGTCGCAGGGCAGGATCCTGGCCTTGCCGCGTTGCTCGACCCGCACCGCGGCGTCGGAGATCCCGGTGATGGTCGCATCGACCACCTCCTCGACCTTCAACCGTTCCAGTTCCAGCATCAGGAAGCGGCGCCGCGCCGCATTCTCCTCAAGGGCCACCCCCGGCAGTTGGTCGACGATCGCCACCTCCCGTCCGATCGAGGCCAGGTAGAGCGCGGTCTCGCTGCCGATCATGCCGCCGCCGGCGACCACCACCCGGTGCCCGACCGGGGCTCGCCCGGCCAGGACGTCACAGGCTTCGGCGACGTTCGCGCCCTCGATGCCGGGAATCGGCGGACGCACATGCCTCGCGCCGGCCCCGTACACCACGACGTCGGCCCGTTCGGCCGCGACCACGTCCGCGGTCACCTCCGAGGACAGCCTGACCGTGACGCCCAGCCGCTCGAGTTCCTCACCCAGCCAGGTGATGTAGGAGATCAACTCCCCCTTCGCCGGCGGGATGGCCCCGATCTGGAAGTTGCCGCCGAGGTGGTCGGAGCGTTCCCGCAGCACCACCTCGTGACCGACCAGCCTGGCCGCGCGGGCAGCCTCAAGGCCGGCTGGGCCGCCACCGACCACCAGGACCTTCCTGGCGACCGCTGCCGGCTTGACCTCGGCAGCGCCCTCGTAGCCCAGCGATGGATTCACCAGGCACCTGATCGGCTGGTTGAGGAACAGGATCGAGATGCAGCCCTGGTTGCAGCCGATGCACTCGCGGATCTGATCGGAGTGGCCCTCGGCATACTTGCGGGGCAGGTCCGGATCAGCGAGCGACGCCCGGCCGAAGGAGATCAGGTCGGCCTGGCCGGCCTGCAGGACGGTCTCGGCAACCTCCGGGGTCTTGATCCGGCCCACGACCTGAACCGGGATCGAGACCACCTGCTTCACCTCGGCCGCTGCTTCAGTGAGCCAGGCGTACCTGGTACCCAGCGGTGGGATGATCGCCCAGGCGCTCTCGTAGGTGCCTGCGCTGAGGTGGATCAGGTCCACCCCGGCCGCCTCGAGCTGCTGGCAGACGACCTTGGTCTCGGCGAGGTCGCGGCCGCCGATCACGTACTCGTCCGCCGAGATCCGGAACGAGACGACGAAGCCGTTCCCGCACTTGGCCCTGATGTCGGCGATGATCTCCAGCGCGAACCGGAGCCGGTTCCCCAGCGGGCCCCCGTAGGAGTCGGTGCGCTTGTTGGAGTAGGACGAGAGGAACTGGGCGATCAGGTAGCCGTGCGCGCCGTGCACCTCCACCCCGTCGAAGCCGGCCTCCCGGGCCCGTCGCGCCGTGTCGCCGAACTGGCCGACGATGGTGTGGATCTCCTCGACGCTCAACGGCCGGGGCACCTCCCCCATCGAGGGACAGGGCAGGGCTGAGGCCGAGACCGGCTGGGCGCCGATCAGGGCTGCAGAGGTCTGGCGCCCACAGTGGTAGATCTGGGCGAAGATCTTCGCCCCGGCGGCGTGGATGCGCTTGGTCAGCTCGCGGTGCGGCGAGATCTGTTCGTCCTTCCACAGGCCCGCGCACCAGAACCCGCGGCCCAGCGGGTCTACGGCGTAGTCCTCGGTGATGATCAGTCCGAAGCCGCCGTGCGCCCTGGCCTCGTGGTAGGCGATGTACTGCTCGGTCGGCATGCCGTCCTCGTCGCAGTAGCAGGTGACCATCGGTGCGACGGCCATGCGGTTCTTGAGTTCCAGGTTCCCCACCCGCAGTGGCGAAAGAAGAGTCGGCGACATTTCGCATCTCCTTCGAGGGCGGCGAGAGCGTCGTTGCCTCACCTCGGCACCCCGGGCCCAGGGGCCACGGACCGCCAATTCCCACGCTAGTCGCCGGAGGCCGGGCCGGTGGTCGGCAGCACAAACTGGTCCCGGTGCCCGCCGTAGCCGGAGCAGAATCGAGGGTTAGGCCGGCAATGCCCAGGTGTGCACCGGCTCGTTGCCGTGCATGTTCTCGGCGTAGGCGGCCACCATCTCGCGCAGGGCCTCGGCTCGCGACAGGCCGCGTGCCTCCAGCCTCCGAACCGTTGAGACCTGCCAGTCCGCACCGTTCTGCCCGGTCAGGCAGCGGCCCTCGATCACGCCGAGCAGCCGGTCGGCGACAGCTGTGTCCATGCCCCAGGCGGCCAGGCCGACGCGCGCCATCGGCAGGAGCTCCCGCAGGACCAGCTCGCTCGCGGGCACCCCGCCCCAGCCGGGCCAGAAAAGGGTGGCGTCGATGCCGTGCCGCGCGCCGAGCGTGAAGTTCTCCGAAGCAGTGCCGAAGGCCATCCTCGACCAGACCGGACGGTCCTCGGACACCAGCGCGCGCAGTGCCCCGTAGTAGAAGGCGGCGTTGGCCAGCGTGTCCACGATGGTCGGCCCGGCCGGCAGCACCCGGTTCTCCACCCGAAGGTGCGGGCGCCCGTCCACGATGTCGTAGATCGGCCGGTTCCAGCGGTAGATCGTGCCGTTGTGCAGCCGCATCTCGGCGAGCTTCGGCGTCTGCCCGGCGTTGAAGGCAGCCTGGGGATCCTCGTCGTCCAACTCCGGGAGCATCGCCGGGAAGTAGCGGGTGTTCTCCTCGAACAGGTCGAAGATCGAGGTGATCCACCGTTCACCGAAGTACACCCTGGGCCGCACGCCCTGGTTCTTCAGTTCCACCGGACGGGTGTCGGCAGCCTGGGTGAACAGCTCGATCCGGGTCTCGGCCCACAGTTCCCGACCCATGAAGTAGGGACTGTTGGCCCCGAGGGCGAGCTGTGGCCCGGCCAGCACCTGGGCGGCGTTCCAGTAGGACGGGAAGGCGCTCGGCATCACCTGCAGGTGCAGTTGCATCGAGGTGCAGGCCGACTCCGGCGCCAGCGAGTCCGCGTAGCGCAACAGGCGCTCGCCCGACGGGCCGACGATGTCCAGGTGGATGTCCTCGCCGCGGGCAGCGAGCACAGCGTCGTTGAGCGCCTGGTAGCGCGCGTTGGCGCTCATCCAGTCGCCCTCGAAGGTCTCCGGCATGACGGTCGGCAGGATGCCGATCATCACGATGTGGGTGCCCAGCTCCGCGCTGCGCCGCTCGGCCTCGTTCAGCGAGGCCCGCAGGTCGCGTTCCAGCTCGGCGACGCTGCGCCCGTTGAGCGGCCGGGGGGCGACGTTGAACTCGATGTTGAACCGGGCCAGCTCGGTCTGGTACTCGGGGTTGGCGATCGCAGCGAGCACTTCCGCGTTGTCCATCTTCGGCAGATAGTCGTCATCGACGAGGTTGAGCTCGATCTCCATCCCGGTCATCGGCTGGTCGAACTCGAACGAGGTGGTGGCCAGCATCTGCTCGAACACGTCGAGGCAGAGCTTCACCTTGTCGCGATACCGCTGGCGCTGCTCGCGGGTGTAAGTGACCGCCTCGATGTCGCGTCCCATGGCACCGGAGTATGGCCCCGGCCGGGGGGCCGGGGTAAGCCCCCCGGGCCGTCGGCCACTCCCGGAGCCGATACCGTACACTCGGCGGCATGCCCTCGTTCCGCCTCGAGCTGGAGATCGGCGACCTCCGACCCGGCCGCAGCCCAGAGGAGGTGATGGCCGCGGCCCGCTCAGCGTTGGGCGACCACCACATCGACGCCACCGACGTCGCGGTGACCGGCGGCACTCCGCGGATCCGGCTGCGGTTCACCGTGCCCGACTCCAGCGAGGTCGAGGAGAACGCAACGGCCCGGCTGGCAGCTGTCCGCACCCGCGACGCCGTCCAGCTGGTGGCCGGTACGGCAGGCCTGTGGATCCAGCGCCGCCGGGGAGGGCGCTGGCTCCCGCTGGGCTGAGCTGCGCCGCCGCAATTCTGCTGCCCGGGTATCGGCGGGGCCGTCGCTCCCCTCCCAAGGTGAGGAGTCCACTTCAGGAGGCGCTCGGCATGATCACCACTCTGCTCACCCAGCCCGGCCTGGCCGGGATGCACGTCGACAACACCCGCGGCCTGGTCTGGGTCGTCCGCAGCGACGGCCTGGTGGTCACCAGCGACCTCGCCGGCACCACGACCTCGCACCAGCAGCTCCCGGTGACACCGGTCGACATCGCCGGCAGCAAGACCCGGCTCGGGGTCGCCGGCGACGACGGAACGCTCTGGACCATCGACCCGGACGACCCCGGGACGGCGGCGGTCCAGCTCGGCACCCTTCGGGGCGTCCCGACCCAGATCGCCGTCAGCGCGACCGGCAGGACCGTGCTGGCCGTGGTTTCCGGCAAGGGTGTGGCCACCAGTGTCGGCACCGGGCGGCGCAGCCGCCACGGACTGCCACCCGACACCGAGGGCATCGCCGCGCTCAACCGCGCCACCGCGATCTCGGTGAACGACACCGTCAGCGGCGAGTCCCGGCTGCGGCGCCTGGGCGGGTTCGGTCCGGGCGCGGACTCCGGCCCGCTCGCCCGGCTGGGCCGGGTCGGCACCAGCGCCGACGGCAAGGTCATCCTCGGCGCGCAGCCGGCCGGCAACATCCTGGTGGCGTGGGAGCCGGCGACGTCGGCCATCACCACCGGTGACGTCGCTGCCCTGGCCGGCACGGTCATCGAGGCCCAGGGCCTGAGCGATGGCCGGGTCGTCGTCCTGACCGACCAGGTGCTGGCCATCGTCGACCTGGTGACCGATCTCACCACGGTCGTCCCGCCGAGCATCACCCCGCCGGACCAATCGCTGTTCGTCGCATCCTGGGTGCGGCTCGGCTACGACCTGGGCACCTCCGGGCTCACCCCTGCCGACGTCACCTTCGTCGTTCCGGACGGGCCGGAGGCCGGCATCGTCTCCCACACCAGGGACGACGGCGACGCCTACCCCAGCCCGATCCTGGTCGCCGGTGGCCGCCTCGGCACCTACCAGGTCGTGATGATCGAGACCGTAGGCGGAACCGAGATCGCCACAGCCGAGTTCACCGTCACCAACGAGTGGGCCGATCCCGACGCCGGCCCTTCGATGATGTACACCGGACGCAGCACCGAGTTCGCCGGCGACTCCGGTTGGGGCGGCGGGCCCAACGCTCCCCAGAACTTCTCAGACCTCACCCACACCGGCACCTGGAACGTCCTGGTGATGCTGGTCGACACCAGCACGGCCCGTTGGCCGGCCGGCACCCTCGCCCAGAGCCGCACCGACATCCTGAACCACGTCATCGACGGTTTCAGCGTCGGCGGCACCAACCGTTCGGTCCGGCTGTACTACAACGAGAACTCCGCCAACCAGCTGGCTGTCGCGGCCCGCAACAACGCCACCTTCGGGCCGGTGGCCATGCCCAACGACTGGGGCAGCTACTTCACCCAGACCGTGAACGCGATGGGGGTGGTGACCGACGCCCGCTGGGCCCCGAAGGGCACCTCCTGGCAGGCGTTCATCACCCAGGCCATCAACGACGGCGTGGTCACGACCGCCGACCTGCGCGCCGTCGACTCGGTGATTTTCATCCCGTTCTCCCCGGACGCCACCTCCGCGGCCGGCAACCGGTTCGCCTGGCCCTACGGCGACATCGGCAAGCAGCGCATGCTACTGGGCACCAACGTGGTCACCGACCAGGGCGACATCGCCGGGCTCCAGGCCCCGCTCAACTTCGCAGCCCAGGACGGCCGCCAGACCCACAGCACGCTCAGCCACGAGCTGGGCCACAACCTCGGGTTGCTGGACGTGTACGACATCGCCGAATACCCGGACAACGTGAGCTCGCGGATCACCAGCGACTGGGAGCTGATGGCTGGCTCCCGGGACGCCCTGCCGCACTTCAGCATCTCGAACAAGATGCGCATGGGCTGGCTGCCGACCTCGCAGGTGAAGCTGTTCAACTTCTCCGGCGCCGGCGGTGTCGACCAGAACATCACCCTGCACGCCGCCGAGCTGGGCAGCCCACCGGCCGGGCGGTTCCGCGGCATCGAGATCCGGCTCGGGGACGGCTGGAACTACTACGTCGAGTACCGCTCCGAGCAGGCCGGCTTCATCTCCGACGACGTCCCGACCGATCGCCGGGTGGTGCTCACCGACGTCACCTCGGAGAACTTCTCGCCACCGATCCTGCGGCCGCGGATCCTGTTCGTGCCCAACGATCCCGACGGTGACGGCCGGATCCTCGACATCGGCAGCGACTTCGAGGCCACCGACCCCGGCACCGGCTTCGATCTTTCGGTCAGCGTCGTCTCCACCGACGAGGACAACGCCGTGGTGCGGGTCCGCTACGGCTCCAACGCACGACCGGAGCTGGGCATCCGGCCGTGGGACAACGGACCGACCTGGAAGAGCCCGGACATCGAGGTGCGCAACGCGCGGAACGCCGCCAACCCCGCCTTGTCCAACGTGCCCTGGGCCGGCCGGGACAACACTGTGGTGGCCAGGGTGCGCAACAACGGCGACTTCAACGCAACCGGGGTGGCGGTTGAGTTCTTCGTCACCGAGTACTCCGCAGGCGACGGGCCGTGGGTCTCGCTCGGCACCGACGTGCGGAACGTGGCCGCCGGTGCGACTGTCGAGTTCAGCACGAGCTGGACCCCGGACGCCGACGAGTCCAGGCACTACTGCATCATCGTGCGGATCAGGCTGTACCAGGACCCGGGCAACCCGGCGATCCTCGACGCCAACATCTACAACAACGAGGCCCGCAGCAACTACACGCAGTTCATCTCGGCCTCGGCCTCACCCTCCAGCCGGACGGGGGCGGCCGTGCTGCTGTCCAACCCGTTCGGCGAGCGGACTACCGTCTCGGCGAAGGTGCGGCAGACCAACGAGCTCCACCGGTCATTCATCGACCACACCTGGCTGACGGTCGACCCGGGCGCCCCGCGCCCGGTGACGGTGCTGGACGAGGCACTGTTCGGCACTCCGGAGTGGCCGTTCGGGCCTGACACCGAGCGTTGGCGCAAGCCGCTCTGGGGCGCTCCGAACCTGGTCAGCGTCGAGGGCTGGGCCCGCGTCCCGAAGGCCGAGGAGTGCCTCGGCCGGGTGCCGACCGGCGGCGCCTGCCTCTCGGTCCAGGCCGGCCGAGCCACCCAGACCAGGTTCCTCGAGGCCGGACAGCAGATGGTGATCGGAGAGGTCAGCTTCGTCGACAACGGCAGCCAGGTGCCCGATGGCGGCACAGTGCTGATCGAGGTCCAGGGCAAGGAGTCGAGCTGGACGTTGACCACCCAGGTGGTCGACGGCCACTTCCGCAGCGAACTCCAGCACCGGGAGGAAGGCGAACTGCGCTGGGTCATCGCCCACTACCTCGGAGGATTCGGCGCCTCACCCAGCGAGAGTGGGCGCCTGGAACTGTGAGGTTGGCGAGGGCCCGCCGGCGGGTGCCGACGGGCCCTCACTGTTGGCGGGCAGTCACCTGCCCCCCGGCCCATGGCCACCCGCACAACGATCGCCGGCAGCTACGCGGCGACCCCTGCCCCACTCAGGAGTGGGGCTGGTCGGTGCCGTTCTCCTCGAGCTTGAGGGCGACTCCCAGCGCCAGGAAGGTGGGTGCCCACTCGCCGATGAACAGTCCCCACCGGTCGGACTGGGCCTTGGCGTCCTTCGGGTTGAACATGCTGATCAACCAGGAGAGGAAGCTGAGGCCGATCGAGACGAACCCCGCCAGGTAGGCGTGTTCGCTGCGGATACCAAGGTCCTGGATCTTCTTCAACATCGGATTGCCCTCCGCTCGAATAGGTTCCGAGCGATGTACCCAGCCGGAGCGGACGGTTAACCCACGTGCGCTCTGCGGCAGAACCGGTCCGGGTTCGGCGAGTTCGTGAGGCCGGGGTCACGAGGGGTCATAGGTGACCCCGGCCTTCAAGTCCGACCCGCCGTCGGGGGGTACCGGAGGGTCGTTGTCGAACGTCGTCCCCGGGCCGCTAGCGGGCGACCTGCTGGCTGCCCAGATTTAGGGGGGAGGCGACCAGCAACACGGTGACGAAGGAGCTCAGTGCTCTAGCTTTGAGTACTTTTGCTGCCTGCGGAAAGCTTCGCATCCCGGGGTCTCCCCCACCAGTCCCAGGCGCCCGTTTGGTACCTCACTTGGTCACCTGTACCAAGCATTCACCAGCCGGCCGGATCACGATGGACGCCCTGACTTCGCCGGATGGTTCAGAAGTCCGAGCTCGTTGGCGCGCCGGATGAGGTCGGCGCGAGAGGCCGCGCCCAGCTTCTCGCGAAGCGCCACCACCTGTTTGCGGACGGTGTTGACCGAGACGTACTGCTGGTTCGCGATCTCCTGCACGGTGGCCGCGGTGGCCAGTAGCGGCAGCAGCACCTCTTCCCGCCGGGTGAGGCGGACCAGGACCCTCGAGGGGACGACGCTGTGCCTCAGGTCATCGAAAGCTCCCCGCCGCAGGGCGCGGGTGATGAAGCAGTCCGTGGCGCCATGGTGCCGCGCGTGTTCGGTCAGCAGATAGCTCCTTGCCCCTGACGGCAGGGCTGCGAAGGGAACCAGGGTGCCGGCCTGTTCACACACCACGCACCCGGCCGTGGCGGCCGAGCCCACCAGTTCCTCCGCCGCGCCGGCCTGGTGCAGAGCCGCGCTCTTCACCGCGTAGAGGAACGCCCGGTCGGCCAGGGAGATCTTCAGCTCGTAGATCCCCTCGTCGGCCTTGGCGACGGCGCGGGCGAAGTCGCCGGCGCAGAGGTGGAACCACGCAGCCGGGACGGCGGAGACCGAGTCGTCGCCGCTGGCCAGCAGGTCGAGGATGATCTGCTCTGCCCGATTCACTGCCCCGAGACTCAGCAACAGCTCGGCGCGGGCCCTGAGCAGCAGCAGGCGCCAGGGTTTGGCGTGCTCGAGTTCGTGTCCCGACTCGGCCACGATCGAGTCGAACTCGGCCAGTCCACGTTCCGGGTAGTCCCAGAGGATGGCAGCGGTGCTGAGCACCATCGCCTGCATCGGCCCGACATTGAACCAGCGGGTGAACGAACCCTGGGTCGAGTGCAGCCGCAGGTGGTGCACTGCCCGCTCGCGGTCGAGTTCGCGAATCGCCGCGTCGGCCCTGACCAGGTGGAAGGCCGGCTCGATCCAGGCACCGACCGCGCAGCCGTGGGCCGCGTGCTGGGCGAGGAACCTGTCGGCGATCCCGGCGTACTGGGTGCTGCCGGAAGCCGCGCTGGAAGCCGCCACCGCCAGGGCCGCCAGGAAGCCCGGGAAACCGCACTTGTCGCTGAGGATCATCGCCAGCTCGCCCTCCCGGCGCGCTCGCGACCAGTCCGCCCGGAGGAGGGCCACCAGGGACGAGATCGAATGGAAGAGGGTGAGCGCTCTTGCCGTCACCGCGCCGCCGGTGAGCGATGCGTCGCGGATCACCCGGCCCAGCTCGCGATAGGTGGCCGTCGGCCCCTCCAGGAGTGGGTCCTCGACGGATTCCGGAATTGTGGCCTGGGCGAGCATCCACAGGGTGCCGCCCACCACCTTCGCCTCCGGGGTCTCCTTGCTGGCCCACTGCGCATGCAGCGTCAGGCCGTCGCGGATCAGGTGCCCGACCATCCGGTCGAGGTCCACCCTCCCGGCCTCGGGATCGTAGGCAGAGCTGAGGGCCGCGGAGAAGGTGAGCCCGGGCATGCTGGCCCGGAGCTCCGTCGGCGCGGAAGCGAAGATCGCCCGGGCACCGGGGTCCGCGAGCAGGTCGCCCGGGGGATAGGTGAGCCACACCGCGCCGAGCTCACCCCAGTTGCCCGCGTCGAAGGCCCATTTCGCCAGCTGGGGGCCGAGCCCCGCAGCCGGCTTGGCCAGGCCAGCCGCCACCAGCCCCTTCAGGGCGCCGGCGATCCCCGGAGCGGTCGAGTCGATCTCGGCCAGCATGGCCGCGCGAACCTCCGGACGCAGCCGTCGAACCCCCGGGGCCCCGGCATCGAGGGGTTCGAAGCAGCCGGCGGCCGCCATCCGCTCCAGCGTTACGGGTCCAGCTCCGGCAACGAACTCCACCCCGGCACTGGCCGCAGCCAGTGCCAGCAGGTCACCCGAGCAGGTGTCGGCGAGCGCAACCAGGGGAAGCCAGTCGGGCAGCACCGCAGTCCCGGCGCTGAGGTCGCGCCAGGTCGATCGGCGATGGTTCGATGAAGTCATTCGGGGAGGTGGTCGACGGTTGCCATTAGGGAAGCCTCGGTGGGGTTGGCCGGCGGGTGGGACGAGGGGTGTTGGCAGCCGGTCCCGATCGGCACGGTGACCGACCCGAACAGGCCCGGGTACAGCGCTGGCGAAGGTCCCCGGGGATGGCGGTCCTCCGGCCCGGTTCACGAGGTGGCGACACTCGAACAACGACCTCGGCCGCCGCTCGGAAGCCGCTGGCCCACCGGACGGCCCAAGGCTACCGCACGGCATTTCCGGTCACCATCGCCGTACCCGCTGCCGCGGGGTGGCTGAAGTGCTCCCGGGCACCGCCCGAAGGGGCACAGCCGACCGCTTCCAGGGCAGGGCGCCGGATCTGGCGGTTCCAGCCCGGCTTGACCGGCGCCGGCTTGATTGACAAGATATGTCTTGTATACAAAACACTATGGAGAGCCATGGTCAGCCCCAGCGACCCCAACCGCCGGTTCTACGGAGCCATCACCGTCAGCGAACGCGGCCAGAGCGTGATCCCGGCCAAGGCCAGACGCGACTTCGGGATCAAGGTCGGTGACAAGCTGCTGGTCTTCGGTGACCTGCGCTTCGGCATCGCGATCGACACGGCGGAGCACATCATGGCCCGCTCGCCCGGGATCGCCGCGATCCTCGGCGAGGGCGAGGCCTCCGGCGCCGAAACGGCGTCCGCCGACGTGCCGGGAGCGGCGAAGTGAACGACCGGCAACTGCGGCTGGGCGCCGGCGTCCTCGCCAATGTCCTCGCCGGCGGCTTGGGTGTCACCGCCGGCCTCGCCCTCGGCCTGCCGTGGTTCGCAGCGATTCCCGCGTCGTTCCTCGCCGGCACGCTCGGATGGCTGCTCGGCACCGGAATCGGCGCGGCCCTGACACCCCGCCTCAGGTCCCGGCGCCACGCCCCGGCCGGGCTGGACGTCTACCGCCTGGCCGGACTGCCTCCGCAGGAGGCGGCGAACGCCGGCGGCAAGGGCAGGTCGCTGGCTGTACTCACCCAGGCCGGGCACCCGGTTCCCGACGGTTGCGTCCTGCTCCCCCGGGCATTCGCCGGCGACCAGCCGACGGCGGCCGCAGCCGCAGCCCTCGCCCGTGAGGTGGCCCGGCTGGAACGAGCCGGGCACCGGCGGTTCGCCGTGCGCTCCTCGGCGATGGCAGAGGACTCGGCGAACGCCTCCTTCGCCGGCCAGTTCGAGTCGGTCCTCGACGTCCCGGCAACCGAGGTTGCAGCAGCGGTGGCCAGGGTGCGCAACTCGCGCAGCGGCAGTCGGGTGCAGGCCTACAGCGCCGCCACAGCTGCCGGCCTCATCGACACGGTTCCTGCCGAGGAGGAGATCGCCGTGGTGGTGCAGGCCATGGTCCCGGCCGAGCAGGCCGGGGTCCTGTTCACCGTCCACCCGCTCACCGCGGACCTGGCCACGATGCTCGGCAACGTCGTGGCCGGCTCCGGTGAGGCGCTGGTCTCCGGCTCGGCCTCGGCCGGCGAGTTCACCTTCGCCCGCCCGGGCGGCGACTACTCCGGCCCGGAGCCGCTGCGTCCCTTCGCTGCCACCCTGCACGCCGAGGCGCACCTGGCCGAGATCGCCTTCGACGGCATGCCCCTGGACATCGAATGGGCCGTCGCCGGCGGCAAGGTCTGGCTCCTGCAGGCCAGACCGATCACGACCCTCTCCGGCTGGAACCCGGTGACAGCGGAGCGAAACGACTCCCTTGCCGGGAACTGCCTGTGGTCGGCGACGAACCTCAGCGAGGCCAACCCTGAGGCCCAGACACCGCTGACCGTCTCAGCGGTCACCCACCTCCAGGCCAACGGTGGCCCATCGATGGCCCTGCGCGGCCGTGAGATGGCCGGCTACATCGGAGGCCGGCCGTACGCCAACATTTCGGTCCAGATCGCCGCGCGGGGCAGGAAGGCCGTGAAGGATCCCCGTGCGGCCTACCGGCAGATCGCGCCCTGGTGGGGTGACCTGCCGGACTGGGTGCCCATCCCGATGCTGCCGCTGACCAGCAGCGACTGGCAGCGGGAGGGCCTCGGGCTGCTGCTCGGCCTCGCGAGGTTCCAGTCCCACCGCCGTGCGCTGCCCAGGTTCCTGGCCGAGAGCCAGGCCAGGTGCCGCCGGCTCACCGAGCGGATCGCCGGGACCCGGACAGCAGAGGAACTCGGCCGCCTGTGGACCGGGGAACTGCTCCCGGCGGCCCTCGCTGCGTTCTGGGCGGTGATCGTCTCGGGTTCGGACTCGCCGGCTCGGCTGGAGGTCGAGCTCCGGGATCGACTGGGGGCCGACGACGCGGCTGCACTGATGTCCAACCTGGCCGGCCTCGCCGGCGGACTTGAGAGCCTCGGCCCGGCGGCCGGGCTGCAGGAGGTGCTGGCCGGCCGGCTGAGCCGCGAGGAGTACCTGGACCGGTTCGGCCATCGCGGCTACAACGAGGTCGAACTGGCCTGGCCGCGACCGGCCGAGGACCCGGGCTGGCTGGACCGGGCACTGGCGGCGATGAGCGGCGCCACCGACGTTGCCGTCGCCGGCGAACGCCAGCGGGTCGCCCATGAGGAAGCGATGGCCCGGCTCACCCGCAGCGACCCCCGCCTGGCCCGCCGGATGCAGCGACGGCTGCTCGCTGCTGCCCGGCAGGCCGCCCTGCGTGAACGAGCCCGCTCGGAGGGAGTGCGCTGGACCGGGGTCGAGCGGGCCTTCGCCCTGCGGGCCGGCGAACTCCTCGGCATCGGCGAGGGCGTGTTCTACCTCACGCTGCCCGAACTGCTGGACGGGCTGGCCGGGGACCACAGCGCGTTCGCCAGGATCGAGCTCCGCAGGGCCACCCACCAGCGGTATCGCGAACTGCCGGCGCTGCCGGGAATCATCGTCGGGCGTTTCGACCCGTTCGCGTGGGCGGCCGACCCGGACCGTCGCCAGGACGTGTACCTCGCCGATGACCCGACCCGCGGAGCAGAGCGGGCGCCGGCAGGCAGGGACGACCTGATCACGGGTTTCCCGGGCGCCCTCGGCGTGGTCGAGGGGTCGGTGCGCTACCTGGCGAACCTCGCCGACGCGGACCAGTTGCTGCCCGGCGAAGTGCTGGTTACCCACCTCACCAACATCGGCTGGACGCCGGTCTTCCCGAGGGCAGCTGCCATCGTCACCGACCTCGGCGCCCCGCTTAGCCACGCTGCGATCGTCGCCCGCGAGTTCGGCATCCCGGCCGTGGTCGGTTGCGGCGACGCGACCAGTCGGCTGCCGACCGGAACCCGGGTCCGGGTCGACGGCGGCCGCGGCACGGTGGCGCTGATCGCCTGACACCTACCCGAGCCGGAGTCCGGCGATCGGGTGGGTCGGGACCGTCACGGTGCGGAGCATGCCCTCGAGCAGGGCGAAGAACGCGCCGCCGTCGACGGCCTCCACCACCTGGGCGTTCGCGGCGAGCCCGAACTTCCCCCAGGCCATCGCGGAGTAGCCGCGGGTGAGGTCAGATGCCGTCTCCACGTCCACCCGGTAGGGCGCCTCGGCCAGGACGAGTTCGGGATGTAGCAGCACGGCAAGGGTCAGCGAGTCCGGATGGGTGGAGCCGTCGATGCCGACGGACTCGTCGTAGTCGATGGTCGCGTCGCACATCGACTTGAAGAACCGGGCCAGCGGGGTGCCGAGCTCGCCCAGCCGCTCGTAGTCGTCCCGCTTGATGGTCGCGTCCCGGAGCGTGACCGGATCCCAGGTGATGAGGTGGAGGTCGTTGAAGCCGGCGGCCATCACGATCTGGGCGGCCTCGGGGTCGACGTAGAAGTTGTACTCGGCGCTGGCCGTGATGTTGCCGCGACCGTTGTTGGAACCGCCCATGATGTAGAGGCTCTTCACCCGGCCGGCGAACTCCCGGTCCGTCACCACGGCGGTGGCGATGTTGGTGAGCGGACCGATGGCGACGATGCTGACCTCGCCCGGACGTTCCGCGGTGAGTCGCAGCAGGGCGTCCACGCCGTGCTCCTCAGCGAGGACGGCCACCGACGGGTCCATCGACAATCCCCCGGACCCGTCGCCGTGGACGTCGTTCGCCGAGACCCACTCCCGCAGCATCGGCCGGCGGCAACCAGCGTGGACCGGCACCCGGCCGAGCATCCCGGCCACGTTGAGGGTGAGTTGGGCGTTGGCCACCTGCTGCTCGAAGCTGACGTTGCCGGCCACCATCGTGATGGCGAGCAGGTCCGCTGCTGGATCGAGCAGGCCGAGCAGGATCGTGATGCAGTCGTCCTGGGCCGTGTCGGTGTCGATGATGACCGGAATCGGTGTCATTGCGCTCCGTCTGTCGTGAGGCCGGAACCCTAGCGGGCCGCCAGGCCGGTCGGCGAACCCCGATCAGTGCCGGTGACTCACTTGATCGTGGCGATGAACTGCTCGACCAGCGCCTGCGCCTGCTTCAGGGCGTCGCCGGCGTCGCAGCTGTTGGCCGCATAGGCCTGCTTGAGCGTCGTCCCGGCAAGGGCCCGGATCTGGATCGCCTGCCCGTCGGCGCACTTCACGGCCTCCCGGCCGCCGAGTGCCCGGACACCGGTGGTGAGGGTGGTCCAGACGCCGTCCGGCAACTTGTCCGCGGTCTGCTTCCCGTCCACCGTGTAGGTGAACTCGGCCGGGGTCACCACGAGCGTGTAGTCGCCACCGGCATCGGCGGTGTAGCTGACCTCGATCCGGTCCCAGTCGGCGGTACCGATCACCTGCGAGCAGCCAGTGAGGACCAACAGTGCAACCAGGACCCCGACCAGGACTCGCCTCATGACGGTGAGCGTAACCGGAGTGGACTCCCGGTCAAGACGTGGGTGCAGGGAACGGCACGGAGAGTGCGCAGGATTCGGTAGCAGCCGTGCCAGGGACCACGTCCCGCACAAATGGGGACAGTCCCCTTTCTTGTCGCCCGCACGAAAGGGGACTGTCCCCTTTCTTGTCGCCTGCTGTCTCCCGGCAAAAGGGGACTGTCCCCTTTGGTGCGGGACGCGGGAGCGTCCCTACCGGCACATCCCGGGCCGCGCGCGACACCCGTGGACGCGAGCTGGGCCGGGCCTGGAGAAGGGCCACAATCGCAGGGTGTCCGCGGTGATCGAGCCCATCGGTTCCGGGCAGGTGCAGGTCGCCTGGCCGGGCCACGCTGCCGGATCGGCGACCTACCGCCGGATCGTGATCGCCCTCATGGCTGGTGGGCTGGCCAACTTCTCGCTGATGTACTTCGTCCAGCCCCTGCTGCCGATGCTCGCAGCCCACTACCGGGTCTCGGCAGCGGAGTCGGCGCACGCACTCTCCGCCACAACCCTGGCGATCATCGCCGGCCTGGTGATCGCCGGCCCGCTGGCCGACCGGGTTGGCCGGGTAGCCGTGATGCGCTGGTCCCTGCTCGCCTCCGGGGTGCTCGGCCTGGCCTCGGCCTTCGCCCCCAACTGGGCCACCCTGGTCACCGTCCGCGGCCTGCTCGGGTTGACCCTCGCCGGGCTGCCGGTGGCGGCGCTTGCCTACCTGCGTGAGGAGGTCGACACCGCCTCCCATCCCAGGGCGAACGCCGCCTACATCGCCGGTACGGCTGTCGGGGGTGCGGTCGGACGGCTGCTGCCCGGCCCGCTGGCCGTCCTCGGCGGCTGGCCGCTGGCCGCAACCGTGCTCAGCCTGGTCACCCTCGTCGCCGGGATCGCCCTCTTCCTGCTGCTCCCCCCGGCCCTCGGCTTCGCCGCCCACCCGGTGAGCCTGCGCCACGTGCTGCTCGGCACCGTGGGCGCCGCCCGCGACCGGGTCATCGTCCTGCTCTGCCTGGCCGGCTTCACCGCCATGGGTACCTTCGTCGGGATCTACAACGCGATCGGCTTCCGGCTGGCCGCCCCTCCCCTGCTGCTCGGTGGCGCTGCGACCCTGGTGTACCTGGTGCATCCGGTCGGGATCGTCGCCCCCGGCATCATCCGCCGGCTGAGCGACCGGATCGGGCGCGGCCTTGCCACCGTTGCTGCGGTGGCGCTCCTGGCGGTCGGGGTCATCGTGGTCTCGTTGCCGTCGCTGGCCGCCGTGGTGATCGGCCTCGGCCTGGTCACGTTCGCGTTCCTCGGTGCCCATTCGCTGCTCAGCGGTTGGGTGGTCGACCGTGCGCGCCGCACCGGGGTCGGCACGGCGCAGGCATCGAGTGCCTACCTGATCACCTACTACCTGGGCAGCACGATCGCCGGAGCGCTGGCCACCTGGCAGTGGCAGGCCGGGGGCTGGAGCGGAGTCGAGACGCTCGCCCTTGCCCTGACCGCTGCAGCCCTCGGCGTCACGCTGGCTGCCACCAGCGCTGACCGGAACCCGAAGGTCGCGGACGACGAGGACGCCGTCCTCGACTGATCAGCCCTGGAACGCCCGCCACACCGCGGCGATGTCCTGGCTCCCGGCCCCACCTTCGGCTGTGGCTGAGTACAGCTCGTCGAGGGCGGCCAGCAGGTGCTGCGGCATCCCTGGGGTGGCCTCCCGGGCCAGCCGGACGTCCTTGAGGAGCCCGACCACCTCGAACTGCGCCTCGAACCCCTGCTCGAGCATCGCGCCGCCCTTGAGCTGGGCGTAGGGGCTGTCGGCGGCTGCACCCTGCAGGGCCTCGAGCACCAGAGCCGGGTCGAGGCCGAGCCGGTCGGCGATCGTCAGCGACTGCGCGATCCCGGCTGTGAGGGTGGCGATCCAGGCGTTCAGGGCCAGCTTCAGCGCCGAGGCTGCCGGCGCCGCGTCCCCGGCAACGACCGACCTGGTGGCGATCGCCCGGATGACCGGCTCCACCTCGGCGAGCGCTCCGGCCGGCCCGGCCAGCAGCGCGGTCAGCTTCCCGCCCTCGGCCGGCGCCTTGGTTCCCAGCACCGGGCCGTCGACGAACCTGACCCCGGCGATGGCGGCCTGCCCCGCGAACCGGGCGGCCGCGGCAACGCCGACCGTCGAGGTCGGCAGCCAGATCGTGCCCGGACGCATGGCCGGCAGCGCCTCGGCCATCACCGTCCCGACCGCCTCGGCGTCGAACAGCATGGTGAGCACGATGTCGGCGCCGTTCACGGCCGTGGCCACATCCGGCGCGACGCGCGCCGGACCGCCAGCGAAGTCATCGGTCCGAGCCGACGACCGGTTCCAGACCGCGGTCGCGAGGCCGGCGCCGCTGATCCGCCGGGCCATCGCCGCCCCCATCGTGCCGAGTCCCAGAACCGCGACCTTCGGTGTCGTGCCCATGCGTTGCCCTCCTGCTTCCCGTCGTGCTGCTGCAACACCACCCAACCACACCCCGTTCCCGGGCAGGGCACCCGACTTCCCGGGCTTCGGTCGTAGAATCCCCCAGAACCGCAGTCACCAGCCAGATCGGGGCATCGACATCCAATTCGACCTGCCCACCACCTGGTTCCCGGAAGGACTCACCTGGGAACTCCTGGTTGTGCTGGCCGTGGTGGCCCTTGCCGCCGGCTGGGTGGACGCGGTCGTCGGCGGCGGCGGGCTGCTGCAGCTGCCGGCCCTGCTGCTGGTGCCGGGCATCCCCCCGGTCCAGGCCCTGGCCACGAACAAGTTCGCCTCCATCTTCGGCACCGCTACCAGCAGCGTCACCTACTACCGCAGGACCCACCCGGACCTTCGGACTGCACTGCCGATGGCCGGCTTCGCCCTCGCCGGGAGCTTCGGCGGCGCCAGTGTCGCAGCCCTGCTGCCGGTGGCGGTGTTCAAGCCGATCATCGTGGCAGCCCTCCTGGCCGTTGCCGTCTTCACCGCCACCCGGCCGACCCTGGGCGCGGAGACCCGGCTGCGGTTCTCGCCCCGCCGCCATCACGGCAGCGCAGCCCTGATCGGTGCCGGGATCGGCTTCTACGACGGCCTGCTCGGCCCCGGCACGGGGACGTTCCTGGTGATCTCCCTGGTCAGCATCCTCGGCTACAACTTCCTCGAGGCCAGCGCCAAGGCCAAGATCGTCAACTTCGCCACCAACCTCGGCGCGCTGCTGCTGTTCGTCCCGCACGGGGCGGTGCTGTGGGGGCTCGGCGTGGTGATGGCTGCGGCGAACATGGCCGGCGGCTACCTGGGGTCGCGAACCGCGATCGCGAGGGGCACGGGCTTCGTGCGGGTGGCCTTCCTCGTCGTCGTCGCAGCCCTGATCGTCAAGCTCGGCGTGGACGTCTGGAACGAGAGCCTGCGGACGCTCCTCGGCTCGCCCTGACCATCCGGGTTCGACGGCACCCGGCGGGCCGGCCGTTGGGTAGGCTTCGACCGCTGCGCCCACCGTCAGGGGCGTGGCACCAGTGAAGTGAGGTGCTGCTGTGTCGGTCGCGCTCGAAGCACGCGGTCTGGTCAAGATCTTCGGGAACAACCGCGCGGTGGACGGGGTCGACCTCACCATCCCGCGCGGCACCTTCTACGGGATCGCCGGACCCAACGGAGCCGGCAAGTCGACCACGCTGCGGATGCTCACCGGCCTGCTGCGGCCCGACGCCGGCAACGCGGTGCTCGACGGCATCGAGGTGTGGCCGGATCCGCTGCAGGCGAAGGCCCGGGTCGGCTTCGTCCCGGACAATCCGGTGCTGTTCGACCGGCTCACGGCTGCGGAGATGCTCGAGTACGCCGGGATGCTGCGCAAGATGGATCCGGGCGTCGTCGCCCACCGGTCGGCGGAGCTGCTGCGGGTGCTGGACCTGGCCGACGAGGCGGAGAAGCTGATCGCCGACTTCTCCCTCGGCATGATCAAGCGGATCGGGCTCGCCGTGGCGCTGCTGCACAGCCCGCGAGTCCTGATCCTCGACGAACCTTTCGGCGCCCTGGATCCGGTCAACACCCAGGTGATGGAGGACATGCTGAAGCTGTACCGCCGCGGTGGCGGGACGGTGGTGTTCGCCAGCCACGTCATGGACGTGGTGCAGCGGCTCTGCGACCGGCTGGTCGTGATCGGAGCCGGGCGGGTGCTCGCCGAAGGCACCGTTGCCGAGGTGTCCGGCGGCCGCACCCTGCAGGACGCCTTCGTCGAGCTCGTCGGCGGCCGGGACCTCGAGGAAGGTGAGCTGGCTTGGCTCTCGTCCTCCTCCGGCTGAGGCTCGCCATCGCCGGCCGCTCCAGGGGCAGGGGCAACGCGGCGCAGCTCTACTTCGCCACCACCTGGGTGCTGGGTTCGATCGGCGGCCTGATCGCCGGCATGTTCATCGCCACCCTGGTCTCCGGCAGCGGCTACGGCGACCTGCTCCTGCTGGCCCTGTTCTGTTCGATCTTCATCCCGTGGGTGGTCGGTCCGATCGTCGAGCCGACGCTTGCCGACGGCGTGGTCGACCCGCAGCGGCTGGAGCAGTTCCCCCTCACCGGCTGGCAGCAGGTGACCGGCCTCCTGGCCGGCGCGATGATCTCCCCCACCGCGACGTTCACCTTCCTGTTCGCGGCCGGGGGCGCCCTTGCGATCGGCGAGTCGCTCCCGGCCAGGCTGGCGTCCCTGGTCGCGGCCGTCAGCTACGCGGTGATGTGCGTCGCGGTCTCGCGGTCGGCCCAGGCCGTCCTTGCCGGCGCCCTGCGGTCCCGTCGCGGGGCCGACCTGGCTGCCTTCGCCGCCAGCCTGATGGTGCTGGGGATCTACCTGTTCGCCCAGCAGGCCCGCAGCGCGACCGCGGTTCTCGGCGGCCAGTCCGCCTCGGGTCCGCTTGGCACAGTGCTCGGCTGGACCCCGCCCGGCGCCGCCGGCCAGGCGATCACCAGCGCGCGGGAGGGTGACTGGCTGGGCTTCGCCGTCCGGATGGCGGTGGTCCTCGCCACGATCGGCCTGGCCATGGCCGGCTGGGCCTGGGCGCTCGGCCGTCGAGTGGACGGGGTCACGTCAGCCAACCAGAAGACCCACCGCCAGCACGCCGTGGTCGCCCTGCCGCTAACCCCCGCCCTCCTGCGACGGTTGCCGGCCGGGCCGACCTCGGCAGCCACGGCCCAGCAGTTGCGCTACTTCTTCTTCCGCTCCCCACGGGCGATCCAGACCCTGATCATCCCGCCCGTGATGGGGGTGGTGGTGTCCCACACCAGCTTCGTCGAGTACGGGTTGACGGCGCAGGCCGCAGCCTTCGCCGCGATGTCGGTGGTCGCGGGCAGCTTCAACCTGTTCGGCTACGACGGTCCCGGCTTCAGCTACCTGCTGATCGGGGGTGCGCCGCTGCGCCGCGTCCTCATCGGCAAGGCGATGGCCCCATTGCTCTACCTGGTGCCGCTGGTCATCGCCTTCAATCTTGCCGAGAGCCTGCTGCGGGGCAGCCAGGGCGAGGTCATGACCGGAATCCTCGCCGGCTGCGCCGTGGTGGCCCTCGGAGTCGGGATCGGGTCGCTCTCCAGCGTCTTCAACCCCAGCGACCAGTCGCGGGTGGGGCAGCGCCACGGCTCGTTCCTCAAGGTGTTCGCCTGGTTCATGGGCTTCTTCTTCTTCACCGGTTTCGGCGGCGCACTCTGGTGGATGCTGTCCTGGATGCTGGACCCGCTGCTCACCGGCGTGATCATGACGGCAGGCGCTGTCGGGATCGCGGTCGTGCTGCTGCGGTGGTCCGGGAGCAGGCTCGAGCGGGATCCCTACCCGGTGCTGGCCAAGCTGGACCCCCGGGTCTCCTGAACCTTCGGGGTGATCCCGCTGACCGTGCTGACGGTCCCGTCTGCTCCCGCCAGCAGCCCGGCGTGATCGGCGAGGGTGGCCAGCCACGGCAGGGCAGCTGTCCCCTTGACGAAGGCTGCGGTCGCGTACACGTCCGCCCAGGTCAGGTTCGGTCCGATGACCGTCGCCGACAGCAGTCCGGCAGCGGGCGCCCCGGTGGCAGGGTCGACGATGTGGTTGCCGCGCGCCGCAGTACCCGAGGTGGCGACGGCTCCCGTCCGCAACCGCAGCGACCGCAGGGTCCGGGCGCGGTCACGCGGGTCCTCCACCGCCACCACCCAGTCGGGGGTGTCGGTGCGGTTGCAGGCAACGGCGATGTCTCCCCCGGCGCAGATCAGGGCGTCGTGGCGGCCGAACTGCCGCAGGTCGGCCAGCAGGGCTGTGAACGCCTCGTCCACCGACCATCCCTTGACCAGACCCGTCGGGTCGAAGCACAACCGCCCGTCCGGGCCGGGGAGCCAGGCGGCGAACGCCCCGCCGGTGCGGTGGCCGGCGAGCTCGCACAGCGCGGCGACATGCCGGATCCGGGGGTGGGCGTCGACCACCCGGTCGAGACCGGCCTTGATCCGGCTGACCGGGCTGTCGGGTCGCCAGGTGCTGAACATCGCCTCGTCGGCCCGGAGCGCCTCGAAGGCGGTCTCGACAGCCCCGGCGACCCCTGCTGTGGTCGCGAGCGGGCCCCGGACGTGAACGCTCATCGGCAGGCCCATGATCTGGGCGACGAAGGATCGCCTCGGAACCTCCGCGTCGACGGTGCGCACCCCGACAGCGCTGAGCGAGCCGGTCATGCGAGGTGGGCGGCGTCGATGGCCGACTGCAGGGACTCCAGGTAGCCCTGGCTGGTCACGGTCGCGCCGCTGACAGCGTCGATGGCCGCGCTCTGGGCCGCGACCACCTCGGCGTTCAGGATCGGGACGGCGTAGGCGTTGATCTGCTGGTCGTGGCGGTCCTGGTTGGGGTACTGGATCGCCTCAGAAGCAGTGATCCTGCCGTCCTGCACCGTGATCTGCACCTGGACGGCGCCATAGCGGGTCTGGACGGCTTCGCCGGTGTACGTGCCGTCGCCGCCCGCCGACGTCGATGCCGACCCCGTCGGGGTGACGCCCGGTGCGGTCGTGGTCGTACCCGAGGTGGCGTCGGAGTTGCCGGCATCGGTGCCGGCCGGGGCCGTGGTCGCTTCCCCGGCCGTGCTGGTGTGGTAGCTGAACAGCATCACCAGCCCGCTGATGGTGCCCATCACGGCCAGAACAATCTTCTTCATCTCGATCTCCTTGGTTACCAGCTGAAGCGTTCTTCGTGGATCCGGGCCGCCGGCACCCCGCAGTCGAGGGCAGCCCGCCTTGCCGCGTCCATCCAGGCGGTGGCACCGCAGAGGAAGACGTCGTGTTGCTCGATGTCCGGGACGAGCTGGCGCAGCGCGGCCGCATCCGTCAACCCGGCGGCCGATGCCGGCAGCCAGGACTGGCGGTCGGGCAGCCGCCGGCCGACCAGGTAGAAGACCCTGGCCCCGGTGCGGGCGGCGATCGCCTCGATCTCGGCGCGCAGGACCAGGTCGGCATGGTCGCGGACCCGGTAGAGCAGGGTGACGTCCCCCGGTCCCTGCGGCAGTTCCTCGAGCAGCGCGCGCAGCGGGCTGATCCCGATACCGCTGGCCATCAGGGTCACCTTCGCCCGGGTGCGGACGCCGGCGTGCAACCGGCCGTACGGGCCCTCGAAGACCACCCGGCTGCCCGGCTTGACCGCCGCCAGGGCATGGCTCCCGTCGCCGAGGTCCTTCACGGTGATCCGCAGGGTGTCGTCGGTGGGCGCTGCCGACAGCGAGTAGGGGTGCGCGCGGGACCAGCCCGACCGGAACGGAACCGCCAGTTGAAGAACTGCCCGGCGCCGATCGGCATCCGGGAGAGGTTCCGGCCGCGCATCCACACGCTGACCACGTCCGGGCTCTCCCTGACCACAGCGGTCACCCGTAGCTGGTGGGCAAGGGTCCGGTAGGCGGGGACGCCGATGCGCCAGACCAGGATGGCGCCGGCGGCAGCGATCCACAGCGTCCACCAGTAGGTGGCAGCCACGGGGTTGGCGAGGAACTCCTGGCCGGTCCACAGCTGGTGGGGCAGGGCGAGCCCGACACCGAGGTAGGCGTAGAGGTGCAGCAGGTGCCAGGACTCGTAGCGGAGCTTCGCCCGCGCCCTGCGGATGCTGGTGACCGTGACCAGGACCAGCAGCGCGGTGCCGGCGAGAGCGAGCAGCATGCCGGGGTAGTCGACGACCAACTCCCAGAACTGCACCAGCGGGTTCAGGTCGGCCTGCGCGGCGTACCCGAGGACGATCAGCACCAGGTGGGCGACCATCAGGTTGAACGAGGTGAACCCGACCAGGCGGTGCCGCCGGGCCAGCTCGTCCTGGCCGTAGACCCGTTCGACCATCGGGATCCGGGCCAGCAGCAGCACCTGGATGAGCAGCAGGTCAGCCGCAACCAGTCCGGTCAGCCGGCCGAGGCTGGTCAGGCCGCCGGCAAGGCCGGTCAGCGCCTGGATGCCGCCGCCGGCGACCCACAGGGCGACGACCACGAGCATGCTGGCCCAGGTCGCGACTCCGACCGCGTCCCGCCACCAGCCCGGCGTCCGGACTGGGCTGCGCCCGGCAGGGGCGCGCTCCGGGTTGTGCTGGGGCGGGCCGACCGTCTCGCGGGCCTCGGTGATGGCTGCCATGTCGACTCCTGATCGGCTGGGTACGAGACGAGCCTCCCGGACGCCGCTGGCAGGACCGTTGTGCCCGGCTTTGCGTTCCCTGTGAGCCCGGTCAGCCGGCCAGCGGGCCGTCCGCGAAGGGGTCGACCCGGTCGGCCATCGCCCGCAGGCTCGCCAGGCCCCGCCGCTCCAGCCGTCGGACGGTGCTGAGGCTGACTCCGAGACGGCTCGCGATCTCGCCCACATCGACCGGCTCCCCGGTGACCAGGCCGTAGCGCAGCCGCAGGACGCGCGCCTGCTCGCTCTCCAGCTGGTCGAGGACGCGCCGGAACTGCCTGGCGTAGATGGCGGCCAGTGGGTCCTTGGGCTCCGGGTCGGGCAGGGCCAGCGCCTCCGAGCCGACCGGCACCGGGGCAAGGTAACCCACGAGGCGGCGCGTCCAGTCGGTGGGTCGGCCGAGCTCCGCAGCCAGTTCCGCCGTCGGGACCTCGTGGCCGAGCTCCTGGCCGAGGGCTGCGGCCAGCCCGCGGACCCGCCGCAACCGCATGGCCCGGCTCGGCGGTAGCGCGAGCTCGCCGAGGCGACCGGCCCCCACCTCGGCAAGCCGCTGGCGGATCCGGATCGTGGCGAACGTGGAGAACCGTCCCCGGTCAGGGTCGTAGCGCTGCAGGGCCCCGGCCAGCGCGACGAAGCCTTCCTGGAAGAGGTCGTCGGGCGGCAGGCCGGTGCGCCGCGCCTCGCGGCCGGCCAGCTTCCCGACCAGGCGCAGGTTCGCGAGCAGGAACCGGTGCCAGGCCTGACGGCCCAACTCTGCGATCGCCTCGAGTTCCCCGATGCTGGCCGGCACCGGACGTTCGCCGGTGGCCAGCAGGTGGGCGGCGAGGACGCCGGCCTCGATCGCCATGGCGAGGGTTCGTTCCTCCGCGGCGGAGAGCAGCGGGATGGGTTGCGGCTTGGTCATTGGCCCACCCTGCAGCCGTCCGCCCCGGATGCGTCCGACGAGTTTCGTCTCCTGTGGAGCAACACCCGGACAACACGACTTCTGCCGGGACGCTCACGGGGTCAGCTGGGCGGAGGCCTCAGACCGCCGGGCCGGCTGCGACCGCCAGCAGCTCCCGACGCTGCTTCTCCAGGTTCACCAGGGCAGCGAACATCCGGTCGTAGGCCGGCTGGTCCTCGAGCGGGTTGGTGCGTTGCAGTCGCGACTTGAGCTGGGCGATCTGCCGGGCCAGCGTGAGCAGGCGCACCTGGGAGCTGTACTCCCTGGAGTAGGCCTCGGTCGGGGTCCGCAGTACCGGCTCCACTGCCAGCGAGACCACCAACTGCTCCAGCACCGGATCCGGATTGGCCTGCAGGACCCGCTGGGTCCAGATCCCCGGCCCGTCACCGGTGGCGAGCACCGACTCGTAGAGGGCGCGGTAGGCGGGGTGGGTGAAGTCGTCAGCGCTGAGCCCGTTCCAGTCGGCCGTGAAGGTCTCCGGGGCCCGGATGAGCAGCCGCAGGGTGCCCCGCTCGGCCTCGAGCCGGCGATCGTTGGGGTCGGGTACCGGCAGGCTGGCCTTCGGCTCGGGCATCCCCGGCAGTGCCTCGTCGTGGTCGGGCTTGCGCTCGGCCGGGCGCCCGCGGCGCTGCACGGTCACCTTCACCTCCCGGCGGACCTCCTCCGGGTCCATCCCGAGCAACTGGGACAGTTCCCGCAGATAGCCGGGGACGAGGGAGTTGTCCCTGATGCTGCTGACCAGCGGGGCTGCCGCACGCAGGGCGGCCAGCCGGCCGTCCACGCGGTCGAGGTCGTAGCCGGCGAGCACGTTGCGCATCACGAAGCGGTACAGCGGCACCCGGCGCCCGACCAGTTCCCGCAGGGCGGCGTCCCCCTGCTGGATTCGCAGGTCGCACGGGTCGAGCCCGGTCGGCTCAACGGCCACATAGGTCTGGGCGAGGAAGTTCTGGTCGCCCTTGAACACCTTCAGGGCCGCAGCCTGCCCGGCCGCGTCACCGTCGAAGGTGAAGATGACCTCACCGCCGGCAACATCACCGGTGCCCAGCATCCGCTGCAGCAGCCGGGCGTGGTCGTCGCCGAAGGCCGTGCCGCAGGAGGCGACCGCGGTGTCGACCCCGGCGAGGTGGCAGGCCATCACGTCGGTGTAGCCCTCGACCACGACGGCCTGGCTCTTCCTTGCGATGCTCTGCCGGGCGAGGTCGAGCCCGTACAGCACGTTCGACTTCTTGTAGACGATGGTTTCGGGGGTGTTGAGGTACTTGGCGGGCATCCGGTCGTCCTCGAAGATCTTCCGTGCCCCGAAGCCGAGCACCGAGCGGCCGGCGTCCCGGATCGGCCACAGCACCCTGCCCTGGAAGAAGTCCCAGCCGTTCTCCCGGATCAGGCCGGCCTTCACCAGCTCGTCGTCGGTGAAGCCCTTCGCCTTCAGGTGCTGGCCGAGGTCGCGTCCTCCGGTTGGGGCGAAGCCGATCCCGAACTGCTCGGCCACCACCTTGTCGAAGCCCCTGGAGTCGAGGAACTGCCGGCCCGGCAACCCGGCGGAGCCGGCCAGCTGGCCGGCGAAGTACTCGGCAGCCTGCTGGTTGGCCTCAAGGACCCGCAGCCGCAGGCCGGGCTCCATGCGCTGGCCGCCCCCGTCGGAGTAGCGCAACTGGATCCCGACCCGGTCGGCGAGGTACTCCACCGCTTCGGCGAAGCTGACGTTGTTGATCTTCTGCACGAAGTTGATGACGTCGCCGCCCTCGCCGCAGCCGAAGCAGTGGTAGAAGCCGCGGGCCGGCGTGACGTGGAAGGACGGGGTCTTCTCGTCGTGGAAGGGGCACAGGCCGGTGAGCGAGCCGCCACCTGCGCGGCGCAGGGTCACATAGGTTCCGACGACCTCGTCGATCCGGGAGCGTTCCCGGACGGTTGCCAGGTCCTCCTCGTTGATCAGGCCAGCCACGGCGATGAGTCTAGGCCCAGCCGGTGACTCAGGCGCCGCGTCCGATGCCCCGCGGCAGCCGGTCCGGGTCCCAGCCGAGGAGTTCGCCCGCAGTCTCGAAGGCGAACCGGTCGGTCATGCCGGCGACATAGGTGACCGCGGCCCGAACCGCCGCGTCACCGGCCGGGTCGGTGGCGGCGAAGTCCGCTGGCATCGACCCGGGACGCTCGCTGTAGTACTCCACCAGGGCATGCAACACGTCGATCACCGCGCCGGCCTGGGCGAGGGAGTCCGGCCGGGTGTAGATGCGCTCGTAGTTGAAGGCCCGGAGGGCGGCGAGGGCTCCGGCCGGCTCCTCGGCCATCCCGACCTGGCCGGTGGCGGCGACGGTGCCGATGACCGCCCGGACGAAGGTCCCTAGCTGCTGGCGCCGGGTGCTCCCGCACACTGCCACCACCTCTGTGGGGAGGTCGTCGAGGCTCAGGATGCCGGCGCTGGCGGCGTCCTCGAGGTCGTGGGCGCAGTAGGCGATCCGGTCGGCCCAGCTGACGATCTCGCCCTCGACGGTTGCCGGCACCGGGCGCGACCAGGAGTGGTTCCGGATGCCGTCGAGCGTCTCGGCGCACAGGTTGATCCCGGTCAGGACGACGTCGGCGCCCCACGGACCGTGGTCGTAGCCCTCGGGCAGGAAGGCGTCGAACGCGTCCTCGCTGGCGTGGCCGCCCGGCCCGTGGCCGCAGTCGTGGCCGAGGGCGATGGCTTCGGCGAGGGTGGCGTTGGCACCGACGGCGCGGGCGATGGAAGTGGCCACCTGCGCCACCTCCAGGGCGTGGGTGAGCCGGGTGCGCTGGTGGTCGGTCGGGAACACGACGACCTGGGTCTTGCCGGCGAGCCTGCGGAAGGCCGTGGAGTGGACGATCCGGTCCCGATCGCGCTCGAAGCAGGTGCGCTCGGCGTCCGGCTCCTCGCCGATGGCGCGCGAGCCGGCGCCCACAGCGCGGGCGGCGCCGGGAGCCAGGTGCTCAGCCTCCCAGGCCTCCCGCTGCTCCCGCAGGACCGGGACTCCGAGGTCGAGGCGCCGCCCAGCCTCCCGGTGAGCCCGGACCAGCCGTTCACCGGCATGGCCGGACATGGTCTCGGCCCAGGCGATGGCTCGCGGTTGCAGGTCTGGCATGCCTCCATCTTGGCAGCCCCCGCACGGCCGGTGTCGGGACCGCAATCACCGGTGGCGTGACCAGTGCAGCGCTACCCTTTGGGTCATGTCCTCCGAGCAGCCGCCCGCAACGCCGCAGAACCCCGAGAGCCCCGCCGAGAGCGCGACCCCGGGCGGCTTCCCGCCACCCAGCGCCTACCCCGCCTCGTCGACTCCGCCAGCCCGGGCACCGCAGCAGTACCCGCAGGTCGGACAGCAGTACCCCCAGCCCGGACAGCAGCAGTACCCGCAGCCCGGCTACGGCCAGCAGTATCCATCGGCGGGCCAGCAATATCCGTCGGCGGGCCAGCAGTACCCCCAGCCCGGACAGCAGCAGTACCCGCAGCCCGGCTACGGCCAGCAGTACGGCTACGGCCAGCAGCAGCAACCGCAGCAGGACCCGTACCAGATCACCCACTACGCGGCCCAGTACGGCAACCAGGCAGCGCAGTCGCAGCAGCAGTACCCCCAGCCGACCTACCAGTCCTCGCTGGCAACGACCCGGAAGAACCCGATCCTGGGCTGGGTGGCCTTCGGGATCGTCCTGGTATCCCTGATCGTCGTCACGCTCTCGGCTCAGACGATCGGCTCCATCATGTCCGACGTCGTCATCGCCACCGGGTCGACGAACCTCGACTCGACCACCCTCGCCGAGATCCTCTCCGAGCAGGCGCCGCTGCAGTCGACGCTGCTGAGCCTCGGCTCCACCGTCGGCTTCGCCGGCTGGGTGCTCGGGATCGTCGCTGCGATCATGGGGCGCGGACGGCTCTGGGGCGTGCTGGCGATCGTCATCGGCGCGCTGGCACCGTTCATCATGATGGGCGTGATGATGCTGGCCATGATGCCGGCGTTCACCGCGATCCGCTGACTCATCCGGTCGGCTTCCGGTGGGGCCTCGGTCCCGTCCGCTCGCCCGGTCGACCCCGCCACCCGTCCGGCCCCGGCCCTTCCGTCCCGCCTCGCTACCCGTCTCGCTACCCCGTCTGTCACCCCTCGCTACCCGTCCGTCGTGCCCTCGCTACCCGTCCGCCGGGACGCTACCGGTGCACGGGTAGCGTCCCGACCAACGGGTAGTGAGGGGTGATCGGAACCGGTGGAGTCAGGAGCCACCGGCGGCGCGCGACGGTCGGTAACGCTTAGGTAACCGATCCGGAAGATGCTTGCCCGTGCAGAGTTAGTAAGGTTTACTAACCAACATGCAGACCCCGATCCGGCGCAAGCTCCGCCCCGAGGACGCCCGGCGGAGCAACCTCGCCCTCGTACTGCAGTCGATCTACAACGACTCGCAACTCTCCCGGGCCGACATCGCCCGGACCACCGGGCTCACCAAGGTCACCGTCTCCGATCTCGTCGCTGAGCTGATCGGCTCCGACCTGGTGCGCGAGTCCGGGATGAGTGGCGTCACCCGGCCGGGCAAGCCATCCACCCTGCTCGGCTTCAACGCCGCGGCGCGCGACATCCTCGCCATGGACCTCTCGGCCCCCGACCAGCTGCGCGGCGCCATCCTCTCGCTGCGTGGCGAGGTGCTCCTCACCCACGTCCGGCACCTCGACGGTGCCGTCGGCGAAGCGGCCCTTGCCGCTGCCCGCGACCTGGCGAAGGAGCTGGCGGCTGCTGCCACCCGTCCCGTCCTCGGGTTCGGTGTCGGCACGCCCGGCACGGTCAACACGGCCGGCAGCGTGCTGTCCGCGCCGAACCTGCACTGGCACGACGTGCCGCTGCAACAGCTCCTCGCAGCTGACCTCGGCATGCCGGTCCGGGTGGAGAACGACGCCAACGTCGCTGTGCTGGCCGAGCGCCGCTTCGCCGGCGGCCCCGACGACCTGGTCCGGATCCAGCTGTCCAGGGGCGTCGGGGCCGGACTGCTGGTCGGCGGCAACCTCGTGCACGGGGCGGCCAGCGACGCCGGCGAGATCGGCCACGTCGTGATCGACGACTCCGGCGACCTCTGCGGCTGTGGCAAGACCGGCTGCCTGGAGACCTGGACCTCGGTGCCTGCCCTGACCGCCCGCCTGGCCGCAGAGCCGGGTCGGCGCGACCAGGTGCTCGCCGACGCCGGCTACCGGCTGGGGCTGGCCCTTGCGCCGGTGGTCGGCATGCTCGGCCTTGCCCACGTCGTGGTCGGCGGTCCTGCGGACATCGTCGCCACCCCGCTGCTCGACGCCGCCCGCAGCTGCGTCGCCGACCGGACCCGCTCGGAGTTCCGGCCGGAACTCGAACTCGTCCCGAGTTCGCTCGGCGAGGACGCCGTCCTGCTCGGAGCCGCAGCCCTCGTGCTGCTCAACCAGCTCGGGGTGGCCTGATGACCCCTGTTTCGAAGATCCAGCAATCCAACGCACCAACCGAAAGGAAAGCCAGCATGAAGAGAATGCTGTCGGCAGCCGCACTGGTGACTGCCTCTGCCCTGGCGCTGACCGGCTGCGCGCCGGGCGCAGCCAGTAGCCAGTCGCCCAGCCAGCCGGCGTCCAACACCCCGCAGAACATCACCATGTGGGTTGCCGGCGGTGACACCCCCAAGGAGCTGCGCGAGTACCTGAAGACCACCTACCAGGCCAAGACCGGTGGCACCCTCACCGTCGAGGAGCAGTCCTGGGGCGACCTGGTCACCAAGCTGACCACCGCCCTGCCGGACGCCAACAACACCCCGGATGTGGTCGAGGTCGGCAACACCCAGTCGCCGACCTTCACCAACGTCGGCGCCTTCTCCGACATCTCCGACCTGTACGCCGAGCTCGGTGGCGACAAGCTGCTGCAGTCCTTCGTCGAGGTGGGCAAGGTCGACGGCAAGAACTACACGCTGCCCTACTACTTCGGCTCCCGCTACATGTTCTACCGCAAGGACATCTACAAGGCCGCGGGCGTCGAGGTGCCGAAGACCCTGGACGAGTTCAACGCGACCGTGAAGACCATCGCGGAGAAGAACCCGAAGGACATCAAAGACTTCTCCGGCTTCTTCATCGGCGGCCAGGACTGGCGCAACGGCATCTCCTGGATCTTCGCCAACGGCGGCGACCTCGCCAAGAAGGACGGCGCGGAGTGGGCGTCCACCCTTTCCGACCCCAACAGCGTCAAGGGCCTGACCCAGTTGCAGGAGCTGTACCAGGCGGCCTCCAACGCCCCGAAGACCGCCAAGGACGAGTCCCCCTGGCTCTACATCAACGACTCCGACAAGATCATGGACGGCGACAAGGTGACCGGCAAGACCAGCCTCGCCGCTGCGACGATCATGGCCCCGGGCTGGGCGCACTGGTCGATCGGTGACCTCAAGGATGACAAGCGGGCCTGGAACTCCGACAAGTTCGGCGTCTACCCACTGCCGGGCAATGACGGCAAGCCGGCCCCGGTGTTCGCCGGCGGCTCCAACATCGGCATCTCGGCAGCCTCGGCGAACCAGGCCGGTGCGCGTGAGCTGATGAAGATCATCTTCTCCGCCGAGTACCAGCAGATGCTCGGCAAGAACGGCCTCGGCCCGGCCAACTCCGACTACGTCTCCAGCCTCGGCTCCGACGAGTTCGCGAAAGCCCTGATCGACTCCGCCTCGAACTCCAAGCTCACCCCGGCAGCCCCGGGCTGGGCCGGCGTCGAGGCCTCTGGCAAGCTGGAGGAGTTCTTCGCCAAGGTTGCCGAGGGCGGTGACGTCGCCGCGCTGGCGACCGAGTACGACGCCATCCTCACGCCGCTGCTCAACGGCAAGTAGGCCCGGCTCCGGCTGGCGCGGAATGGGGACGGTTCCATTCCGCGCCACCCGCCGCGGTTGGCGGGAAATGGAACCGTCCCCATTCCCCCCCAGCCGACCGACCTCATCAATGAGAGGCTTCAAGCGATGACCGCCCTGTCCTCCCCTGCCCGCACGCAGGGGGCCTCGCCGCAGCGGCGCCGACCGCGCCAGGTCGCGCCCTACCTGCTGCTCGTGCCGGCGATCGCGATCCTGCTGGTCGCCCTCGGCTATCCGCTGGTCTGGCAGGTCATCACCTCCACCCAGCACTTCGGCCTCGCCCAGCAGTTCGGCAAGCCGCCGCAGTTCGTCGGCGTGGCCAACTACACCGAACTGTTCACCAGCACCCAGACCTGGGCTGTGGTCGGCAGGTCGGTCGCGTTCTGCCTGGTGAACGCAGCGATCACCGTCGTGATCGGCATCGGCGTCGCCCTGCTGATGAACGCGGTCGGCAAGGTGACGCGGTTGATCCTGCAGATCTCGATGCTGCTGGCCTGGGCGATGCCGGTGATCGCATCCATGACCGTGTGGATCTGGC
>CAYQXH010000003.1:0-47760 GCA_964421325.1 uncultured Propionibacteriaceae bacterium
CTGTAGGCACCGAGGCAATCACCCCGGAAAGCCCACCACCCGCAGGGACGCGATCCACCGTAAGGTGCCCCTGACTAGAGGAAATGCATTCCTTCGCCTGGAGGTATCGCACCTATCAACGTCGAAGCTGAGAATGCCGAATCGCTCTGACAAGGGCAAACGTTCGGTATGCCCTCAGGGGCTGCGTGGACACCGGCTAAACGGACGCAGTGGGTCAACCAGAAGCAGCCACCAGGGCCCCTCAAAGGGCCGAGTGGCTCGATGCATCCTCGGGCTCCTGGAGCAGATCACGAATCAGTACCGCCATGTTTGCCGAGAGTTGCGCGTGGTGGTCGGTCACATAGAGGACGCCCGAGTGCTGCGACGCGCGCAGATCGAGCACGTGCGTGACGAACCACTCAACCGAAATGCACAGGGCTCCGTCTCTGAGCACGGCTTCGGCGAGCATCGAGGTCACGCGTCCGTCCCGGACGCAGCCGATGTTCCCCCGGGCGAACTGCAACACGCCGCCGTCCCGGAGTCGAAGGGTCGCGCTGAGCCCGCCTTCGAATCCAGAGGCGGCCGAGGCGGCCGACGAATCAGGTCAGCCGGGTGTCGATTCCGACGGCCCTCATCTCGGCAGCCGCCTGTATCTGTGCTGTCGCCCAGAGGTCGTGTCCCTGTCCCAAGGTGGAGGTCTTCCTGTCCCCTCGTGGGTTGCGCAGTGACTGAGGGGCAACGCTGCTTCCCGGTCCCCTTGCGCGTGGTGGTTCTGGAGCGGGCCTTGTCCACCCTCTGTCCCAGTCAGGCGGTGCTGGGGCTGTTCTCCGCGGTTGCCTGCTGATGCCCCTGAACGGCGACGGATAGCCCCGAGGCGCTGAAGGGTCGGGGAACTCGCCGAAAGGCGGGCACCCTTGGGGGTTGCGGGAACGTTCAGCACACATCTCGGCGGTCACTGACCGTGTTCGAGCAGATCGCACTGGCTGAGTGGGTCGCCTGAGTTTCGTTCAGGCGTTGGGAGCGCAGTTGGTCTGATCTCTTGTGCACGTCTGCCGCACGCGGAACGGGTCTCGCTCACTTGTGCGTCCTGAGCGAGTCGCTGGGCCGAGGGGCTGCCCGTCCGCACGGCGATCGGTGGTGGCGCCGTTGACGGCGAGATCTATGGAGGCCCATTGACGGCGCACCTCCATGCCGTTATGTTGTTATAACAACTCGTAAGGAGTAATGAGGTGGCATTCAGTTACCGGCCGTTGCCGTTCGATGATCCCCAACCTGTGAACCGGGTGGCGGCCAGCCTGCAGGTGGCCGAGGGCGTCCCAGCGGTGCTGGACGCGCTGGGGTCCGCCAAGGGGATGATTGTTCTGGACGGATTCCCGGGGGCACGGTTCGAGGTGATCGTGGCCGGACTCCGGCGAGTGTCGCCGGTGTGGGAGCTGGTCGACGCCTCGACCCTCTACACGGCTGCACTTGATGAGCTGATTGCTTCGTATCTGCCCATGGATCGCGAGACCGATCCGGAGCTCATCTTCGGCCGGCTTTTCGACAAGGGCTACTACGCCATCCTAGACCCGGAGAAGGTGGCGGACCTGCTGCGCGGTGTCGCTGTGAGCGGTCGCCCAACCCTCATCTACGGGCTTGGCGCGGCAGCCGAGTCCCTGCGGAAGCACGCGAGTGCGGTCTTCTTCATCGACGTCACTCCCAAGGACGTCGCCCTGCGGGTGCACGATGGCCGCTATCGATGCCTCGGCGCGGGGCCCAACCTGGATGTCGACACGATCGCACGGCAGACCTACTTCGTGGATGTCGAACTCGCGGTCCGCCTTCGGAAGGAGCTGGTGGTAGAAGACCAGCTGGCCGGCTACATCCTGGACTCCGAGCGCTCCCTTCAGATCATGAGTTGGAGCGATCTGCGAGCGGTGCTGGACGAGTTGCGGGGGCGGCCGCTGCGCGCGAAGCCAGTCTACGTGGAGGGAGTCTGGGGCGGGCAGTTCGTCAAGCGCCTCCGGGGGATTCCGGACGACATGGTGGACAAGGTTGCCTGGGCCTTCGACCTGATTCCAACGGAGGCGAGCCTTCTGATCGAGTCCGGCCCGGAGCAGATCGACGTACCGTTTATGACGGTCATGGATGCAGTGGGTGAGCACCTGATCGGTGACGTCCTCTACCGCCGGTTCGACGGACGCTTCCCGGTGCGCTTCAACTACGACGACACCTGGCACAGTAACGGCAACATGTCGGTCCAAGTCCACCCTAGCGACGACATGATCCAGCAGTTGCACGGCGACATCGAGGCGCAGAACGAGGCCTACTACATCGTGCTTACCGGCCACGGCGCCAAGACGTACTGCGGATTCAAGGGGGACGGCCATCGCTTCCTCGAGCTCTGTCGACAGTCGGAGCGAGACGGATCGGAGGTGCCGTACCAGGACTACATCCACTCGGTCGAGTCGGAGGTGGGCCGGCAGATCTTCCTGCCCCACGGAACGATTCACAGCTCCGGCCGCAACCAGCTCGTGCTGGAACTCGGCACCATCACCTCGGGTGCCTACACCTACAAGATCTACGACTACAACCGCCCCGACATCACGGGGAAGCCGCGCCCGATCCACACCAAGCTGGCCGGTCTGGCGCTGGCCTACGACCGGGATGCTGAGTGGGTGGGCAGGCACATCGCCTTCCCACCCCGGTTGGTGGCCGAGGGGCCTGGCTGGGTCGACTACCTCGTCGGCCGCTACGACGGCATGTACATCGATACCCACCGGATCGAGATCGCGGCGGGCCAGTCCTATGCTGCCTCGAACACCACCGGCTTCACCGTCCTCGCGTTGGTCGATGGCGAGTCGGCGCACATCCGGACCGACACCGGCGAGTATCAGGCGGGCTACCTCGACGTCATCCTCGTGCCCGCCAGTGCGCCCGACTACACGGTGCTGGCCGACCCGAGGCACCCGATCGTGATCCACAAGACCCTCATCAGGGAAGACAGGTTCCAGGCATGGCAGACAAGCTGATCGCCCACGGCATCCACCACACCCACTGGGATCCCTACTGGTGGTTCACCTCGCAGGAGGCGATGGTCGTCTTCTCCTACAACCTGCGCGAACTGCTGGCCGGATTCCGCAGCGGAGAGGTGGAGAACTTCTTCCTCGACGGCCAGACCACCGCCATCTACGAGTACCTCCAGTTGCACCCGGAAGAGCGGGATGAGGTTAGCACCTGGGTGACCAACGGGAAGCTGGCGGTCGGCCCGTTCGTCTCCCAGCTGGACGCCTACCTGAGCTCTGGCGAGTCCACGATCAACAACCTGCGGCTCGGCATCAACTACGCCAAGTCGCTCGGCCGGGCCAACCGGGTCGCCTACCTCGCCGATCCCTTCGGCTACCCGGCCGACTTCCCCAAGGTCCTCAACCAGTGCGGCATCACCGAGTTCGTCTTCACCCGCGGGGTGGGGGACATCTACGGCTTGGGCACCGAGTTCTACTTCGAGTCCAACGATGGCAGCCGGGTGCTGTGCAACGTGATGCTCTCCGGCTACGGCTACGGAGCCAACGCGTTCCGCAACGGCACGCTGTTCACCGCGCAGGCCGAGGACTACAACAAGATCGACGTCGGCCAGTTGATCGACCGGTTGGTCGAGCGGTCGACTCTGCCCGGGGAGTTCGTGTTCCCGCTGGGGTTCGACAGCAATCCGATGATGCCCGACATCGCCGGGAAGGTCCGGCACTACAACTCCATCCAGGACGAGATCGAGTTCGTCGAGACGACGTGGCCCGCGTTCTTCGAGCGGGTCCGTAGCCACGGCAAGGACCTGAAGTCCTTCAAGGGCGAGATCTTCTCGCCCCAGTACCACCGCATCCACGTCAACGGGATGAACTCGGCCCGGTCGGACATCAAGACCCTGATCGACCAGGTCGACCGGCGGCTGGTGTTCGAGCTCCAGCCGCTGATGACCCTGCTCGACTCGGTCGGCATCCCTTACGACCACGGCATCATCGACCAGGCCTGGTACCTGCTGGTGAACACCCAGACCCACGGCTCTGCCACCCACGGTGACGTTACGAATGCCTGGGTGAAGGCGAACGCCGAGTACGCCTCATACATAGTTCGCGGTGCGAGCGACTTCCTGTGCCGGCTGGCCTGCAACTCCGTCGCAGGCGCAGGCGAGCCCGGCAGCACCCTCGTCGTCTTCCACACCCTGCCCTGGCGACGCCGGCTCACACAGCGGCTGAGCATCATCACGGCCAAGCCCGCCTTCCGGCTCGAATTGGACGGGCAGCCGCTGCCGTACGTGGTCGAGGACCAGCAGCGCCACTACCTCGGTGTGGCCCGCAAGGACCCCGCACTGCAGACCGAGGACAGGTGGTACTACCGGTCCGAGATCGTGTGCGACCTCGGAGAGTTCGACGGCATCGGCTACCGGACGGTGCGGGTGATCGAGCAGGACGCGCCGCCGGTGGCCGTCGTGAAGCCGGACCGCGAGCCCGTCATCGAGAACGAGCACCTGCTCGTGTCCTGCGACGACGAGGGCATCACGATCGTCGACAAGGCGACCGGTCAGCGGCTGCAGCAGGCGCTGTACTTCGAGGACGGCGGCGACGAGGGCGACAGCTACGACTACGACTACCCGGCACCCGAGGACGAGTGGCGCCTGGTCCGCGGCCTGACCGCCGCCGACCTGGTGGAGACCTTCACCTCCGACCTGTTGTCCGAGGTTCGCCTCGCGGGCGAGCTGCAGGTCCCGGCGGGACTGGCCAGTCGCCGGGCGCGAACCGCGGACGCGACGCTGCCCTTCACCGTCCGGCTGACCCTCCGCGCCGACTCCCCGGTCCTCCAGGTGACCGGCGAGGTGACGAATCGGGCCCACAACCACCGGCTGCGGATCGGGGTGCGGACCGGCAAGCAGAACGAGGCCTCCTTCGCCGGCGCCCAGTTCAGTGTCGTTCGCCGGCCCTGCCTGCCCGAGGAGATGGCGATCTGGAAGGAGCGAGGCTACTTCGAGGAGCCGAGCGCCACCCGTCCGCTGCTCAACCACGTCTCGGCTGTCGACGCCGCCGGAGCGCTCACCCTCTACACCAGGAGCCTGAAGGAGTACGAGTTCATCGGTGAGGGCTACGGCGACGTGGCGCTGACCGTCCTGCGGGCCGTCGGCCACGTCGGTCTGCCCGACCTCCACCGGCGGCCGGGCCGCCCGAGCGGGATGGCGGAGCGGATCTTCCCTGCTTCCAGCCACCAGCTGGACGGGATGGCGATTGGATTCGACTTCGGTGTCGGCTTCAGTGCCGGGCTCGACCCGAATGCCGTTTTCCGCAGCTACGCCGAGTTCGCGGCGAACCCGCTGTACGGCCAGAACCAGACGCTCGACCCGCTCTTCTACCCGATCAGCTACTTCCCGATCAACCCCTGGCGGGAGCCGCTGCCCAGGGAGCGCCAGTTGGCGTCCGTGGATCAGCCCGGCCTGAGTTTCGGCACCCTCACGCGCGCCGACGCGGGGGACGCGAGCATCCTGCGGGTGTTCAACGCCGCCAACGAGAGCCAACCGGCCGGCAACCTGCGGCTCGGGGACGGCCTGGTCGTCGCGGCCACGACGAACCTCACCGACGAGGAACGGGTGCCGGCCGCCCGGATCGCCGACCATCTGCGTCCAGGGGAACTGGCCAACGTAGTCATCCAGCAGACCGAAGGAGACAACTGAACCATGGAGAAGCTCATCGGAGTCGCAGCGTGCCCCGCGGGGATCGCGCACACCTACATTGCAGCCGAGACCCTGATCAAGGTGGGCCGCAAGTACGGCTACGAGGTCAAGATCGAGACCAACGGCGCCGGTGGCGTCGAGAACCGCCTCACTCGAGACGACATCCAGCAGGCGGCGGCGGTCATCATCGCCGCCGACACCCGAGTCGAACTGGAGCGGTTCCGGGGCAAACCGGTCCTGTTCGTCTCCTCCAAGGACGCCATCCACCGTGGCGAAAAGGTGATCCAGATGGTCCGCGATGGTGCGGCCACGATTTACAACCCGTGATCCCCAACAACCCACCAGCTCCCGCACCTGCAGCGCGCAGGTGGGGAGGACTCATCCCAGCAGCATAGGAGCGCACACATGGGAAAGTGGAACGCCGTTTACCGCCACCTGATGTCCGGGGTCTCATCCTTCATCCCGTTCATCGTCGCCGGCGGCATGCTCATCTCCTTCGCCTTCCTCTTCGACGCCGGCAACGCCAGCGCGCCGACCTTCGGCTCGACGAACCCGGTCTCCGCCTGGCTCCTGACCGTCGGAGGCCTCGCGATGGGCCTGATGCTGCCGATTCTCGGCGGCTACATCGCCTACTCGATCGGTGACAAGCCGGCACTCCTGGTCGGAATGCTGGGCGGCCTGCTGGCGAAGGAGGGTGGCTCCGGGTTCATCGGGACCCTCGTCGCCGGCTTCGTCGCCGGCTACCTGGTCCTCGGGCTGAAGCAACTGGTCAAGAACATGCCGCGATCCTTCGAGGGCGTGAAGGCGCTCATCATCTACCCGGTGGTCGGTGGTGTGCTGATCGGCCTGGCGATGATTCCGGTGAACGCGGTGGTCACCCCGGTAGCGGACGCGATGAACGCCTTCCTGCTGAACCTCAGCACGGGAAGCTCCGTGGTGCTCGGCGCAGTGATCGGGGCCATGGCCGCGTTTGACATGGGGGGTCCGGTTAACAAGGCGGCCTACCTGTTCAGCGTCGCGACGCTCACCACGGCCGACGGTGCGACGGTCGCCTCGCCCGCGATGGGCATGATCGGGGCCGCCGCCTTCGCCATCAGCGGTGGCTGCGCCCTAGCGACCTTCATGTTCCCCAGGAAGTTCTCGCCGGAACTCCGCGACGCAGGCAAGGCCGCGACGGTGATGGGCCTCACCTTCATCGCCGAGGGGGCGATCCCGTTCGTGATCGCCCGTCCCAAGGAGGTCGTCCCCTCGATCATGACCGGCGCGGCTGTCGGTGGGGCGCTGGCAGGGCTGTTCGGCATCACCCTCACCGCACCGATCGGAGGCGTATTCACGATCCCGCTGGTGAACAACATCTGGCTCTACCTGCTCTGCGGCGCCATCGGCACCCTGGTCGCGGCTGTCATGATGGGGTCCTTCCTCAAGCCGTACGAGGCACCCGTCGAGGAGGACGACGTCGTCATGGCCTGAGCCAGGCCGCCGAACCTTCCCAGCGAGTCGCGCGGACCCGCCCGCCGGGGCGGGCCCGCGCGATCGGACAGACCTAGACCGATCGGAATCCGGCGCATGCCTGAACTCATCACCGAACAACTCATTGCTCTTGACGTGGACCTTGGCTCGAAGCAGGACGTCATCGAGGCGATCGCCGACCTGCTCGCCGCCGGCGACCGGCTCGAGGACCGCGACGGCTACGTGGCTGACGTGCTGGCGCGAGAGGACGTCTTCGAGACCGGTATCGGGGACGAGATCTCGATCCCACACGCCCGCTCGGCGGCGGCGAGAGAATCGTCGCTGGTCTACCTGCGGCTCCGCGCACCCGTCGACTGGGGAGAGAGCGGTCCCGCGAGGTTCATCTTCGGCATCGCCGTGCCTGCGGCCAACGCCGACGACTCACATCTCAAGATCCTCGCCTCGGTGGCCAGGAAGCTACTCGATCCCGCGATCCGTGCCGTGGTCCAGCGGTCCGCCTCGCGACGCGAGATCCTTGACGCGCTGAGGCCGCGACCAGAGGAGGACCGTCCGTGACCGAGCCGACCGACAACCGCCCCCGGCCGTCGGGTGGCTCGCTGCCGAAGTACCGCCAGGTGGAGGAGGACCTCCGCTACCGGATCCTGTCCGGGCAGTGGAAGCAGGGCGACCAGATCCCGACCGAGGCCGAGTTGTGCATCCAGTACGACGTCAGCCGAATCACGATCCGCCGAGCGATCCAGGATCTCGCCCTGGAGGGCTACCTCTACAGCCTCAGCGGCAAGGGCACCTTCGTGGGGGAATGGGAGGCCCACGCCGTCGAGAGCCCGACTCTGAGGAGCTTCACCAACGAGATGCAGGACCTCGGATACCGGGCTGTGACCGCGTCGGTCGAACTCGACCTGGTCCACGCAGACGCTCGCCTGGCAGCGGTCCTCGATATCGCCCCGGGTGATCGCGTCGTCGAACTTCGGCGGGTCCGCGCAATCCACTCCGGAGCGATCATCGCCTATTCGATCAACTCCTACCCATACAGTCACGAGTTTTCCGCTGACCCCAGGGACTACTACGGCTCGCTGTACGGCTATCTCCAGCAGTTCGGCATCTACTTCACCAGCGCTCGCGAGTACCTCGAAGCGACCCTGCCGCCGGTCGAGGTGGCGCAGCGGCTACAGCTCGAGCCGGCGGAGCCGGTCCTCAAGAGCGTCAAGGTGAGTCGCAACGCAAGTCGTACGTTCGCCGAGCACAACGTCTGCTACTACGTCGGCAGTCGCTATCGCTATTACATCAACCACTAGGTGTTCTCGGCCGGCGGGAGCCGCCGTTGCGGCGTCGACCACCTCGGACCCTCGCCGGCGCCACTCCCCTAGCTACGGCGACTACCCCTCGATGTGGCTCGGACCCGATGACCTCCTCAAGGAGGCGACCAGCAGACTCGGGGGGCGGGCAGAAGGCGTGAACTGAGGGGTGAATCCCGCCCCGCATCTGCCACACGCAATGCCGTCAGCCAGGCAGGAACTGTACATCATGGCTTGTCAGGAAGGGACTAGTTCGCGCCCGCGGGGAGGTTCAACTCCTCTCTCGCGCACTTCTTCGTGTCTGGCGAATTAGGTGGCGAGAAGCACCCCTCGCTGTGAGTGGCAGCACGATCCGGTCCACCCCTCCTCCAGGGCGGTCCCATGCACCCGCTTCGGCTGCGCGGGCAACAACCGTCCGGCCGACCGGCTCTGCACCCCTCCATGCGTGCCCGGGCGACCGAACCACGGGCGATCTCATCTGGCGGATGGATCGGGCCAGATCGGTTACGCCCAGGACTTCGGACAGTCCCGGTCGACGGGCGGGGTCGGAACATCCCGTCACCGATCACGTCTCAGAGCCGGGTCCGGACCGCATCCCTGCGGTTGTTGACCCCGAGCTTGTTGTAGATCGAGCGCATGTGCGTCTTCACCGTCGCCAGCGAGATGTGGAGGGTGCCGGCGATCTCCTGGGCGGTCATGGTCGTGCGCAGGTAGCTCAGTAACTCCAGTTCACGCGCCGTCAGCTCGCTGGTCCGCCCGGAGGTCATCTGTTCACGCAGCGTGAATACCTCGCCGAGCAGGCGCTCGTGCGCGCTGCCGGAGTGGGCGTACGCCTCGAGCAGCTCGGTGAAGGCGGTGTCGGTGGCCAGGAGCGGCAGGTATGCCCCGCACTGGCCGGCGACCGTCAGGGCACGGTCGAGGTTCCCGAACGCGTCCTTCGTCTTGCCGTCGGAGTACGCCATCCCCGCCAGCGTCGCGAGCATGCTCACGTGGACGTAGGTGGGCCTGGCCACCGGGTTGATCCGACGCAGGAAGGCGACCGCGCGTCCGGGCTGCTCGTTACGCCGGTACAGCTCGGCAATCAGGGCATGGGTGACCGGAATCCCGTCATACTGCAGCAGCGGCTCAGCGGTCGCCATCGCCTTGCCGACTGCCCCCCGCGCCTCGAGCAGGTAGGCGAGCGCCAGCCTGCGGTAGCTGCCCCACGGCACCCCGTGCTTGTCCCCGGAGCTCACTGCCGACAGTGCCCATTCGGTCTCGTCGTACCGCTCGGCCAGCCCCAGTCGTGCGACGGCAAGCGCGCGGTACACCCGCGAGAGCGCAGCGAAGGACGTGTCCAGCCCTCCGGCCGCCGCAGTGCTGGTGAACCAGTCCTGCGAGTCCGCCACCTGGCCCCGCCAGAACAGGATGTAGCCGCACGCGGTGCCGAACAGGCCACCCTCGAACTGGTCCCAGTCCGCGGCGGTCTGGGACGCGACCTCGCTGGCGATCCCGTTCAGGATCTCCTCCGCCTCACCGAACTGGCCGGCGTAGGTCATCGCGAAGGCGAGATTCGACCGCACGACGGGGACCAGTGACTTCAGCCGGTGGTTGTCCGCCTCGGTCAGGGCCGAGCGCAGCAGCTCCACCGCGCGGACCGGGTTGCGGCGCAGCCTGACCTCCGACCAGCCGAGCAGGAAGAGCCCATGGACGTAGTCGGTTCCCGCCCCGCCCTGCTTGATGCCGGTGAGGACGCCCAGCGCCGCGTCGGCGGCCACCGCCTTGGAGTCGAAGTCGGGGGCTAGTAGCAGCTCGGTGAAGTGGTGGACGAAGGAGTCCTCCGGCTGCGGGTCGGCATCCCTGGCACGATCGCGCAACAGGGTGGCTCCCGCCGGGTCAAGCAGCAGGTCGCGACAACAAGCCCGGATGAGCAGGATGTCGCGGCTCTCGCGCAACGGCTCGGGCAGCGCGATACACATGTGCTCCAGCGTCCGGGTCTGGGACTCGATGATCAGCCGCAGCCAGTTGCGGGTGATGATTCCGGCGGCGAGCTGATCGTCCCCGGCCCGAAGGGCGTGGCGCATCGCCTCTGCGGGGAACGACCCGGCCAGCAGGGCTGCCGCCCGCGCATTGAGTTGCGCGGCTCGCAGCGGATCTCGTCGCTGGAGCAGCACCCTCACGTGCGAGGCGAACGCCTCGTGCCACAGGTAGACGATGCCGCGCTCAGGGTCGACATAGCGGTCGAGGAACAACCCTGCCCGCGCGCACCGCTCGAGCAGCACGCCGCTCGTGGGATCTCCGGTCAGCGCGGCTGCCAGGCGGACGTCGAGTCGCCGGATCGTTGTGCAGTCCAGCACGAACTGGGCCAGGTCCAGTGGGATGCCGGGCAGCAGCGCATGTTCGATGTAGTCGGTGAGCAACGGGTCCACCCCCTCCCCCTCGAGGGCGCCGGGAAGGATGGTGCTCGGCAGCCGCGCGGACTCGCGCCTGGCCAGCAGGCTCAGCCGGACGGCGATCGGCCAGCCGCCGGTCTCGTGGAGGGTGGCGTTCAGGTCCACGTCGTCCAGGTCCAGCCCGCTCGCCTCGGCGGCCAGGGCTATCTCCTCGACGGTGAACGCCAGATCGCGTGGCGGGACCTGCAGCGCGTCGCCCATCGCCAACTCGCGGGCGAACCGTTCCTCCAGCGCCCCCGTCCCGACCAGCACCAGCTTCAGCCGCCCCGAAGCCAGTACGGGCTCGGAGCAGAGCATGCTTCGAAGCGTCTCTGGATCGAGCAGGTGGGCGTCGTCGATCACGAGGGTGAGCGGCTGGGTCAGACCGCCGAGAACCTCGGCCACGGTGGGCGTCGGGTCGTTCGGATCGATGCGGAGCAGGGCCGACCTCACCGGCTCGGGCAGTAGCCGGAGCAGGACGCCCCGGATCAGCAGGGTCGTCTCGGCCGAGCTCGTGCCGGACAGCCAGCCGGTCCGCGGCCGGCCAGCCGTCCACTGGGCGGTGGCGGCCGTCTTGCCGTAGCCGGACGGCGCACACACGAGCGCCAGTGTCGTTGCCTGGTCGAGGATCGCCGAGATTCTCGGTCGCGGTATGGCTTCTCGTTTTGGCGACGGGGGGGTGACCATGAACCACGGCAGTTCCGTCCATGGCCCGAGGGTGGACTCCACGGCGGCGATCCTAGGGAGCCAACCCTCATCCGGGAAGGATGACTTCAACCGCGAAGGCGCGCTCCGACGCCCGGCCGGATGGCACGCTCGACGCCATGCGCATCGAACGGGGGCCTGTTGTTGGGGCTGACAAGCGGAAGGACCGCGTCCGGTTGCTGCCGGGGCTGCGACGCGACAACGTGGTGCGGGAATTGCTAGCTGGGGTGACTCTGATCGCTATCTCGGTGCCGCTGAACATCGGCTACGCCCAGATCGCGGGGCTGCCAGCCACCGCCGGCCTGTACGCGCTGGTGGTTCCCGCCCTGGTCTTCGCCCTCACCGCCTCTTCGCGGCAGCTCGTGATCGCCCCGGACGCGGCAGCCGCGGCGCTGGTGGCCTCGAGCCTCGGCGGTCTGGCGGTGGCGGGCTCTGGTGACTATCTCGCCATGGCGGCCGCCCAGGCACTCATCAGCGGCGCCCTGCTGCTGCTGGCCTCGCGCCTGAGGCTGGGTTTCCTTGCCGACTTCCTCTCCCACCCGATCCTGGTGGGCTTCGTCGGAGGGTTGGCGCTGGACATCATGGTCAGCCAGCTGGCGAAGATGCTCGGGGTTCGGATCGACAGTGGGGCCGAGTTTCTGGAGAAGACCGCAGAACTGCTCGGGTCGCTCGGCACCGCCAACCCCTGGGCGATCGGGCTGAGCCTCGTAGGTCTCGCCGTCCTGATCGGCGGACGGCGGGGGGCGCCAGCGGTGCCGTGGGCGCTGCTCGTCATGGTGACGGCGACGGTCGCGAGTGTGTGGTGGGACTTCGAGGAACGCGGGATCGCTGTGCTCGGCGAGGTGCCGGCCGGGGCGCCGGCCTTCGGCGTCCCGCTGTTGTCGCTCTCCCAGTGGATCGCGCTGCTGCCGTCCGCGCTGGCGCTGAGCGCCGTGGTGGTGGCCGAGGGCTTGATGGTCGCGCGCAGCTACGCCGAGCAGCATGATCACCCCTACGACGCCGACCGTGACCTCGCCGCCGCCGGGCTGGCGAACCTCGCTTCCGGCTTCTCCTCGTCGTTCAGTGTCGGCTCCTCGACCTCGCGGACCGCGGCGATGGATGCCGCCGGCTCCCGCACCCAGCTGCCCTCGGTCGTGCTCGCAGTTGGAGCGCTGCTGCTGCTCGCTTTCGGCACCCAGCTTCTCGAACCGGTGCCTTCGCCGGTGATCGGGGCGATCGTCACCGCGGCGGTGTGGAAGCTCGTGGGCGTCAGTGAGCTCACCGAACTCTGGCGAGAGTCCCGGGCCGAGTTCGCCGTGGCGGCCACCTGCTTCGTCGGGGTGCTCGTCCTTGGACCGATCCGCGGGCTCCTGGTCGCCTTCGTGTTCTCCCTCGTCCACCTCGCCAGGCGGGTCGCCGTGCCACCTCTGGTCGTGCTCGCCGACCCCGGCGAACCCGAGCGATCCGTCCTTGCCGGCGGTCCAGCGATGAGGCAGACCGTGCCCGGCGTGGTGATCGCCCGGGTCGTGGCGCCGGTCTTCTTCGCCAACGCAAACGCCATCACCCGGCGCCTGCAGCAGGTTGTGGCCGAGGCGCCCGACCCCGTCCACTCGGTGGTGCTCGACCTGGAGGGTGTCACCGACATCGACGTGACCGGCGCGGGCCGGCTGCGGGCCACCCTGGCCGCGCTGCGGGAGGCAGACATCCGCACTGCCGTCGCGCGGACCCGACCCGAACTCAGGCTGCGGCTGTCCGAGCTCGGCTTGCTGGACTCGCTGGCCGAGTTCGCCACGAACCGTGCCGCGCTCGCCGCGCTGCGCGAGCCGCCCTCCGCCGCGACGGGGGCGCCGGCGCCCGCCCGGCCGGTCCCCGACGGGCTCACACCCAAAGGATGAATTGTGCCGTGTGCATCTTGGGTGGCCGGACGGGCCGCTGCCACCATGCCTGTACCCGCCGGGCCACCGCGAGCCTGCCCGGCAATAGCTGAGGAGTGAGCATGGACTTCTGGTCGTCGTTGTGGAACATCATTGTGGTCTTCTTCTGGGCCTTCGTCTTCCTGGCCGCCCTGACCGCGATGGTCACCGTGGTGGTCGACCTGGTGCGCGACAAATCGCTGAGCGGCTGGGCGAAAGCCGGCTGGGTCGTCTTCCTGGTGCTGCTGCCCCTGGTGGCTTCACTCGTGTACCTGATCGCCCGCGGCGACGGCATGGCCGAACGCACCCAGGGCGAGAACCGTGCGGCCAAGCAGGCGACCGACGAGTACATCCGCTCGGTGGCCAGGCGCAGCCCGGCCGACGAGATCGCGCGCGCTGCGGAGCTTCGCGGCTCGGGTGTGATCGACGAAGAGGAGTTCCAGCAGCTCAAGCGCCAGGCGCTGGCGACGCCGGTGTGAGCCGGGAGTGACCATGTCCGGCATAAACCTGCCCATCGGCACCCTGGCCGACACGGGCGAGCCCTTCGTCCTCGACGGCCGTCGATTCAACCGGCACACCTTCTGGTGCGGCCAGAGCGGATCGGGCAAGACCTACGCGATGGGGGTAGTCCTCGAGCAGCTGATGCTCAACAGCGACCTCCCGGTGCTGATCCTCGACCCGAACTCCGACTTCGTCCGGCTGGGCGAACCGCGTCCGGAGGCCCCAGCCGAGCTGGCGGACAAGTTCCGCGCCGAGCAGGTCAGGGTGTTCCGGCCCCGGCAGGACGGCCCTGACCGGCTCGTGGTGCGGATCGCCGAGATGGACCTGGCCTCCCGCGCCGCCCTGATGCGCCTCGATCCGACCGCCGACGCCGAGGAGTACCACGCCCTGCGCGAGCTTGATGCCGAGTTCGGGCCGCAGGACGGCGAGACCCTCGTCCGGGCGCTGGCCGAGTCGGAGCGGCCGGAACGGCGGCGGCTGCTGCTGCGGCTGGAGAACCTCGGCCTGCTGGAGTGGGACGTCTGGGCTCGCGGCGCAGCCGGCGTCGAGACCCTGATCGAGCAGCGGCCCCGTGCGACGGTGCTGGACCTGGCCGGCTTCCGCTACCCCGAGGAGCCGGCGGCGGTCGCGCTCGCCGTCCTCGACCGGCTGTGGAACACCCGCGAGACCCGAAAGCCGCTGCTGATCGTGGTCGATGAGGCGCACAACCTGTGCCCGCCGGAGCCGGGATCACCGGCCCGGGTCGTGCTGTGCGAGCGGTTGATCCAGATCGCGGCCGAGGGCCGCAAGTATGGCCTGTGGCTGCTGCTGTCGACTCAGCGGCCATCGAAGATCCACTCCCAGGTCCTGTCCCAGTGCGACAACATCTGCCTGATGAAGACCAACGCGCCGACCGACCTGGAGCGCATCCGGCGACTGTTCGGCGCCGTCCCGCGCGACCTTCTCGAGCGCGTCCCGACCTTCCGTCAGGGCCAGGCGCTGCTCGCGGGCGGGTTCGCCGACGAGGCGTCGGTGGTGCAGCTGGGACAGCGGATCACCGTCGAGGGCGGCAGCGACGTCCCGGTCCCGCCGAAGGCACTCATCCCCGCCGGATGATCTTGCTGGACCCTCGCTGCCCGGCCCCGCAGATTGGTCACGGCGAGGTTCCACTGCGGCGATCCACCCGGGTCGCCGCCAGAGCGTTGAAGGAGTTCCCCATGGTCGGACCAGAGAGCGAGCAGCAGTTCCACTACGGCCCGGTCGAAATCCTGCTGATCGAGGTGGCGGGCGATCCGCTGGACCCCGACCTGTGGGACCTCGTCGCCGAGCAGGTCGACGCCGATCGGCTCCGGCTGCTCGACGTGGTGATCCTGCGGCGAGACCCGGCAGGCGAGCTGCGCCTGCTTGAGGTCGAGGACCTCCCGTTCGACCTCAAGGCGGTGCCCGCGCTCACCGGGCTGCTGGCCGAGGACGACCTGGCCGAACTCTCCGACCGGGTGTCGCCCCGCGCCAACGCCGTCGCCGTCGTCGTCGAGCACGCCTGGGCCCGTGCGATGGCCTCACGGCTCGCCCAACTCGGCGGCGGCGTGCTGTCGGCCGAGCGGATCCCGGCAGGGGTCGTCGAAGAAGTCGTCACCACCGCGCCCCAGTCGCACTGAACCGAGGAGCTCACCATGCCCGTGATCGGACGATTCGGCCGTCCCGGCCTGCTAGGGCTCGCCGCCCGCACCGCCGTCGTGGCGGGTACCGCCACCGCAGTCAGCGGTGGCGTCGCCGCCCGCCAGCAGCGCCGGGCCGCCGAGCACGCGGCCGCCCAGGCAGCCGCCCAACCCGTGGCGGCCCCGATGCCGCTGCCAGCCCCGGTGGCCGGGGAGGATCCCCTCACCGGGAGGTTGCAGCAGCTAGCCGCGCTGCACGCCCAGGGGATCCTCACCGACGAGGAGTTCGCCACCGCCAAGGCCCGTGCCCTCGGGCTCTGATGCCACCCCGAACCACGACAACCGCAAGAGGAGAGCAACTCATGAGCCCAGTGACGGTGAACGCCGACAACTTCGTCCGCGCCGAATCCGACCTCGCCTTCACCCGGATGGCAGGCGACGCGAAGGGCGGGCCAGGCACCTGGGTGCACTACCGGGAGCCGGCGCCGCTCGACCATCAGCTGATCATCCGGCTCAACCGGGACACGCTCTACAGCACGGCCATCGTCGACATCTCCGAGGGCGGCACGCTGACCCTGCCCGATCCCGGTGATCGCTACCTTTCGGTGATGGTGGTGAACCAGGACCACTACATCCCGCGGGTCTTCAGCGAGCCGGGCGAGCACCGGCTCGAGAGGGCCGAGCTCGGCACCGACTTCGTGCTGCTGGCCTGCCGGATCCTCGTCGACCCGTCCGACCCGTCCGACGTCGCCGCGGTCAACGCCCTGCAGGACGGGCTGGGGGTCGCGACCGTCTCCCGGCGGCCCTTCGTCTGCCCCGACTACGACCAGGCGACCTACCAGCACGTCCGCAAGGCCCTGCTGGACCTCGCGCCGGGACTGCCTGACTTCCGGGGGGCCTTCGGCAAGCAGGGCGAGGTGAACCCGATCCGGCACCTGATCGGTTCTGCGTCGGCCTGGGGCGGCCTGCCCGAGTACGAGGCCAACTACCTCAACATCAACCCCGGCCTGCCGGTCGGGGAGTACCGGTTCACGCTCAAGGACGTGCCGGTCGACGCCTTCTGGTCGGTCTCGCTGTACAACGCCGATGGCTACTTCGAGCCCAACGAGCTGGGGGTCAACAACATCAACTCCGTCACCGCCGTCCACGACCCGGACGGGGGAGTGACCGTCAGCTTCGGCACGAAGCCTTCGGGCAGGCCCAACTACCTCCCGATCATGGAGGGCTGGAACTACATGATCCGGATGTACCGGCCACGCCCGGAGGCGCTGGACGGCAGCTGGGCGCCGCCCGCGGTGGAGCCGGTTTCGTGACCGGACCCGTGCCGTCGAGGACGGGAGGTGCGCAATGATCGGCGTGATCGGGGAGACCCTGCCGCTGGCGATCGGTATCGCGGCCAGCCCGCTGCCGATCATCGCCGTGATCCTCATGCTGCTGTCGTCATCTGCCCGGCGGACCAGCATCGGCTTTCTGGTGGGCTGGCTCGGCGGGCTCGTGGTCGCGGTCGTCATCTTCCAGGTGCTCGCCGGCCTGCTTCCGGCGTCCGGCACAGCGAGCCCCCGGCCGGTCGCCGGCTTGGTCAAGGTCGTGCTCGGCCTGGGTCTGCTGGCGCTCGCGGTGCGGCAGTGGCGGTCGCGTCCGGCTCCGGGGGAACAGGCCGACCTGCCCGCCTGGATGTCGACCATCGACAAGCTCGACCCGGTGAAGGCGGCCGGCCTCGCCTTCGTGTTCGCGGCGGCCAACCCGAAGAACCTGATCCTCGCGGCCACCTCCGGCATCCAGATCGGCCAACTGGGCGCGGTCGCCGAGCAGCTCGTGGCGACCCTCGTGTTCGTGCTGGTCGCAGGCTCTACAGTCGCGGTTCCCGTTGTGGCCTTCCTGGTGGCCGCCGACCGGCTGGCCGGGCCGCTGGAGTCCCTGCGGGAATGGCTCGTGCACTACAACGCCACGATCATGTTCGTCGTCCTGCTGCTGCTCGGCGTCAGCACCGTGGGCAAGGGGCTGGCCGACTTCTAGCCCGGGCGCACCGCAAGACCTCGGCAGGGACTCGGACGGGAGCAGGGATGGCAGACCGGAACCGGCGCCGGGGCGGCGGGCCCAGCGGCCTGCTCGCCCGGCCATCGGGCAGGGACGTCCGCGCCGGCGTGGTGCTCGGCCTGGTCAGCGTCCCGGACGGGCTGGCAGCTGGCCTGCTCGCGGGGTTGAACCCCGTGGCCGGCCTGTACGGCTACCTGTTCGGCACCCTGGCCGGGGCCCTCACGACGAGCTCGGTGGTCATGTCGGTCCAGGCGACCGGCGCGATGGCGGCGATCATCGCCGATCTGCCCGGCCTGTCCTCGGGGCCAGACGCCGCGTCCCCAGTCGCCACGCTCACGGTGATGACGGGGCTTGTGATGCTCGGCGCCGGTCTGGCAGGGCTGGGTTCGCTGGTTCGGTATGTGCCGAACGCCGTCCTGGGAGGCTTCGTCAACGCGGTCGCGATCAACATCATGCTGGGCCAGTTGTCCGCTGTGACCGGCTACGACGGCCAGGGCAGCCACCGGCTCGAGCGGACGCTGGACACCCTGCTCCACGTCACCTCGTTCCACTGGCCTACCTTCGTCATCGCCGCGGCGACGCTGCTGCTGATCGTCGTGCTGGAGCGCACCCGGCTCGGCGCCCTTGGACTGTTCGTCGCGGTCGTCCTCACCTCGGCCCTGGTCGCGCTGGTCGACGCCTTCGACACCGTTCCCGTGCTCGGCGACATCGTCGAGGTGCCGCGCGGGCTGCCGCTGCCGGTGCTGCCCTCGCTCGGGGCGGTGGCCGACCTGCTGATCCCGGCGTTCTCGCTCGCGCTGGTCGGACTGGTGCAAGGTGCGGCGATCGGCCAGTCCGTGCCGAACCCCGACGGGACCTACGCCGACACCTCGGGCGACTTCCGCGGCCAGGGCATCGCGAACCTGGCCTCCGGCCTGCTGCGCGGGATGCCGGTGGGGGGGTCGATGTCGGCCACCTCGCTGGTCCTGGCCGCCGGCGGGCAGGGTCGTCACGCCAACCTGATCGCGGGCCTCGTGATGGCGCTGGTCGTCGTCGGGCTCGGCCCAGTGGCGGGGTTGATCGCCATGCCCGCGCTCGCCGCCCTGCTTATGCTGGTCGGTTTCCGCACCCTCAAACCCGACCAGGTCCGGATGGTCGCGCGCACCGGGAGGACCCAGACCGCGGTGATCGCCACCACCTTTGTGCTCACCCTGCTCGTGCCGCTGCACTACGCCGTCGTCGTCGGGGTCGGGATCTCGATCATCCTGTTCGTCGCCGGCCAGTCCAACCGGGTGACGATCCGGCAGTGGGTGTTCGAACCGGGCTCGCCCTACCCGACCGAGACCAGTCCGCCGGCGACCCTGCCGTCGGGCGAGATTGTGGTGCTCACCCCGTACGGCAGCCTGTTCTTCGCGTCCGCCTCGGTATTCGAGGCCCGCCTTCCGGGCCCGGGGGCCGACGCCGACGGTTCGGTGGTGGTGTTGCGGCTGCGGGGCAAGGAGGACCTCGGCAGCACCTTCATCAACACCATCGTCCGCTACCACGAGGCGCTGCGCAGGGCGGGTGGCCATCTGGTGCTGGCCGGTGTCGGGGAGCGGGTGCTCGGCCAGCTGACCGACACCGAGGCGATCCGCATCCTCGGCGCCGCGAACGTGTTCCCCGCCACGGCGCGGCTCGGTGAGTCGCTGGAGGCGGGGTTGCGCCGTGCTCGCGAACTCCAGGGGGCCGCGTCGGGCCCGTCCAGTGACTCCGAGCCGCCGCCGGGCACCGATGCCCCGGAGCCCGGGACCGAACGGGGCGAGCCGTGACGGCGCAGGATCCGCCGCCCGGGACCGACCACTTGGACGATGACTCCCGCCGCGTGGCGGCGGCCGCGGTTGCGGCGGCCGCGATCGGCTGGTGGCCCGCCTTCACCCTCGGCGTCCACGGCGTCGTGTTCTTCGAGCAGCGCTTCTCGTTGTGGGCGATCGCCACCAGCGCCTTCCTCGTCCTCGGCCTGGTGAAGGGGATCAAGGTGTGGCGGCGTCCGGCAGTGCTCTCGCTGCTGCTGCCGTCGCTGTGGCTGCTGGTGGCCTGGGTCCTTCCCGCCGGAGGGACCTCACCCGCCAGCCAGGCGCTGGTCTGGTTCGGCGTCGCAGTCACCGTGATCGGGATGCCCGCCCTCGGCGCCTTCGTGGTCCGTCTGCTGATCCCCGAGGCGCACCGGATGCGTGGCACGGAGGCGGCGATCGCCGGCGGAGTCGTGGTGCTGGTCATGCTCGCCGCCTATGGGCTCGGCACCCAGCACGCCAGGCTGCTCACCTGCGACGACTTCACGGTGAGCGGGAACCTCGCGCCCGCCGGTTGCGCTCCGGGCTAGCGTCCCGGCGCCGGAAGCTTCTCCTCGGTCAGCCGGCCTGCGTGAGGTACTGCCGGAGCCGGGCCCGGGCCGCGGTGTGGTTGCGGTGGGCGTAGCCGACCCTGCCGAGCCCGGACGCCGCCAGGTACCCGCCGACGGAGAAGCGCAACAGCCGTGCCCCCAGAGGAGGCCAGCTGAGGACGGCGATGGCGATCGCCAGCGACAGTACGCCGTCGAGGACGAGCACCCAGCGCCGCCCCGGGGTCTGGCCGGCCTTGGCCGCCACCGCAAGCAGGGCCAGGCCCCGCAGCGCCGCGCCCACCACGATGATCCAGACCACCAGCCGCGCCGCGAACAGGGCTCCCGCCACGAGGGCCAGTGCGAAGCCGATGCCCAGCACCCCAAGTCCCGCCCAGGCTAGCCATGGCCTGCCGCGCTGCCGCAGCCCGAGCGCCCCGCCGAGGGTCTGGACGCCCTGGACACCGATCCAGCCGGCCAGGGCCACGGTCACCAGCTCGACCGGCAGCCCACCGGGCCAGAGCAGGAGCAGCAGGCCGAGCAGCGCCTCCAGCCCGCCCCTGACCAGCAGGCGGGTGTTGAGCCTGCCGAGCGCGTCCGAGATCGGCTCGGACCCCCGGCGGGGCAGCACCGGGTCAGGGTTCACCGTCACCGGGGGCAAGGGTCTTCCGCGGACGGCGGCTGCCACCAGCTCGGGGCTGCGCTCGGGGTTGGCGATCCCGGGGGTGCTGTCGATGCTGACCGCTGCCGGGTCGGCTTCCGCCCTGGCTGCCAGCCAGCCGGGAACCTCGGTCGACGGGCCGGGGAGCAGGAACCGCACCGGCGTCGTGAGCTGGTTGACGAGGCGAGGCATCGAGGTATCGAGCAGCCCGCTCATCGAGCGGACGGCGGGCACCAGTTGCCGCTCGACCCGCTCGTTGGTGATGCGCTGCACCCGTTCGTCCCGTGCGATCGCCAGCAGCGAGTCGCGGGCCGCCTCCAGTTCCGCCAGTGCGGGGCCGCCGGGGCCGTGGGTGGTGTCGGGCAGCAACGGCGAGATCGCCACCACGCGGGAGACCGCCTGCGGGTCCGCGGAAGCGCAGGCGAGCGCGACGGCAGCGCCGAAGCGGCGGCCTGCGACTTGGAACGGGCGGTCGCCGAATTCGTCCCGCGCGGTGGCCAGCACCGCGCCTGCGTGGTCCTCGAGGGTGTAGGCGCTGGTCAGCGGGGTCGGGGACTCGCCGGCACCCAGCAGGTCGACTGCCACAACGTCGTGGTCGACGGCGAGCTCGTCGGCCGTCGCCCGCCAGACCTGCCAGGTCTCCTGGAGGTCGGGGAGCAGCACCAGGGGGGTCCCTGCGCCCGTCCGCAGCCCGATGTTGAGGGTGGCGGCCTCGTCGCGCAGCACCTCGGCCGCCACCCGCTCCGGGGTGCTCTTGATCAGCAAGTGGTCAGCGGTCAGGCCGAGGATCCGCCGGACCTCCAGGTCCGGCTTCATGCGCTGCAGCGCGAGGGTCTGGTCGGGGCGCACGATCGGGTCGCGCACCCCGAGCGCGAACACGGTCGGCACGGTCAGCCGGGGCAGGTCATCGACCATGGTCGACTGCGAGATCGCGTTCTCCAGCGTGCGTGCCATGACGTCCCAGTGCTCGGAGAGGTCCGTGGCCCGCAGGAAGTCCTCCGCCGCCGACCGCAGCGGACCCGCGGCCAGGCCGTAGGCAGCGGTGTCGTGCTCCTTCTGGCGTCCGACCACCTTCCAGAGCCAGGTGAACAGCATCGCCTGGGCGTACTCGACGCCGAAGCCGCGCCGGGAGTAGGCCTCCGGGGGTAGGTAGAAGGGTGTCGACAACAGGAAGAGCCGGCGCAGCCGCCCCGGATGGCTGGCTGCGTAGCGCACCGCGATCACCCCGCCGAGGGAGTAGCCGAACAGCAGGAACCGTTCGGCGAACCCGAGCTCCTCAAGCGTGGCGTGCAGCACCTGGACTTGCTGGTCGGTCGAGTAGTCGAGACCGACCGGCTTGGGCGACTCGCCGAAGCCGAGCAGATCGGGGGCGATGACGCGGTAGTGCGGCCCCAGCTCGTCGATCAACGGCCGCAGGTCGTCGGCGGTGGAGTTGATGCCGTGCAGCAACACGATCACCGGGCCTTCGCCCTCGTCGATCCTGACGTGCAGCCGGAGGTCGGCGAGGTCGCTCATCGGTCCGGTCGGTCCGGTGCGGCGGCGGGCGCCCCGCTCTCGGCCACGGCATGCAGCATGTCGCCCGGCGGCGGCGAGGTTTTCGCGTTCTGGCGCGGGATCAGGACGCCGCGCAGGATCATCAGGATCGCCGCGGTGACCGGAACCGCGATCAGCGCGCCAAGCAGTCCGAGCAGGGTGGCGCCGACCATCGCGCCGATCAGGACCAGCGCGCCCGGCACGGCGCCGGACCGTCCCATCACGCGGGGGGTGATCAGGTAGGCCTCCACCTGCATGTAGAGGAAGTAGAGGACGGCGAAGGCGATGGCGGCCGGCGGTGACGACAGCAGGGTGGCGAAGGTCGCGATGATCCAGAACACCACCGAGCCGACCATGGGCAGCAGGGTGACGACCAGCGCCACCATGGCGAGCATCAGTGCGTACGGCATGCCGAGCACCGCGAGCAGTCCGAAGGTGAACACCGCGTTGATCGCGGAGAGGGTCAGCCCGCCTCCGACGAAACCACCCACCGATCCGGTGATCTGCTCGGTGAGTTCGGCGACCTTGGCACGCCCGTACGCGGGCACCAGCTCGTACAGACCTGCCTTCATTGCGTTCAGCGATGCCAGGAAGTAGATGGTCAGGACAAGCACGATCAGCGTCCCGGAGACGGCCTCGATCGCCCCGATGCCCGCCGCCAGCGCCCCGGCTCCGAGGAAGAGCAGGTGCGACGGGTCGGACAGCCAGGCCTGGAGCTGGGCGAGCATGGACTCGTAGAACGCGGCGCCGCCGGTGGTGGAGGTGAAGGCCTGGAACCCGTCCGAGGCCTTGAGGTTGGCGAGGTAGCCGGGGACAGCCCCAGCGAAGGCGAGCACCTGTCCGACCACGGCAGGGATCACGAAGGCCAGTGCGCCGCCGACCACCAGGGCGAGGATTCCGCAGACGATCGCAATCCCGGCGCCGCGGCGTAGCCCCTTGCCCTCGAGCCGCCGCACCGCGGGATCGAGGGCGAGGGCGAGGAAGATCGCCATGCCGATGGTGATGACGATCGAGGAGAGGGCGCTGGCGGCCGACCCCAGCGACAGCGCCAGCACCACCCCGAGGGCGCCCATGAAGGACCACGCGAAGGGACGGGCCAGCAGCCGCACCATCCGCAACGATCTGCCGGCTTCATCGGGAGCTGTGGCCTGGGCGTCAGCCGGCACGGGCTCGCTCCCGGCGTCATTCTGGATGGAGGTCGCCGTCGGCTCCGTGGTCACCGGGGCGACCGGCTGGGCGTCCGTGGAGGACTCGGTCATCGGTTCGTCCTTCCCGTCGATCGACACGCCGAGCTGTCGGCAGGGCGGGCGTCCCGACCCGGCCGGGGCATCACAGGGGACACGGTGGCTCCTTCCGACCCTGGTCCTGCGGCCGATGCGGGCTGGGTGCCCGGGGCCGTCACTCCAGCATCGCCCGCGCCCCTGGCCTCGGACATCATCCCGGGAGGCTGATATCTGCGGCCAGCGCGCCGCGAGGAGCACCCGCGGCGCGGCCTGAGTCGCTGGACTCCCCCGGCGTGACGCGGGCCCCAGACGGAGGTGAACCGCAGTTGCCAAGGTGGGGCGTTTGGCCTCCCCCACGGCTGCCCACGAGGGCCGGGCGTCGCTCGGGGACTACCGGGCTCAATAGTCTTGCCACAAACGGGCAAAACCGGTACGGTCCAGTCATGATCGGGCAGGTCGGGGCGCGTGCGGGCACAGAACTGCCGTTTGTGCGCCGCTCGTTCATCACCCAGAGACTCCAGGATTTCGGAGTTGTGAGGACTCTGGCGTTGTCCGAGGAGCTGAACGTCTCGGTGGAGACGATCCGGCGAGACCTAGCCGCGCTGGAGCGCGACGGGCTTCTGGAGCGCATTCGCGGCGGCGCTGCGAGCATGGGCCAGCGCCTCAGTGAGGAGCCGTCCTTCCTCGACCGCTCGAACCTCGGGGAGTCGGCCAAGAGCAGGATCGGGCTGGCGGCTGCCCGGATGATCCCGGACGGCTCGACGGTGTTCCTCGATGTCGGCACGACCTCGCTCCACGTGGCGCGGGCTCTCCCCCAGGGCTTCCGCGGCATCGTGGCCACCAACTCGCTGCCGGCGGTGACCGAACTGGCCAGCCGCCCGCAGGTCGAGGTGCTGGTCAGCGGAGGCGAGGTCCGCCCCGGCGATATGGCGATGGCAGGCGAGCATGCGCAACGCCTCTTCGAGGAGCTTCGGGCCGACGTGGCCTTCCTCGGCTCGGGCGGCGTTCACGCCGCCTCAGGTTTGACGGACTTCCACCTCGCCGAGGTGCTGGTGCGTCGCGTCATGATGCGTAACAGCGCCCAGTCCTGGGTGCTGGCGGATTCCAGCAAGTTCAACGTGATTGCCCCGTACCACGTCGCCGACTGGGCGGGGCTCTCGGGTCTGGTTACGGACTCCGAACCTCCGGCGGCAATGAGGTCGGCGGTTGTTCAGGCGAAAGCGAGAGTCGTCGTAGCCGAGAAGTAAAAGTGGTGGGGACGCGCTGCAACGCCTCCCCACCAGATCAAAATCCCCACACTGCAATAGGAGTTGATCACTGTGGATTCTACCCCGCCCGCCGTTGGCCCAGTAGTACCGGGCGACGCGCATGACGCCAGCGACATCGCCGAGTTCGGCTACAAGCAGGAGATGAAGCGCGAGTACGGCTGGTATGCGTCGTTCGCGCTCGCCTTCGGGTTCGTGTCGATCGCCACGGGTCTGTTCACCACGTACGGATCCGTGCTGAACTCGTCCGGGCCGATGGGAATCTGGACCTGGGCAATCGCCACGCTGGGCCAGGTGGCAGTCGCCCTGGTCTTCGGCGCCCTGGTCGCCCGGATCCCCGTCTCGGGCTACTCCTACCAGTGGGTGTCGCGGCTGGCCAACCCGATTCTCGGCTGGATCATGGGCTGGATCTCATTCATGTTCCTCGGGGTGGTCGTGGTCGCGGTGGACATCACCATCGCCTCGACGATCCTGCCCGTGCTCTTCGAGTACGAGGGCAACACCATGAACATCTACGTGATCACCGCCGTTGTCGTGCTGCTGCAGGCGATCATGGTGGCCTGGTCGACCAAGGTCACCCAGAAGACGAACAACGTTGCCGTCACGATTCAGGTGATCGGCATGATCGCGATCACCGTCCTGCTCTTCGTGGTCGGCTGGTTCACCGGCAAGCTGGACTGGGCCAACCTCTTCAGCACCGGCGCGATCCCGGTGGAGGGCTACTTCTCGCTCGGTACCTGGACCGAGGCCGGCCCGTGGGCCATGGGCTTCCTGATCGGCGCATTCACGATCGTCGGTTTCGAGTCGGCAGCGAACCTGTCGGAGGAGACCCACGACCCGGCCCGGACCGTGCCCAAGGCCATGTGGCAGGCCGTGCTCTCCCTGGGCGTGATGGGCATGCTCTTCCTGATCGCGGTCACCGCCACCGGTGGCGACATGATCGCCCTCGCCCAGTCCGCGACTCCCATCGCTGATGTCATCAACAGCGTCCTGGGTGGCGTCGTGGGCAAGATCCTGCTGGTCATGGTGGTCATCTCCATCTTCTCCTGTGGGCTCACCATCTCCTTGTCCGGTGCTCGCCTGGTCTGGGCCATGTCTCGGGACAAGCGGTTCCCGGGCTGGAAGTTGCTGTCCGTGGTCAGCCCGAAGACCGGGACCCCGGTCAACGCCATGATCTTCATGCTGGTGATCGGCCAGGTCATCCTCGCCGTGTTCGGTTTCTACTCCGCCGATGCCCTGTTCGCCCTGTTCGCGGCAGCGACCCTGCTGCCGGCGCTGATCTACGCGGGCACCGTCCTGCTGTACATCGTGAAGCGGAAGTCGCTGCCGCCGACCAAGGGCTTCGACCTGGGCAAGTGGGAGATCCCGGTGCTGGTCGTCTCTGCGGTGTGGCTGATCTTCGAGCTGGCGATCTTCCGAGGTGAGTCCTTCCGGGAGTCCTGGCTGTACGTGCTGGTGTTGCTGGCGATCGGGGGCGTCTACTTGGCCTTCCTGCTGATCCGCAACGGCAAGGCCGGCCTGACCATGCCTGACCTGGATGACATCGACAAGGTGCTCGATGCCGACGCGGAGGCCGTGGAGGGCAGACTGTCATGAGCACGATTCTGTGCATCGACCAGGGGACCTCCGGGACGAAGGCGGTCGTGGTGGATGGCGAGGACAGAATCCTCGCCATCACCGAGATCGCGATCCGGCCCGACTATCGGGCCGGCGGGATCGTCGAGCAGGATCCGACTGAGCTGATGGCCTCGGTGATGGATGCCGCCAGTCGGGCGGTGGCGCAGGCCGCCGTCCCGATCGACGGCGTGACCCTCACCAACCAGGGCGAGACGGTCCTTGCCTGGGATCCTGAGACCGGCACGCCGTTGTCACCGATGGTGGTGTGGCAGGACGGCCGGGCCCAGAGCGTGTGCGATCCGATCGCAGACAAGGCCGACCTGGTCGCCCAGCGCACCGGGTTGGTCCTCGACCCGTACTTCACCGCGCCCAAGCTGGCGTGGCTGCGCCGCCACGTCACCAGGGAAGGGGTGGTCACCACCTCCGACGCCTGGATCCTGCACCAGCTGACCGGTCAGATGGTCACGGACGTGTCCACCGCCAGCCGGTCGCTGGTCACCTCGCTGGACGAGGTCAGCTACGACGACGAACTCCTCAGCCTGTTCGATCTACAGGGCGAACGGATGCCGAGGATTGCCGCCAACGACGAGGTCATCGGCGAGACGAGCGCGTTCGGCTCGAAGGTTCCGGTCGGGGGACTGGTGGTGGACCAGCAGGCCGCCCTGGCGGCGCAGAGCTGCCTCGAAGCCGGAGAGGCGAAGTGCACCTTCGGCACCGGCGCGTTCCTGCTGGCCAACCTGGGTGAGCTCCCGACCCGGTCCACTGCAGGGCTGACCGTCTCCGCCGCCTGGAGGGTCGAGGGGCACACTTCCTACTGCTCGGACGGGCAGGTGTACACCGCCGCCTCAGCGATCCGCTGGTTGCAGGACGTCGGGCTGCTCAACGGTCCCACCGAGCTCGACCTGATCTGCACCGACGACGCCCACGGGGCCACCTGTGTGCCGGCAATGGCAGGGCTGGCCGCACCCTGGTGGAAGTCCGACGCGCAGGCCGTGTTCCACGGCATCGGCCTGGCCACCTCGAGGGCCGACCTCATCACCGCTGTTCTGCAGGGCCTGGCCGCCCAGGTCGCCGAGTTGGGCGACCTGGTCGCCAAGGATCTGGGGAAGCCGCTCAGCCGGCTCCGGGTCGACGGTGGACTGACCCGCAGTTCGGTGTTCATGCAGACCGTCGCCGACCTCATGCAGATCGAGATCGACGTCTACCCGTCCGCGCACGCCACGCCGCTGGGCGCGGTGGCACTGGCCCGCAAGGCGCTGGACCCGTCGCTGACGCTGAAGGAGGCCATCGTTGCCTGGCAGCCTGCCCGCACCTTCAGCCCGGCCTGGAGCCAGGATCGCGCCGACTCGTTCCGCGACCACTGGCGGCGGGTCGTCCAGATGACCCAGGTCTGACAACACCCCCCTAGTAGAGACGAAGAGAATTTGATGACCAGCAATGAATCCGCGGGTCCCGACTACGACGTGGTCGTCGTCGGGGCCGGCGTGGTGGGCTCGGCGATCGCCCGAGACCTCGCCGGATATGACCTGACGGTGGCGCTGCTCGACAGCCGCAACGATGTCGGTGACGGCACCAGCAAGGCCAACACCGCCATCCTGCACACCGGGTACGACGCCTCGCCGGGGACGCTGGAATCCCGGCTGGTCGGGCAGGGTTACCACCTGCTCGCCGGCTACGCCGGCGAAACCGGGATCCCGGTGCTGAAGACCGGAGCCCTGCTGGTGGCCTGGGATTCCGAACAGCTCGACGCCCTGCCGAAGCTGAAGACGAAGGCGGAGGCCAACGGCTACGACAGGACCGAGATCGTCGACGCCGACTTCGTCTACGCCACCGTCCCCGATCTCGGCCCGGGAGCGCTCGGCGGGCTCCGCGTCCCCGACGAGTCGATCATCTGCACCTGGTCGACCACCATCGCGCTGGCCACAGACGCCGTCCAGCGGGGCGTGGCGCTGCGGCTCAACACCGCAGTACAGGGCGTGGAGGTCGGTGATTCAGTCACGGCGGTGCGTACCAACCACGGCACGATCCGGACCCGGTGGCTGGTCAACGCTGCCGGCCTGGGCGGCGACACCATCGACGCCATGTTCGGCTTCGACCGGTTCCACCTCAATCCGCGCCGGGGCGAACTGCTCGTCTTCGACAAGCTCGCCCGGCCGAAGGTGCCGGTGATCGTGCTGCCCGTGCCCAGCAAGGTCGGCAAGGGCGTGCTGGTCAGCCCAACCATCTACGGCAACGTCATGGTCGGCCCAACGGCGGAGGACATGACGGACCGGACCGACACCGGTACCACCGAGGACGGCTTCGACTTCCTGTTCACGAAGGGCCAGGGGCTGATGCCAAGCCTGATGAGCGAGGAAGTCACCGCCGCCTACGCCGGTCTGCGTGCGGCCCACGACCGCACCGACTACCTGATCGAGGCCGACCCCACGCAGCGCTATCTGGTGGCTGGTTGCATCAGGTCCACCGGCCTCACCTCCTGCATGGCCGTTGCCAGGCATGTTCACGGGCTGCTCTGCGAGGCCGGCCTCGATCCCAGCCAACGAGCGGACCTTCCCGACCCGCCCCGGCTGCCCAACATCGGCGAGCACGCGCTGCGTCCCTATCAAGACGACGACTTGATCGCCCGGGACCCCGCCTACGGCGAGGTGGTCTGCTTCTGCGAGCGCGTCACCAAGGGCGAGATTCGCGACGCCTGCCGCAGCACCATCCCCGCCCGGGACCAAGGCGCCCTTCGGCGCAGGACCCGAGCCATGAATGGACGGTGCCAAGGGTTCTTCTGTGGGGCAGCCGTCGAGCAACTGTTCACCGACAACATCCAGGAGGACGCGCGATGAACCAGCCCGTCCGCACGCCAGCGGTCGCCATCATCGGAGCCGGCCCGGCCGGACTCCGGGCGGCCGCTGACCTGGCCGCCACCCTCAAGGGGGACGTGCTCGTCCTCGACCGCGAGGCCGAGCCCGGTGGCATCCCCCGGCACTGCTTCCACCCCGGCTACGGCATCCGTGACCTGCACCGGTTCACCTCCGGTCCCAAGTACGCCGGGATCCTGGTGGATCGGGCGACCAGGGCCGGGGCCGACATCATCACCCACGCCATGGTCACTGGCTGGACGCCGGAAGGCGCCCTCCAGGTCACCACGCCGCAGGGACGGTTCCAGGTGCAGGCCAAGGCGACCATTCTGGCGACCGGCGCCCGCGAGCGACCGCGCACCGCGCACCGCATCCCCGGAGACCGGCCCGCCGGGGTCTACACCACAGGCCAGCTGCAGAACCTGGTGCACCTGCACCACCAGAAGGTCGGCAGCCGGGCAGTCATCGTCGGATCCGAGCTGGTCAGCTGGTCCGCGGCGCTGACCCTGCAGCACGCCGGCTGCCGGACCGTGCTGATGACCACCGAGTACGCCGCACCCGACGTCTACCGGTTGTTCTCCGCCTTCGGTGGACCGTTCTTCCGCACCAAGGTCGCCACCACCACCCGCGTCCGCCGCATCATCGGCCGCGGCCGGGTGCAAGGCGTGGAGATCGAACAACTGGCCACCGGGAACCGCGAAGTGGTGCCCTGCGACACCGTCGTGTTCACCGGTGACTGGATCCCCGACCACGAACTCGCACGCACCGGCGGGATCGACATCGACCCCCACACCCTCGGTCCCGCGGTGGACACCGCCCTCCGCACCGGCAAGCAGGGCGTCTTCGCCATCGGCAACCTCGTCCACCCCGTCGACACCGCGGACGGTGCCGCACTGGACGGCGCCCACGTCACGCCGCATGTCCTGCGATATCTGGAGACGGGCGAACCGACGCCGGCCGGGCTCGAACTGGTTCCGGGCGCCGGCTTCAGATGGGTCTCGCCGACGCGCTTCCGGCCAGGCGAAGGAGGCCCCGCCCGAGGGTTCCTCCTTCTCTGGCCGACTGAACTGCGGACACGTCCAACTGTCACCGCCATTCAGGGCGGCCGTGAGATCGGAAGGGCCTCCACCTGGTGGCCGGCAGCGCCGGGCCGGGTCTTCCGAGTCCCGTTTCGACTGCTCGAGATGGCGGATCCGGCACGGGGCCCCGTCACCATCGACATCCAGGGCTGAGCGCTTCGCTGGTTGCCTGTTCACACCAAGCGGTCATGGTCAGGCAACCGGCTCGGCGCCGGTCGGTTGGCCGAGAATCCCGAACTGCGGCCACCGTGCTTGCGGGCGTGTCGGCCGTACGGGGTCGAGGGCCTGGTTCCGGGAGTCCGTGGCCCGGCTGTGGCCTGGGCATCGGCGGGTTGATCCGGCGGACCGGCCGACCCAGGAGCCTGCACGCGAGCGTCTATCGAGTCTTGAGTCCGTTGAGGAGCACGTCGAGCAGTTCGGTCATCACCTGGGGCTCGTTTCGGCTGGTGGGCGGGGTGGTCAGGAACGGGTACAGCATGCCGAGGATGATCCACACCATCGTCATGGGGTCGTGTGGCTGGAACTCTCCGGAGGTCGCCCCCGCATCGATGATGTCGGCCAGCGGCTGCAGGAACTGCTCCTGGTAGGAGGTGCCGAAGGCGAGTTGGTCGGCCTTGTCCAGATGTCGCAGGTCGTGCATCGCCAGCCGGATGACGGCTCGGCCCTCAGGTGGCAGGGAGAAGAGTTCGGCGATGATGGCGCGGACCTGGTCGGATGCCTCCGGGCCGGCCCGGCGGGCCCGCGCCATGGCCGTAGAGATCGAGTCAAGGTAGGTGCCGACGATGTCGCGCAGGAGATCGGCCTTGCTGGGGTAGTGGTAGTACAGCGAGGCCTTGGTGACGCCGCAGGCGGCGGCGATGTCCCGCATGGAGGCGCCGTCGAAGCCACGCTCGACGAACAGGTGGGTGGCTTCCCGGATGAGTCGATCTCGTAGCGGGTCCACGTCTGGCCGTCCTTCAGCTGGTGCGGGTGGACTGTTCCACTGCCCGCGACTTCAGGAGCAGGCCTACCACGACCAGGACCGCGGCGACCACCCCGATGCCGATGAACGACAGGTCGTACCCGTGGGCCGAATCTCCGAAGGAGGCAGCCAGGGACCCGATCAGGGCGGCCGCGAAGATCTGGCCGATGGCGGTGAAGGTGGTGACCATGCCCTGTGCCGCGGACCGGTCCGCCGCGCTGGTCTCGTTCAGGGTGATGTAGCGGATGGGTGCACCCAGAAGACCGGAGAGACCCAAGCCGATCAGGGCACTGAAGGTGATGAACAGCACCATGGAGTTGCTCGTCTGGCTGATGCCCACCATGCCGGTCCCCATGATCAGCAGGCCCGCCAGGATCACCGTGCGGGAGCCCAGTAGGTCGACCAGCCGGCCGGCCAACGGTGAGCCGACGGCCATTGCGGCGACCAGTGGAAGCAGCAGGTAGCTGGCCGCCGAAGTGGTGATGCCGAGGGAGAGGACGGCCAGCAACGGCAGGAAGACGGTACTGGCTTCGCCCAGCCCGGCGCCGGCGGTGATGGCGAAGGCGACAGCCAGTTGACGGTTGCCGAAGAGTCGGACCGGGAAGACGGGGTTCTGCGCGCGCAGCTCGATGACAACCAGTAGGACCAGCGCAACGACCGAAACCGCCAGAGACAGCCAGACGGCCGGCTGGCCGACGCTCAGCAGGGCGTCGTTGGGGTCGAACTCGTTGAGTCCGTACGTCAGGGTGGCCAGCGCGACGCCGAGGGTCAGCATTCCGGCAACGTCGAAGGGGCCGCCCGCTGCGACCCTCGCGTGAGGCAGGAGTCGCCAGCCGGCCACCATCACACCTGCGGCCAACGGCAGGTTCAGCAGGAACAGCCACTGCCAGCCGATCCCGAGGAGCAGTCCGCCGATCAGCGGGCCGACGATGAACGCCAGACCGAACACGGCACCGATCAACCCGAGAGCCCGACCGCGCTTCTCCGCAGGGAAGGTGTCGCCGATGACGGCGCTGGCGATCGGGAAGATCCCACCGGCGCCGATGCCCTGGATGGCCCTACCGGTGAGGAGCATGATCCACAACCCGGTCCCGTGGGAAAGCGCCACCACCAGCGACCCCACGGCGAACAGTGCGACATCCAGCAGGTAGATCGCGCGCCGACCGAAGAAGTCCGACAGCTTCGCCATCAACGGTGTGCTCACCATCTGCAGCAGCACATAGGTCGTGAAGATCCACGGCAGCTGCCGTGGCCCCAAGCCGAACTCCGCCTGGATCGCCGGCAGCGCGGGCCCGATGATGGCGATGTCCAATGCCGCCATCAGGACTCCCACGAACAGAACCACGAGCACCCGGTTGCGCTTCTTCTCGTCCATCCCACCTCTGCGTCTTTTTACCGAACGGTCGGTAAGACGATAGCCTACTCCCGAACCAGTCCTTCGGCCGCGGCTGCGACCACCGGTCGCACGGCGGCCCCCGGCTGGAGACACCTAGCATGAGGAGCGAGATGGAAATCCTGCGGTTGTTGGTCCTTTGCACGCATTTCCTGGGGCTGGCCGCCCTGGTCGGGGTGTTTCTCGTCCAGATGCGCCAGCGCTCGGACTTCAACACCAAGGTGCTGCTGACCGGCGCCATCACTCAAGTGGTCACCGGACTGGCCCTGGTTGGCCTGCGCGAGGCCCAGGACCTTCCCGTGAACAACATCAAGGTGGGGGTCAAGCTGCTGATCGCGTTGATCGCTGCAGTAGCAGCTGTCCTGGCCCATCTGCGTCAGCGCAAGGATGGCAAGGTGATGCCGTTCTTCCACACCGCCGGCGGCCTTGGCCTGGTCAACGTCTTCATCGCGGTCCTCTGGTAGACCTCAACGACGCCGGCTGCCGGCGGAGGCGGGCGGTACCCCGAACCGGGCCAGAGCGCTGCCGACCCACGTTCGCTTCGTTGCCCGCTGGGGCCCCGAGTGGCTCAGGCGAGGGCGTGGGAAAGCAGGTTCGCAGTCAGGTCGAGTGCGTTGGTGTTCTGAGCGGACTTGCTTACGAGGATCGCTCCCTCCAGCGCTGGGGCGGCCGCCTTCGCGATGTCGTTCGACCGGCCGATGGCGACTCCGAAAGCCACCAGTCCTTCGGCGATGCGGCGGCTCCAGGTCTGGAACGCCGCACTGGCGGCCGCGCGCAGAGCTGGGAACTCCGGTGGCGCCTCGATGGCGATGGCCCCGATCGGGCAACCTTGCTCGTACCCGCTGGCTTCGAGGAAGTCGGCGAGCTTCCCGGTGAGCAGACGCAGGAACTCCTCGGCTGAGCCCGCCTCGCGCTGCGCTTCCTCCGTCCAGACCAGGAGAGTGGCGAGCGCGGCCTGGATCACCTCGTGCCCGAGTTCCTCCTTGCCGCCGGGAAAGTGGAAGTAGACCGAGCCGCGGGGTGTGTCCGTCAGCTCCCAAACATCCCGGAGTGAAGTGGCGGTGAAGCCGCGCTTGCGCATCAGCGATGTTGCGCCTTCGATCATCCGGGATCGCGTATCACTACGGGCAGCCATACCACCTAGCCTACTTGTATGTCGGTCGGCATACTGATATTCGTGATTGATCGCCGCACCTGATGGGAATCGACAAGGAGCCATCATGTCGGAGGTTCGTGAGCCGGGGAGTGACTTCTCGGTGGTGTACGGGCGGGAGGCGGAGAGAAGTGCGCTCAACGCGCTGATCGCCAACGCGCGCAACGGCGTTGGCGGTGCACTGCTGATCGAGGGGGATCCGGGCGTTGGAAAGACGACGCTCGTCGCCGCCGCCTTGCGTGGCTCCGCCTCGGTACGGGTGCTGCGCATCTCCGGCTTCGAGGCGGAGGCGGAGTTCCCGTACGCCGCACTGCAGCGACTGGGCGGTCCACTCGCGGAGTACGCACCAGGCATCCCCGACCGGCAGCGGGCAGCCCTTCGCGTTGCGGTCGGCCTTGGCGAGGGGGATCCGCCGCATCGCGCTCTGGTCGGTCTGGGAGCGCTGTCGCTGCTCTCGCATGCCAGCAATGACCAGCCCACGGTGTGCGTTGTCGACGACGCGCAGTACCTCGATACCGAGTCCATCGAAGTACTTGGGTTCGTGGCCCGGCGCCTGTCCGCAGAACGGCTGGCGTTCATCTTCTCCACCCGCGAGGACTCTGCAGTGTCCCGGGCCCTGGCCGGCGTCCCGAGGCTCCAGCTCTCCGGGCTGGACGGCGAGTCAGCTGCCGCACTCCTCCAGAACTCGGTCGAGGGCGTCCTTGACCCGACGATCGTCGCGAGGTTCGTCGAGTTCACAGGTGGTAACCCGCTCGCGCTCCGCGAACTCGGCGCCCAGTGGTCGGCTGAGCAGCTGACTTCCGTCGCGATTGCCCACGAGCCGGTACCGATCGGCAGCAAGCTCGAGGACCACTACCGGGCCCGCGTGGAGTCGCTTCCCCAGGAGACACGGCTGTGGCTGCTCGTTGCCGCCGCCGAGTCGACCGGGGAGGCCTCGGTCGTGCGGCAGACGGCGACCGCTGTCGGCGTGAGCGACACAGCCTCGTCCGCCGCGGAGGCGGCTGGGCTGGTCGACGTCCGGGACGCCGTGCGGTTCCGGCATCCCCTGGTCCGCTCGGCCGTGTACAGCCGGGCCAGCGACGCCGACCGGCGGCGGGTGCACCGGGCCCTGAAGGATGAGACGGCCTCCCGGGGATGGCCGGAGGTTGCGGCCTGGCACGCCGCGGCAGCCGCGACAGGGCCGAATGAGGAGGTTGCCGCACAGCTGGCAGCCGTGGCGGATCTCGCAGGTGCAAGAGGCGGGCTGGAATCACGGGCCCAATTGCTCGCGCGCGCGGCCGAGCTGGCCACGGACGCCAGGTCAAGAAGCCAGCGGCTCCTCGGGGCGGCCGAAGCTGCCATCGGGTCGGGGGCCGGCCTGCTCGCGCAGCAGCTCCTGGCACGAGTCGACACCCCGCAACTCGACAGGGTGGGTCGTGGACGCGTGTTGCTGGTGCGCGCGATGTGCGCCCTCTACTTGTCTGATCCAGTGGAGCTCCGCCATGGCGTGGCGACGCTGCTCGCTGCCGCGGACGAGTTTCGCGGAACGCTACCGGAGCTCGAGCAGCGCGCGCTCCTGCTGGCCATCACCTTCATCCAGACCACGGAGGACTGCACGGTTGGGGTCACCCTCCCCCAACTCGGCGAGCGCCTGCGGCAGGGCGCAGCGGCGTTGGAGAGCCCTTACGCGATCGCCCTGCGGGCCACCAGCTCGTTCATCCTCGACGACTATCAGGTTGCGGCCCCCCGGTTGCGCGAAGCGGTTCGAATGCTCGAAGCCCTCGACGATCGGGCGCTCCTGGAGTTCAGCTTCTACTGCGTGGGCCCGGGCATCGGCCTCTGGGACGCGGAAGCTGCCTCCCGGCTGCTGCGCCGAACCGTCCGGATCGGACGGGAGACCGGTGCCCTGCGGGAGGTGGATGCCGCCCTGTGGGTGCTCAGCGCCGTCGAGCTGGGCCGTATGAACCCCCAACTAGCCGGTGACTACCTCATGCAGGCAGATGAACTGCGCAGAGCGCTCGGGTACGGGGATCAGCAGATGGTGAACGCGGGCCATCTCGCCTGGCAAGGCACCCCGCGCACGACGCTGGACCAGATCGCTCGCGGGCTGCGCGACAGCGGGTTCGGTGGAGCCGCGCGGATGGCGCTCAGTGCGATCGCAGCGATCGAGATTGCCGACGGCGACTACCAGGCGGCGTTCGAGCGGCTCACCGACCTTGCCGATCGCCCCTTCCTCCAGGCGGGCTTCCCCCAACTGGCGGACCTGGTCGAGGCGGCCGTCCGTAGCGGCAACGTGGCGACGGCGCGGAGGGTGACCGATCAGATCTGCTGCTACGCCGCGGCGACGGGGACGCCGTGGGTGATCGGGCTCGCCCGGCGGTGTGAGGCGATGCTCGCCGACGACGTGCAGGCGGAGGCGCACTTCGCGGCGTCCGTTACGAGCCTGGACACCACTGGTCATCGCGGCGACTGTGCCCGCACAAGACTCCTCTACGGCGAATGGCTCCGCCGCATGCGTCGCCGCAGCGACGCCAGGGCCCAGCTCCAGGCGGCATGGGACGCCTTCGCCGAAGCCGGCGCCGAGGCGTTCGCGCAGCGCGCGCGTCGCGAGCTCAAGGCAACCGGGGCTGAGCCACTGGAGTCGGCGACCCCGCTGGGGACGCTGACGGCGCAGGAGGTCGAGGTGACGCGCCTCGCCGCTCGGGGCGCCACCAACGCCGAGATCGGCGCGGCGCTGTTCATCAGCACGAACACCGTCGACTACCACCTCCGGAAGGTGTTCAGGAAGCTCGACGTCACGTCACGTCGTCAACTCGCCGAGCATCTGGAAGCCCTCTAGCCGGCCGGCCAACCGAGGTGCGTCGCGTGGTGCTGGGCAAACGACGGCCGGCAAGGACTACGTGGCACGCGTGGTGCATGCACCGGGGTCTCCCGACCAGCATGGCGGTCAAGCCACACCGACGGGAGGAAGCAATGTCCTATGTGACCACGGAGGACGGGACCCAGATCTTCTACAAGGACTGGGGGACCACGGGATCGCCTGTGCTGCTCAGCCATGGGTGGCCGCTGAACTCGGACGCCTGGGAAGCCGCGGCGCTCTTCTTCGCAGCGCACGGCCATCGCGCCGTCGTCCACGACCGGCGTGGGCACGGCAAGTCCACGCAGACGTGGGCCGGCAACGAGATGGACACCTACGCCGACGACCTCGCGTGCCTCATCGAGCACCTCGACCTCACCGACCTCACCCTGATCGGGCACTCGACCGGCGGTGGCGAGGTGGCGCACTACCTCGCCCGGCACGGGTCCGGACGGGTCTCGAAGCTGATCCTGGTCTCTGCGGTGCCTCCCCTCATGGAACGCAGGGACGACAACCCTGGAGGGCTCCCCAGGGACGTGTTCGACGGCATCCGCGCCGGGGAGGCGCACAACCGCTCACAGCTGTACCGCGACCTCGCCGACGGGCCGTTCTTCGGCAACAACCGCGCGGGCGACGTTCCTCAAGGCATCCGCGACGCCTTCTGGCTGCAGGGACTCGCCTCGGGAACCCGCAACGCCTACGAGTGCATCGCGGCCTTCTCGGCCACGGACTTCCGTCCCGATCTCGCCAGGATCGATGTGCCGACCCTGGTGATCCACGGTGACGACGACCAGATCGTGCCCTTCGAGCTCAGCGGCAAGCTCAGCGCCGAGCTGATCCCCGACGCTCGCCTGCTGGTCTACGAGGGCGGTGCTCACGGGCTCCCCGACACCGAACGCGAGCGGCTGCACGCCGACATGCTCGCCTTCATCGACTCCTGACAACCAGAAAGGCATGCCATGACCGATACCGCCGCCCCCGACACCATCGTCCTCGTCCACGGACTCTGGGTGACCCCACGCAGCTGGGAGGGCTGGAAGGAGCGCTTTGAAGCCAGGGGCTTCACTGTCCTCACGCCGGCCTACCCCGGCTTCGAGATCGAGGTGGAAGCGCTCCGCGAGAACCCCGACGTCATCGCGAATCTCACCGTGCCGGAGACTGTCGACCACCTGGCCGGCGTCATCGAGGCGCTCCCGAAGCCACCGATCATCATGGGCCACTCGTTCGGCGGCACGCTCACCCAGCTCCTCCTCGCGCGGGGGCTCGGTGCTGCGGCCGCGGTGATCGACTCCGCCCCGACCGAAGGCGTCCGCGTGACTCCGCTGTCCCAGGCGAAGTCGCTCTTCCCAGCCCTGAAGAACCCGGCGAACTTCCATCGGGCGGTCGCCTTCACCCCTGACGAATGGCACTACGCATTCACCAACACCGTGTCCAGGGAGGAGTCCGACGCCGCCTACGAGAGGTACGCGATCCCTGCACCCGGCAACTGGGTCTGGGCCTACGGCCTGATCGCCAACTTCCAGCCGGGCCACCAGGAGACCTGGGTCGACTACTCGGCCGACCGTGCCCCGCTGCTGTTCATCGGGGGCAGCGAGGACCACATCATGCCGCCAGCGGTCAACAAATCCAACGCCAGGCACTGGGCCAAGTCGCCGGCGGTCACCGAGTACGTCGAGTTCCCCGGCCGCTCGCACTGGATCTGCGCCGAACCGGGTTGGGAGGAAGTCGCCGATCACGCCCTCGAGTGGACGCTCGCCCACGCCCGCAATACGGCGGCCGCATCCTGAGCCGGGCAACGGACCGGGGAGCGGATCGTGCGGATCACCCGCATCGGAGGGCCGACCCACCTGGTGGAGCTCGACGGGTGGCGGGTCCTGATCGACCCGACGTTCGACGCACCCGGCCGGCGTTACGCCTTCGGGTTCGGCACCTCCAGCGTGAAGACGCTGGCACCGGCCGTGGCCCGGGAGGACCTCGGGCCGGTCGACCTGGTCCTGCTCAGTCACGACCACCACGCCGACAACCTCGACGACGCGGGCCGCGCGTTGCTCCCGGCTGCCCGGCACGTGATCACGACGGCAAGCGCGGCCAGACGACTCGCACTCGCCAACACCCGCGGCCTTGTCGCCGGTACAGCCACCCACCTTGTGGCCGAGGGCAAGGCCTCGCTGGATGTCACCGCCACGCCGTGTCGGCACGGCCCACCGCTGAGCCATGGAGTTGTCGGTGACGTCGTCGGCTTCGCGGTTCGTCGCGAGGGCGAGTCCCAGGTCGCCCTTTGGGTCACGGGTGACTCCGTTCTCTACCCGGCCATCCGGAAGGTCGCCCGGAGTCTGACCGTGGACGTCGCCATCGTCAATGCCGGTGGTGTGCGGTTCGGCATCACCGGACCGCTGCGCTACACGATGACCGGTGCCGAAGCGGTCGAGCTCATCAGCGAGCTCGATCCGCGCATCGCCGTCCCGGCCCACTTCAGCGGCTGGTCCCACTTCCGCGACGGTGAGGACGGCATGCGAACAGCAGTCCGCGACGCACCGCGCACCATCCGTGAACGCATCCGTTGGCTCACCGAAGGCGTGCCGACGAATGTCTAGAGAGCCGCCCATCATCACCACCAGAGGAAGGAAGGACGAATGACCAGAAGCAGACTCAGTAGGATGCTCGCTCTCGCGGCGGCTGCCGTCTTGGTGTTCGCCGCCGGCACTGGGCCGGCGTCCCTTGCAGCAGCGGACACCCGGGTCGTGGCGAAGCACGTGATCGGCAAGCCGCCGGTGGCGGCGAAGCCGACCGTGGTGCTGGTCCACGGCGCCTTCGCCGACTCCAGCGGCTGGACGAAGGTCGCGACCGCCCTGATGGCGGAGGGCTATCCGGTGATCGCATTCTCCAATCCGCTGCGCGGCGTGCAGTACGACAGTGACTACCTGCGCGCCTTCCTCGGCACGATCACCGGCAAGATCGTCCTGGTCGGGCACTCCTACGGCGGGGCCGTCATAACCAATGCCGCCGCCGGCAACCCGAATGTGAAGTCGTTGGTCTACATCGCCGCCTACGCCCTTGCTGAGGGTGAGAGCGTCGCCACCGCCAACACTCTCGGCGGGGGCCACACCGAGGTCACCGATCACCTGGTGATCCGGCCCTTCCCGGGCGCCTCAGCCGGGGACGCCGACGCCTACATCGACCCGGCGTACTTCCCGATGCTGTTCGCCCAGGACCTGCCACGGCGCGAGGCAAGGTTCATGGCAGCCACCCAGCGACCCGGCGCGTTGGCCTCGCTCGTGGCCCCGTCCGGGAAGCCCGCCTGGGAGGAGATTCCCAGCTGGTACCTGGTCGCCTCCAGGGATCGGATCATCCCGCCGCAGGCGGAGCGGGCGATGGCTGCCCGGGCAGGCGCCACGACTGTCGAGGTGAACAGTTCGCACGTGCCGATGATCAGTCATCCGCGCAAGGTACTTGCCCTCATCAAGGCCGCCGCCACGTAGAAGCCGCGGTCGAGCCCCGGGGCTGATGCAATGGTCATCTGGCCTACAGCCCCGGTTTGCTCGGCTTCGCGTCCCACCGGCGGACGCCGCCCGTGCGTCTTGTGCAGCAGGACCGGTCCGGCGAATCGCCGCGTACCGGCCCCCGAGAGCCGGATCCCTGCCAGAGCTACGACTCAGGCTTCCTGCGGTTGCCGCCTGACGTCGGATGACAAGTGCAGCGCGAGCCCCTGTCCGACGGCCTCCATGAGGACTTCATAGTGCATCTGGTCGCTCTCGACCCGCAGCCGTCGGACGATCCGGTCGACCCGCTTCGCGGTGGGCGTGTTCTGTACCGAGGAGTCGGTCTCGATGACGATGGCACCGTCCTCATCCGTGCGGCAGGTGCCCGAGCCTCGCTCGGCCTGGCCGGTGGGGAGGGCGATCACGACCTCTACGGCATCCGGGTTGGGCATCCGCCAGTAGCCCGTTTCGGTGTGCCGGGGCTCCCCGTTCATCCAGGTTCGCTGGACGAAGTGCAGGAACGGCTTCCCAATGTCGGTGAAGGTGATCTCGTCGGTATAGGCGAAGTCGGCGATGGTGGGGTAGGTGCCGAAGCCACCGCCACGCCACGTACCGACCAGGCGAGCCAGGCGAGGGTCAAGTCCCATGAGCCCACTGTGCCAGAGGGCGTGCCATTCACCCGTGCGGCGTCCCGAAGGATCGCTGAGCCGGAGGAACCCGGATCACGCGCGGTTTTCGCCCGGTGAGGTCGAGGAGATGGCGGATTGCTGGTGCGGGGGGTCTCGTCAATGCGACCGGCGGGCAATCCCGCGGCTCGGCCGCCAAAAGGCAACGAGCACTATCAACCACGTCAACACGATGAACAGAACGTAGTACCGCGCCAGGTCTGCGCCCGCGAACAACGGAATGAACACCCCACCGAAGACGACGTTCGATGCCAGATGGAAGAGCATCGCCACGGGCACGCTACCTCCGGTGCGGACAAACAGCCAGGCAATGACGAACTGCATCGCGAGGGCGTAGAAGACGGCGTCGTACCAGGGGATTGCACCAGACAACACCAACGGCAGGTGCCACGCCGACCGCGCCGCACCGACAACCAGAACCGGCAGCAACCCGAGTGAAGAACCGCCGCCAAGCCGTTCCTGGAGAAATGGCAACGCGTAGCCTGTCCAGCCCGGCTCCTCCCACATTCCGCCGAAGAGGAAGAGTTGGCCGACGATCACCGACAGCACCAGTGGCTGCAGATGTGTCGAGTCACCGATGGAAGCGCCGAGGCTGACGTTGAGGGCGAATGCTGCGGCACCGATCAGGATCGGCAGGAGTAGCGCGGCCAAGTACCAGACCCACGAGACTCGCCAAGTCGTCACCTGTCGGCGTAGGGCGGTCAGCCCGCCACGACCGGCCACCAGCCCGACCACGACAACGGCAGCCAGGGCGGGTCCGTACGGCAGAAGCGCGCCACCCATGGCGGGGGCCGTCCACCAACTCAGGAGAAAGGAGAGCGCGACGAAGACGGCAAACTGCCAGCGGCTCAGCATGCCGCCGCTCGAGCGAGGACCTTGCGGCCTCATGAGCTTCACCTCCTCGCATCCCGGCGCCGCTGTGGCCATGGCCCGGCCAGAGCTTCCAGTACGGACTGGGTCACAGCTTCCACAACGGACCATCTCAGGGCCGGGTGGACTCCGATGTCAAGGACTCGAGCCGGCGCCGGAGGCACTCGAACGGGTGCCTGGTCCGGCGCTGGGGGCCAAGATGGTTGACCCGGAGGCAACCAAGTGCGAAACTTGAATCAGCTTCAACCAAGTATCGGAAAGGCCGACGATGTACGCAGCACCACCCCCGACACCCGAGGAGGCGCGGGCAAGCCTTGACCAGGTGTCTGCTTCCCGCCACGCCGCAGCGCAGGCCACCCGGCGCCCGGTCTGGATCGACGCGGGCATGTCGATCACCATCGGGGCCGCGCTTGCACTCGGCCCCGGGGGCTATCCGGTCGTCGCAATCGCCGTTCTTGTGGTCGGCTCGCTGGGCTTCACAATCGCGCAGCGGCGCCTCTCCCGCAGCCACGGCCAGCTCCTCGACCAGAAGGCCGTCGGGGCACGGGTGCTCAGGTTCGCGATCCTGTACGTGGCGCTGTTCGTCCTGCTGCAGTTCGGGCCGTCGGAGTGGCAACCCTGGTACTCGATCATCCTGGGTGCGGTCGCCGCGATCGGTTCCTTCACCTGGCTGCGCTGGGAGGACCGCTACCGGGCCGGCCGGCTCGCCGCCGGCGACTACCAGCTGTGAAAGGGGAACCCGTCGGCGCGAGGTTCGACGAGCTGATCCACTTCCCCACCCGGCTGCGGATCGTCGCGGCACTCGCAACTGCCACCGACCTGGAGTTCACTGTCCTCGAGGATGCCCTCGGCATCTCCACCTCGCTGCTGTCCAAACAGCTCAAGGTGCTCACCGACGCCGGCTACATCGCCCTGGAGAAGCGCCCGCAGCCGTTCGGGCGACCCAGGACCTGGATCCGCTTCACGCCCGCCGGACGCGTCGCCTACCTCAGCCACCTCGAAGCACTCCGGCAGCTCACCGACCCCGGGAGCTGAGCCAAGGCACCCGCCAGGTCACCCGGGGCAACACGAAAGGGCAACACGAAAGGGGACAGTCCCCTTTCGTGTTGACGCTGCACAAGAGCGCACAAAATGGGACCGCACAAAAGGGGACGGACCGCACAAAAGGGGACTGTCCCCTTTTGTGCGGCGGCCCAGGCAACCCCGGTGGTTGGACGCCAGTTCGGCGCGGCTGCTACGGCGCGGATCGTTCGGGGTCGGTGTCGTAGCGGTCGGGTGTGCCGTCGCTGTCGGTGTCGGCCTCTTCGGCTTCCTGGATTCGTCGGTACGTCCGGTTTCGTGCGCGCAGGATGACTGCGGCGATGGTGGCCGCGACGAACGACCCGGTCAGAACGCCGACCTTGACGTGGTTGTCGAGGTCGCTTCCGGCGCCGTAGGCGAGGTCGCCGATCAGGAGTGAGACGGTGAACCCGATGCCGGCCAGGGCAGCAAGGCCGAAGATGTCTACCCAACGCAGGTCATCGTCGAGGCTTGCCCTGGTGAACCGGGCAACCAGATAGGTCGCGCAGAAGATGCCGATGGTCTTGCCTGCCACCAGCCCCGCGACGATCCCAAGGGCGACGGTGTCGGTGAGGGACGCGGTCAGGCCGCTCCAGCCGCCGATGGTGACTCCGGCGGCGAAGAAGGCGAACACCGGGACGGCGAACCCTGCCGACAGGGGCCGGATCCGGTTCTCGAAGTGTTCGGCCAGACCCGGTCCTGCCTCCGGGCCACCGGCGGCCCGGCTCCGGATGACCGGGACCGTGAAGGCGAGCAGGACCCCGGCAACGGTGGCGTGGACGCCGGAGGCATGCACTAGTGCCCAGGTGCATGCTGCCAGCGGGATCAACAGCCACCATGACCGGACCCGCCGCTGCACGAGGACGGCGAACAGGCCGAGCGGTAGCAGGGCAGCTGCGAGGAATTCCGGCTGCAGCTCGTGCGTGTAGAAGATCGCGATGATCGTGATCGCCAGCAGGTCGTCCACGACAGCCAGGGTGAGCAGGAAGGTGCGCAGCGCGGTCGGCAGGTGGGTGCTGATCACGGCGAGCACCGCGAGGGCGAAGGCGATGTCGGTGGCCGTCGGGATCGCCCACCCCTGCAGAGCCTCCGGTCCGGCGCCCAGGTTCACGACGACGAACAGCACCGCCGGTACCGCCATGCCCGCTACGGCAGCGACGATCGGCAGGGTGGCTCGGCGCGGGTCCCGCAGGTCCCCGGCGACGAACTCCCGCTTCAACTCCAGGCCGGCGACGAAGAAGAAGATCGCCAGGAGGCCATCGCCGGCCCACTTGCCGAGGGTCAGGTCCAGGTGGAGAGCGCTGGGCCCCACGGTGAAGTCCCGCAGGCCGATGTAGGTCTGGGCCCAAGGTGAGTTCGCCCAGACCAACGCCGACACGGCCGCTGCCAGCAGCAGTGCTCCGCCGACCGTCTCGCGGCGCAGCAGGGCCGCGAGACGGGTGGCTTCGGGCCAGGAGCCAGGAGGAAACAGCGGGGTCGGTGGACGGGGCACGGTGGTCATGACAGATCCTCGGGGAGTCGACAGTGAGATCGCCGACCCGACTTCCCGGCACTCCGTACACCACTCTACGGGCGCAACGACCGACCCTGGACCATGGGAGCGGGAGGAGCGTGGGCGTGGTCGGCAATACTGCGGCGTGCCTGCGCTGACACCTTGGCGCCCGCCAGGTCGTCGCCGGGTTTCAGCGGGCCGGCCGGCAATCCGGCGCCGGCACTCCCGGCAGGCACGGACTGCGGAGGATGATCGTCCTGGAACCGGATTCGAGGAGAGGTCTGAAGGTGTCTGAGGGTCGGCCGAAGCGGATGCTGTTCGCCACACTGGGAAGTCGCGGCGACGTGGAACCTTTCCTCTGCCTGGCACGGGCGGCCCGGCACGCCGGCCACGAGGTGAGGCTGGCAGTTCCGGATTCTGCCGAGATCGACAACCGGGGGCTGGATGCGGTGAGTCTCGGGATCAGCTTCGCCGACCTCGCGGAGAACCTCAGCGGCGGCGGGATGGCCGCGATGCGCGCGTTCCGTGAGCGGATCCGTCCAGCAATGACGCGTGCCTTGGCGACCGCGGCAGAGGTGGCTGTCGACTGGCAGCCGCAGGTCATCCTGGCCCACCCGAAGGTGCTCACCGCGCCGGTCGCCGCGGCCAGGCTGGAAGTTCCCTGGCTCGCTGCCGAGCTGACTCCGACGCTCACTCCGACTCGGGAGTTCCCGGCGGCCGGAGTAGCGGCGGGCTCGCTGGGGCCGTGGTTCAACCGGCTCAGCTACCGGGTCGTTGGCCTGGCCGGGGCCATGTTCGGCAGCGACGTCAGGGCTGCCCGGCAGCGCTTCGGGGTCTCCGCCGGGCGACTGCCACCACCGGTGACCACGCTCGCTGCCTTCAGCCCGACGCTGGTACCGCGCCCCGCGGACTGGCCGGACAGCACGCAGCTGACCGGGGACTGGCACGTCAAGTCCAGCCAGGGCGGACCTCAGCGTTCGGTCCAGGAGTTCCTGGCTGATCCGCGCCAATTCGTCTACGCCGGGTTCGGGTCGATGACGGGCGGCGACCCAGTTGCGAGGGCGGAGGCGATTCTCGCTGGCGCCCGCTCTCTGAGCTTGCGGGTTCTCTTCGCGACCGGCTGGGGCGGGCTCAAGCCGCCGGCCCGCGTGGCCGGTGACGACGTCCTCTTCGTGGACTCGGTTCCCCACGATGCCGTCCTCCCCCTCGCCGCGATCGCGGTTCACCACGGTGGTGCCGGAACGGTTCACGCGGCCACCCGCGCCGGGACCCCTTCGGTCCTGGTCCCGTTCCTCGGTGACCAGCCGTTCTGGGCAGCTCAGCTGCAGCGAATCGGGCTCGCGGGGGCGCCACTGCACCGCGAGCACCTCAAGCCCGCCGACGTCACCGTGGCGATCGCAGCAGCGATTGGTCATGCCGGACGGGTGCAGCAAGCCGCAGCGGAGATGAGCAGCGAGCACGGCACCGACGCGGCCTTGCGGCACCTGCTGAACGCCAACTGACCCCGCAAGGTGTGTTGAACGGCGAGGGCTGATCCAGACCCCGGACGCAGGGCACACGGCCCACCAGGGCAATCCGCAGGCGTTCAACTCCACAGTGCTCGCCTGCCTGCGACAGGCCCCGAGGACCTGAGCCGGCTGCGGGCTCCATCGGCGGGGCCGCCAGGCCCGGCGGGCCGATCGGGGGGTCCCTGACCGGAGGGGGACGATCCCGCTGAAGTGATTGCTTTCGGCGAAGCGGGGTAGTCTCAGGTGGTTCGGCAAGCCCGAGAGAGTCCGGCAGTGGTAGCGGGTCGGGGCGAGCCGGCATCGTCCCTTGCCGCACCGTTGCCCGAGTCGGTTCGGGTCGTTCGGACGGCTGCACTCCTCCGGTTTCATCCTTCTTGGCCAACCCCCCGAGGCCTAAATGAATGGCAAGCTTCGACACCAGCCCGCTCCGCTCTGGGCCGGTGACCAGCCCGAGTCCTGGCGCCCGGAACAGATGGCCGAGGCCCTGCCCCGCTGGCTGCCAAGGGTCGCACTTGCCGAGTCCTGTTCGGCTGAGGTGCTGGTGGTTGCCGCTGCGAGCGCGCGGGCTGACCTTCCCCCCGACGCAGCACCCGCTGTGCTGGCGTTGATGGACACCGCCGGGCTCCTCCTCGAGGCCGCCAATGACAAGCTCCCCGGTGTTCGCGTCCTGCGCCCGGAAGCCAGGATGGCGATGCTGGCACAGGTGGCGCGGACCCAACCGGGGACGACCGGGGTCCGCCGGGAGTTGGTGGCCGCCGGACTGGCCAAGCCGAGCCGTGGGCTCGGCGTGCAGCTGGCCAACTGGGCACTCGACGCCGCCGACTGGGACGGCCTGGAAGCCGTCTGGAAGCTGCATTCACCCCGGGACCTGTTCGTGGACCCCCGGGTCCGGGCAGCCTACGCTGGGTCGCCGAGCGAGTTGCGTGCCCGGCTGCCCGGGCTCAGCTTCGCCGCGGCCCTGACCTCTGCCTACGATGCGGAGGTCGGCCGGGTCGACCTCGACCAGATGACAGCGGCTCTGATCCGCGACGGCCGGTCGCTGCACGCGCAGTGGCCCGGCAAGGACACCGCAGACGCCCAGGTGATCGGCGGGACGATGTGGATGCTCGCTCAGGCAGCCGTTCCGGCAGCCATGGCCGACTCACGCCTGGAGGGGCCGCTCGCCACCTACGCCGAGCTCGGCCGGGTGATCAGCGATTCCTCGGTCTCCGGCAGCGTCGTCAGCTCGAAGGCACTGACCTTCTTCCACGCGACCGCGGCCCTGGTGGCCATCCTCCGGGCGGATTGGCCCCGCGCCCGACGCGAGGGTGAGTTCGCGATGATCATCAGCGACCGGTGCGGCCTGCCCGGCTTCCTGGCGGCCCTGGTGGTCGCGTCCGCCAGCGCCGTTTCCGGCAGTACCCAGCACGCAGCGGTCGCCGACAAGTTCCTCGCCGGCCATGCCGCCCACGGCTGCGGGGGCGCCGACTGGATCGAGCCGGCGTTCCACCTGGTCAAGGCGGATGCCGCGATCCGCAGACTGGACCGGGGACTGGCGATGCACCACCTGCGGCTGCACGTCGCCGAAGGCGCGTCCACCCGGTGGTTCAACGCCCAGCCCATGTACGCCACGGTGCTGAGTGCTGCGGCGGTGCTCTGGACGGATCCATTGCTGGGGCTGGCGGAGTTCGACTCGATCGTGGCCGACTCCGGCCACGAGGTGGAGCCCGGCAACCCTTGGGGTGCAATGCTGCTTCGGTCCAGAGCCCAGCTGCTGCTGGCTCTCGGGGCAGTGCACCGGGCAGGGCCGATCATCGATGACCTGGTGGCGCACGCCGACCCCTCGGCTTCAGCCGTCCCGGCCGCCTGGTTCCAGCTCTGCTCCGGGGACTTCGCCCGAGCCATCGCGAAGGCGGACCAGGGGATCTATGAGTTGAGGATTTCCCTGGCGGATCGGGCACACCTGTACGCGTTGAAGGGCGCAGCCCTCCATCGGGCTGGAGCAGCCGAGTCGCTGGTCCGCTCTGCCGCGACAGCTGCCTGTCTGGTCAGTGAGCAGGCCGGCACCCTGATGCCGTTCGCGGCGCTGCCGTCCGGGGTGAGGAACCGGGGCTTGCCCCCGGGTCTTGGACACGTGGAATCCAGCAGGTGCTGGAGGAAGCG
>CAYQXH010000004.1:0-47002 GCA_964421325.1 uncultured Propionibacteriaceae bacterium
GCGGCTCCAGCAGGCCGAGGCTGGACAGGTCCATCCCCTGGGCGTCGGCCCAGTCCCGGGTGAGCTGCTGACCGTAGAGCTGGTTGAGGGCCACCGAGTAGGCCTGGGACACCTTGGCGGCGTTGGGTTCGCTGCCGTCGACCATCACGGCCACCTGGGCCGCCTCGTTGCCGGCGAGGGCGCGGGCGAACCCGGCCTCGATCACGATGGCCACCCGCGCGCTGTTGTGGTCGAAAGCGGTGTCGACGTCAGCGAGCGAGCTGCCGGTGGCCACCACGTCGAAGAAGGGCGAGGCCTCGTACTGCCGCAGGTAGCGCTGGCTGGCCGGACTCTTGTCGAAGTCGATGACGATCGTCGGCACGTGGTCCACGTCGAAGCTGATCGCGTAGGCGAACAGGAGCAGCTGGATCACCGGCGTGATCACGACGGCGAGCAGCATCCGGGGATCCCGGCCGAGGTGGCGGAACTCCTTGCGCACGATCGCGCCGATGCGGGTCATCGCCTGCTTCACGGGGCCACCCCCGTCCCCGTGGTCCCGTCCGGCCCGGCCGGCGTGGTTCCCGGGCCAGTAGAAGGCTCCGGGGCCGATGACGGGTCGGCCAGGTAGGCGAAGACCGTTTCCATGTCGGGGGCCACCTCCCTGGTGCCCGCGCCGCTGACGCCGGCAGCGGTGAGCGCAGCGCCGAGGACGACCTCCGGCTGGGCCGACCCCGACCACAACACCCGGACGACGTCACCGAGCAGGTGCGCCGAAGCCACCCCGGGCACGTCCTTCACGGCGGCGAGGGCGGCGCGCGGCTGGGCGGCCGCGACCTCGACGAGGCGGCCGGGGACGCGGGCCTTGATCTCCTCCGGCGTCCCCGACTGCAGGATCTCGCCGCGGGCGAGGAAGGCGATCTGGGTGCAGCGCTCGGCCTCGTCCATGTAGGGCGTTGCCACCAGCACGGTCTTGCCGGCCCGGTGCAGCCCGGCGAGGATCCGCCAGAACTCGCGACGGGAGACCGGATCGACGCCGGTGGTCGGTTCGTCGAGCAGCAGCAGGTCGGGCTCGTGCATCAGGGTCGTGGCCAGCATCAGCTTCTGCTTCATGCCACCGGAGAGGTGCTGGGCCTGGCGTCCGGTGAACTCGGCCAGTCCCATCCCCTCGAGCAGGCTGGCGCTGCGGGTGCGCCGGTCGGCGCGACCCACCCCCCGGATGGTGGCGAAGAACTCCAGGTTCTCCGCCACCGACAGGTCCGGGTACATCGAGAACTTCTGCGACATGTAGCCGATCCGGGGGGTCACCCGGCCGGCCTCGCTGCGCACCGAGTGGCCGAACACGTAAGCGTCGCCGGCGTCCGGACGCAGCACCGTTGCCAGCATCCGGATCAGGGTGGACTTGCCGGCCCCGTCCGGCCCGAGCAGCCCGAAGACGCCCCCGGCAGCCACCTCGAGATCGAGGTGGGCCACGGCGAGGGTGTCGCCGAAGCTGCGCCGCAGCCCGTGGGCGCGGATGGCCGGGTCGGCCGGGTTGGCGGTTGCGGTCATGGTCAGGCGAAACTCACGTCCACCGGCATGCCGGCCTTGAGCGTTCCGGTGGCGTCGCTCAGCCGCACCCGCACCTCGAAGACCAGCTTCACCCGCTGCTCCCTGGTCTGCACGTTGTTCGGCGTGAACTCGGCCCTGCTGGCGATGAAGCTGACCGACCCGGAGAAGGTCTCGGCGCTGGAGTCGGTGGTCAGGGATGCGTCCTGGCCCAGCTTCACCTTGCCGATCTCGGTCTCGGCCACGAACACCCGGACGAACAGGTCGGCCGGGTCGACCATCGTCAGCATGGTCCGGCCGGGGCCGGCGTTCTGGCCGGTGTTGGTGGTCACCGAGACGATGGTGCCGGCCCTGGGCGCGGTGATGATGGTGTAGCCCAACTGGACCTCGGCGAGCTTGACTGCGGCCTCTGCCTGCCGCAGCCGGGCCCTGGCTGCAGCGATGTCGGCTTCGGTGGAGTCGTCATCGTCCTTGGCGTTGGTGACCGCGGCCCTAGCTGCCTTCACTCCCTGCCTTGCCTGCTCCAGCGACAGCTTGGCCGCCGAGCGGTCGAGCCGGACGAGCTCCTGGCCCTTGGTGACCTGGTCGCCCTCTGCGACCCGCACCGCCGTGACGCGTCCGCTGAGGGCCGAGGCCACCTGGTACTCGTTGGCCTCGACCGATCCGCTCTCCTGCAGCCGGGCGGTCGTCGTCGGAGTCTGGGTGGTGCTCCACCACCACCAGCCGCCGCCGCCGATGAGCAGCACCAAGACGACAACGATCACCGGGATCGGGGGGTGCCTGCGCTTCTCGCCTGCCATGTTCGTCACCTGTCCGTATCTGGATTGCCTGCTGCCGGCCGGCAGCTGTCGATGTTGAGCTCCACCGGCATGCCGGCTGGGAGCTGTTGCGTCGCGGTCAGTTCCACTTCGACCGCTCGGGTGAGGTGGACCTCGTCGGTGGCCACAGCGGTGGGTGGGTAGTCGGCCCTCGTGCCGAGGTGGGTGAGCGTCGCCGCCACTCCGCCGGCCGGCAGCCAGTCGCCGGTGATGCTCGCCGGGTCGCCCTGGCAGACCCGGGCCAGCTGGCCGGCCGACAGCCAGGCGGTGACGCGGCTGGCGCCGCTCTCGCGGATGCTCACGGCCGTGGCCCCGGGTGCCAGTACGGCTCCGGGGGACGCTGCGGCGACCACGACGCCGTCCACCGGCGAGGTGAGTACCGCGAGGACGAGCTGGGCCCGCACGACGTCGATCGGCACCTGCATGGCCTCGGCCCGCAACGCTGCCAGTTCCTTGAGGTCGCGCAGGGTGCCCCGGGCGTCGGCGATGTCGGCAAGGGCGTCCTCGAGCTTCCGCAGGCCGGCGGTGGCCTTCTTCAGCCCCCTGGACAGCTTCGGCAGCGTTGCGGCGATCTTGCGCAACCCGGCCTTCATGCCCTTGATGGCTGCGGTGAGTTCCCGCTGCTTCTGCAGCAGTTCCTCGGGCACCGGTACCCCGGGCGGGATGCCGGCGATGGCGGCCTCGACCTGTGCCAGGCCCTGCCTCGCGAGGGGCAGGTTCTTCCGGATCGTGGCGCGGGCGCGCAGCAACTGCCTGCGGCCGTCGTGGAGCTTGTCGATGGCGTCGGAGACCTCAGCCTTGGCGTCCTCGACGTCGGATTGCTTGTCGTACGTCGTCTCGATGGCGTCGCCGAGCAGGCCGACCTGGGCTGCGGCGACCGCTGCGTCCGCCTTCGCCGCGGCGAGTTGGGCCTTGTGCGCGCTGGTGTCGAGAGTCGCGAGGGACTGGCCGGCGCGAACCGTGTCACCCACTGCCACCTCGACCCTGGCGAGCCGGACGAAGGAACCGAGACCGTAGGTGGTGGCGAAGGTGCCCAGGAGCGGACCGGTGCGGCCGGTCACGGGATCGGTCCTGCCGGTGAGGTCGGCGAAACCGGCGTCGAGGTTCACGGCCGGCACGCCCAGGTCCGGCACGACGACCGACTGCAGCCGGTCCTCGACGGTTCCGGAGACGACCAGGCCGGACGGCGTTGCCGAGCAGCCGGCGAGGGCGATCGCGAGGACCGTTGCGGTGAGGGTCGGGACGATCCTGCTCATGACTCGACCCGGACGCCGGCGAGGAAGGCGTCGATGACCGCCTCGAGTTGGGCCCGCGTCGGCGGCGCTGAGGGCTCGCTGTTCAGGAAGCCGTCCAGCGCAACGTAGGTCATCAACGGACCGACGAACATCCGGGCGGTCAGGGCCGGGTCGGGGGCTGCGATCAGGCCCTTGGCCGCCGCGTGGCGGATCACGGTCTCGGTGCGGGCCAGCATCTGGCCGGGGAGTGCGTCCCGGAAGGCCTTCCGCAGCTCGGCGACCCGGAAGGCCTCGCCCAGCACCAACCTGACCAGGGCGACGGCCTCTGGCTTCATCAGGCTGTGGGTCACGGTGACGGCGAAGTCGACCATCGAGCCGCGCAGTTCGGCGAGGGTGTTCAGCCTGGTCAGGTCCGGTGGCTGCAGGACCAGCGTGTTCAGCCCGCCGTAGAGGATGTCGCCGAGCAGGGCCACCTTGGTGGGGAAGTAGCGGTAGAGGGTCTGCTTGCTGACGCCGGCCTCGGCCGTGACGGCGTCCATCGAGGTGCCGGCGAAGCCGTGCGCGAGGAACAGCTTGCGGGCGGCCGCGGCGATCTGGGCGCGCTTCGCGCTGCTCCGTCCGGACACGGCGACGCTCATGGATCAAACTGTACCGTACAGTCTGATCTGCGCAACCCCCACAAGCGATCCGGTCACCGATCCGCCCGCTGATGCCGGCCTGGCAGCAGCCGGGCCGCCTTCGGGAGGCGCTGTTCGGGACTTGTACGCTGGGCGCCATGACCGATCCGGTGGCCGAGCTCGCGAGGCGACGCAACGACCTGCCCGGCCCGGAGGTCGACCCAGGTTCCGGACCGCTGCCCAAGCGCATCCTCAAGTCCTGGTGGACGTGGGCGATCGTCGCCCTGACCGTGCTGTACTTCGTCGCCCTGCTCTCCCAGTACCGGCTGATCACAGCGGACGTCCCGGTGACCGGCGGTGTGATCCCTGGGATCAACGCTACGGCGATCCGGACGGCTGCCTGGCTGGCCCTGCCCACCCTGGTGTGCTGGAGCCTGGTCTTCGTCTGGGCCGACCGGTTCCGCCCGCAACGGCTCGTGGTCTGGTACCTGACCCTCGGCTGGGGCGCTGCGGTGGCGACCTTCATCTCCATCCACGTGAACACCTGGGCCGCCCAGCAGCTGGCGGTCGCCGGCAACGGTGACCCGGCGACGAGCGCCCGCGCGGCCATCTTCATCGCCCCGTTCGTCGAGGAGGCGGCCAAGGCGACAGTGCTGTTCCTGATCGCGATGCTCGCCCGCTACCGGCTCACCTCGCAGGTCTCCGTGATCGTGCTGGCCGGACTGTCAGCCGTCGGCTTCGCCTTCACCGAGAACATCATCTATTACGCCCGGGCCATCGTTTACTCCTCCGAGAACATCGGGGTGGGCGACGCCGACGCCGTGGTGGCGCAGCTGGTGCAGTTGCGTGGCGGGTGGACCTCGTTCGGCCACCCGATGTTCACGATGATGACCGGCATCGGGGTGGCGGTCGCCCTGCGGACCCGCAGCAAGGTGGTCCGGGTGCTGGCGCCGCTGGCCGGCTACGGCGTAGCGGCCCTGCTGCACATGGTGTTCAACTCCCAGGCCAGCCTCAACGACGAACAGGGACAGCTGCTGCTCTACTGGCTGGTCGCGGTCCCGCTGGTCGTCAGCGCGGTCTCCTACGTCGTCCGGCAGATCCTGAAGCAGGGCCGGCTGCTCGCCACCCGGCTCGAGGACTACGCCCAGCTCGGCTGGCTGCCGGCCACCGACCCGCTGGTCTTCGGCCGCCAGCGGCTGCGCTGGTGGGCCGTGATGGTTGCAGCCACCAGGGGCTGGCGGGTGTTCTCGGCGACGGTGCGGCTGCAGCGAGTCCTCACCGAGCTCGCCTACCTGCGCGACGGTCAGGTGCGCGGCATCTATGACGAGGCCGGCACCGTCCGGGCCCGCTACCTGGTGGAGCAGGCCGGCAAGCTGCGCGGCGTCGCTGTCGACGACCCGCGGGGCCTGAAGCTGAGCCTGCCGAGATTCCGGCGCACCGAACCGGTGTCCTACTCGCCGCCGGCCTACCCCGGGCCCGCCGGCATCGGCGGCAACTGGCCAGCGCCCGTCGGGCAGCCCCAGATAGGATCACCAGGGTATTCAGCCGTTGACCCGAAGTGGGGTCCGCCGACGGGTTAGGAGGCAGGGTATGAGCGCAGAGCGCCTATCCGCCTCGCTGACGCGGCTGCGGGACGCGTTGGCCGGCGTCCGGTTGCCACTGGAGTTGCCGGCCGCCGCTGCGGCCCGGGGCGCGGCCAGGGGTTTCGTCGCCCAGCTCGACGACTACGTGCTGCCCCGCCTCGAGCGGCTGGACGCTCCGCTGCTGGCAGTGATCGGCGGCTCGACCGGCGCCGGCAAGTCCACCCTGGTGAATTCGCTGCTCGGCCGCGTGGTGAGCACCCCGGGGGTGATCCGGCCGACCACCCGTTCGCCGGTCCTCGTGCACCACCCCGACGACGCGGAATGGTTCGCATCGGAGAAGATCCTGCCCGGGCTCGCCCGCAGCACCGGCAACGCCAGGGACGCCCGGACGCTGCAGGTGGTGCCGGAGCCCTCGCTGCCGCGCGGCCTCGCGATCCTGGACGCACCCGACGTCGACTCGGTGGTGGCGGAGAACCGGGCGCTGGCGGCTCAACTCCTCGCCGCCGCCGACCTGTGGCTGTTCGTCACCTCAGCGGCCCGCTACGCCGACGCGGTGCCCTGGGACTACCTGCGTTCGGCAGCCGAGCGGCACGCTGTGGTGGCGGTGGTGCTCGACCGCGTGCCGCCGGCAGCGATGGACGAGGTGCCGGCCCATCTCGGCCAGATGATGAGTCAGCGCGGGCTCGGCAGCTCGCCGCTGTTCGCGGTCCCCGAGACCACGGTGGACGCTGACGGGCTGCTGCCGGACTCTGCCGTCGCACCCATCCGGGACTGGCTGGGAGAGCTCGCCGCGAACGTGCTGAGCCGCAACCAGGTGGTGCTGCAGACCCTCGACGGGGCGATCGGTGCGCTCGCCGGTGGGGCGCCACGGGTGGTGCGGGCCGTCGAGGAGCAGGTGATCAGCCTCGAGACCCTGCGGGCCGATGCCGAGAAGACCTACGCCGAGGCCGTCCGGACGATCGGGGTGCAGACCGCGGACGGCACCCTGCTGCGCGGCGAGGTGCTGTCGCGCTGGCACGATTTCGTCGGCACGGGCGAGTTCTTCCGGGCCGTGGAGCAGAAGATCGGTTGGCTGCGCGACCGCCTGGTGGCTGCGATCAAGGGCGAGCCGAAGCAGGCGATCGACGTGAAGGTAGCCGTCGAGTCCGGCATGGAGGTGCTGATCCGCGAGGAGGGCGAGGCAGCAGCCAGGCGCGCCGAATCGGCCTGGCTGGCGCACCCGGCCGGCCGGCAGGTGCTCAGCGGGACCGGCGAGGACCTGGGCCGGGCCTCCCGGGACTACCCGGTGCTGGCCGCCCGGGCGATCCGCGACTGGCAGGGCGACGTGCTCGACCTGGTGGCCAGGGAGGGTGGGGCGAAGAAGTCGGCCGCCCGGTTCTGGGCGCTCGGCGTGAACGGTGTCGGGGTCGCCCTGATGGTGCTGGTGTTCTCCCAGACCGGCGGCCTCGTCGGGGCGGAGATCGGGGTGGCCGGGGGAACAGCCGTCCTGGCCCAGCGGGTCCTCGAGGCGATCTTCGGCGAGGACGCGGTCCGTCGCCTCGCGAAGCAGGCGAAGCAGGACCTCGACGCCAGGGTGCAGTCCCTGATGGCCGCTGAGCTGGGCCGCTACCTTGCCGTGCTGGACGCCGTCGACGTCCGGCCGGAACAGGCCGGCGAGATCGTCGGTGCCCTTGCCGAACTCGCCACCGTCCGGGCGTCCGACGGCCGGCTGAAGTTCCCCGAGCGCCCGGCGGAGTTGCCGGCCAGGACCGAGCAGGCAGCACTGCCGGCCGGCCCGGGGACGGCGCAGCCGGTCGAGGGCGAGATCCTGCAGGCCGGGCAGGAGCAGAAGTGAGCGCGGCCGACGACCAGCTCGCTGCTCGCGTCCGCGCCCTCGCCGACGCCGTCGATGCCTGCGCGGGCAGGGGCACGGCGGAGGCCGTGGCCAGGGCAAGGGCAGTGGTCGGGCGGGCCGGGGAGCGGGTCGCGTTCAGCGGCAGCTACACGGTGATCGCCTTCGCCGGCGCGACCGGGTCGGGCAAGTCGAGCCTGTTCAACGCCGTCACCGGAAGCGAGCTGGCGGCTGTCGCGGTACGGCGGCCGACCACTTCGAAGGCGATGGGGGCCAGCTGGGGGACGGAGTTGCCCCACCAGTTGCTGGACTGGCTCGACATCACCAGGCGGCACCTGCTGCCGTCCGGCCCGAACGAGTTCGCCGACCTGGTGCTGCTCGACCTGCCAGACCACGACTCCACCGAGGTCGGCCACCGGCTGACCGTCGACCGGCTCGTCGAGCTGGTGGACGCGCTGATCTGGGTGGTCGATCCCCAGAAGTACGCCGACGCCGCCCTCCACGACGGCTACCTCAAGCCGCTTGCGCCCTACGCAGAGGTGATGCTGGTCGTCCTCAACCAGGCCGACCGGTTGCCACCGGCCGAACTGGACAACTGCCTCACCGACCTGCGTCGCCTGCTGGATGCGGAAGGCCTGCGGGCCACCCCGATCATGGCCACCTCCGCGCTGCGCGGCACCGGCGTCAAGGAACTTCGCGAGGCGCTCGCCCGGACGGTAGCCAACAAGCAGGCGATGGCCCGCCGGCTCGCAGCCGACGTCGGCGTCGCGGCAGCAGCACTGGCAGACGACCTCGGCAACCAGCCGGTCCCTGCCATCAGCCGGCTCGCTCAGCAGCAGGTGACCCGGGTACTGGGGGAGGCCGCAGCGGTGCCGGTCGTGGTGCAGGGGGTCCGCCAGGCCTGGCGCCGCCGCGGCTCGGTGGCCACAGGCTGGCCCTTCGTCACCTGGGTGGCCCGGCTGCGGCCCGACCCGCTGCGGCGGCTGCGACTCGACCTCGGGCCCGGCGAACACAGCCCCACGGAGGTGAACCGGACCTCGCTGCCGAAGGCAACAGCCGTGCAGCGCGCCCGGGTGGACCAGGGCCTGCGGGAACTCACCGACGAGGCTGCCGGCGGGCTGCCGCGGGGCTGGGCCGAGCGGGTGCGGGACGCTTCGCGGAACAACGAGCTCCTGCTGCTGGATCGGCTCGACGCAGCGATCGCCGGCGCCGACCTCACCGTCCGCAGGGGAACCTGGTGGTGGGCGCTGTTCGGGGTGCTGCAGTGGCTGCTGATGGCCGCCGTGGTGGTGGGTGCGGGCTGGCTGCTGGCCAACCCGGTGCTGGCGGCAACGGGGTTGCCGCTGCTGCCGGAGGTGCTCTGGTACGGGATCCCGGCCGGGACCTGGTTGCTGGTCGGCGGCGTCCTCGCCGGCGTGCTGCTGGCCGTCCTCGGCCGGGCGCTGGTGGAGATCGGGGCGAACGCCCACGCAAGGGCGGCCCGCCGGAGCCTGGAAGCAGCCGTGGCAGAGGTGGTGGCCGAGGAGGTCATCGAGCCGGTGCAGGCCGAGCTGGATCGCTACCGGCGGGCGCGGGAGGCCGTGCGGATCGCGCTCGGTTGAGACCGGTTCGGCGCTGCACCAGTTGTCCACAGCCCCTTGCTCGTCCACAGCGGGACGGCGCGGCTGACGCCGCGCGGTCCGGCTTGCCGAAGATCCCTTCAAGGAGCGAAGCGAAGGGAGAGCCAGAATGGACGCGCTGATCTGGATGACGGGGAATGTCGGCGGTGAGGTGGAGTACCGACACGTACGAGACGACCTGGCGTTCGCCAGTTTCCGGCTGGCGTGCACGCCGAGGATGCGGAAGGCCGGCGACTGGGTGGATGCGGAGACCACCTGGATCGGGGTCACGTGCAGCCGGTCGCTCGCCGAGCATGTGAAGTCCAGCCTCGGCAAGGGCGACCCGGTCGTCGTGGTCGGCCGGTTGCGCACCACGCGCTGGACCGACCAGCAGGGCAACACCCAGGAACGGATGATCATCGAGGCCTCAGCCGTTGGCCATGACCTCTCCAGGGGCACCTCGGTGTTCCGCAAGGCGATCCGCCCGGTCGTCGAGGAGGTCAGCGTCAGCGACCTGGTGGCGGCCACGGAGGCCCAGGCCGACGAAGAGGGGGCCGCAGCGGAGGGGAGCGCAGCCTGATCGCGACCTGCAACGCGGAGGGCTCGGGCGGCGTGTTTGGAGAACGGGAGTGTACGGACCGGCGGGTCGGCATTGAATCCGGCGCGGATCGTTGCTTCCATCGAAGGACGCCGAGTGCTCCCACCCCAAGGAGTCGTTGTGACCCCAAGCCGCCTGCCGGCAACCGTCGGGAGCTGGGTCGTGCCGGCGCTCCTGATCGGGCTCTATGCGCTCGCCGGGTCGATCAACGGCCGGGAACTGCTGGCCGGGGTGAGGCCCTCGATGGTCGGCGTCGTCGGTTCGGCGCTCTACCTCGCCGTCTGGCTGGTGCACGCGGTCCGGGCCGGGCTGCGGGTCGGTGGTGGCGACCTGCGCCGGATGGCGATGGTCTGGGCGGTCGTGGTCGCCGGCACCTGGCTGTGCAGCACCTTCGTCCGGCTCGACCTCGGGCCGGGTGCTGCCACCCCCGGTGGCCTGGTGGTGCCGGTGCTGCTGCTGGTGCTGGCCGCCCTGATCTCGGTCGTCGTCGGAGCGGCCCTCCTCACCATGGCGTCGGCCATCGCGGCGAGGCGGCTGGCCGGGCCGGCCGCCTCGCCGCGGGCAGGGCTCAGCCGCGGGTGAGCTTGCGGTGGGCGGTGCGGTGCGGGCGGGCCGCCTCGACCCCCAGCCGGGCGACCTTGTTGTCCTCGTAGTCGGCGAAGTTGCCCTCGTACCAGAACCAGACCGCGTCGTCCTCGTCGGTGCCCTCCCAGGCGAGGATGTGCGTGGCCACCCGGTCGAGGAACCAGCGATCGTGGGAGATCACCACGGCGCAGCCGGGGAACTCCAGCAGCGCGTCCTCCAGTGACTGCAGGGTTTCGACGTCCAGGTCGTTGGTCGGCTCGTCGAGCAGCAGCACGTTGCCGCCCATCTTCAGGGTGAGCGCAAGGTTCAGCCGGTTCCGCTCACCGCCGGACAGTACTCCGGCGAGCTTCTGCTGGTCGGGGCCCTTGAAGCCGAACGAGGCGACGTAGGCGCGTGAGGGCATCTCGAAGCTGGCCACCTTGATGTGGTCGAGGCCGTCGGAGACCACCTCCCAGACGTTCTTGGCCGGGTCGATCCCGGAGCGGCCCTGGTCGACGTAGGAGAACTTGACGGTCTCGCCGATCCGCATCTCGCCACTGTCGGGCTGCTCCTCGCCGATGACCATCTTGAACAAGGTGGTCTTGCCGACGCCGTTGGGGCCGATGATGCCGACGATGCCGGCCCTCGGCAGGGTGAAGCTCAGGTTCTCGATCAGCACCCGGTCGCCGAAGCCCTTGGTCAGCTTCCTGGCTTCGAGCACGTTGGAGCCGAGGCGCGGGCCCGGCGGGATGTTGATCTCGGCGAGGTCGACCACGCGGTTGCGCTCGGCCTCGGCAGCGAGCTCCTCGTAGCGCGAGAGGCGGGCGCGGCTCTTGGCCTGGCGCGCCTTCGGGTTCGAGCGCACCCACTCGAGTTCGCGCTCAAGGATCTTGGCCCGCTTGGCGTCCTTCTTGCCCTCGATCTGCAGCCGGCTCTTCTTGGTCTCCAGGTAGGTGGAGTAGTTGCCCTCATAGGGGTGCAGCTGGCCACGGTCGATCTCGCAGATCCACTGCGCGACGTTGTCGAGGAAGTACCGGTCATGCGTCACGGCCAGCACAGCGCCCGGGTAGCTCTTCAGGTGACCTTCCAGCCAGGCGACGCTCTCGGCGTCCAGGTGGTTGGTGGGTTCGTCCAGCAGGAGGAGGTCGGGCTGCTGGAGCAGCAGCTTGCACAGTGCCACCCGACGGCGCTCACCTCCGGAGAGGATGTCGACCGGCGAGTCGCCGGGCGGGCACTGGAGCGCGTCCATCGCCTGCTCGAGCTGGGCGTCCAGGTCCCACGCCTCGCGATGGTCGAGCTCGGTCTGGAGCTCGCCCATCTCCGCCAGCAGGGCGTCGAAATCGGCGTCCGGGTCGGCCATCGCCATCGAGACCTCGTTGAAGCGGTCAAGCATGCCCTTGGTCTCGGCAACGGCTTCGTAGACGTTCTCGAGGACGGTCTTGTCCTCCGACAGCGGCGGCTCCTGCAGCAGGATGCCGACGGTCTTGCCCTTGGACAGGGCCGCATCGCCGTTGTCGGCGCGCAGCATGCCGGCCATCAGCTTCAGCATCGTCGACTTGCCGGCGCCGTTCGGTCCGACCACGCCGATCTTGGCTCCCTCGTAGAAGGAGAGCGTCACGTTGTCCAGCACCAACTTCTCGCCGAGCTTCTTGCGGACGTTGTGCATGGTGAACACGAATTCGGGCATGGCAATCTTCCTCAGTGATGGTGGGACCGCCGTCAAGTATGCCAGCGTCGGGGACCGGCGACGTCGCCGGACGTCCGCGCCAGGTGGGGGATCGGCCGGTCGGTGGTCAGGAGCTCGGCAAGGGTGAGGGCGCGCCGGTCGGCGAGGTCGGCCAATTGCAGGCGGCAGGAGAAGCCGTCAGCGAGCAGCACCGCGTCCGGGCCGGCAGCCTCGACCGCTGGCAGCAGGTGGGTTCCGGCCACCGCGACCGAGGTCTCGTAGTGGCCCTGCTCGACCCCGAAGTTGCCGGCAAGGCCGCAGCAGCCCTCCACGGTCACCACGACGGCGCCGGTCCTTGCCAGCAGGTCGGCGTCCGCAGCCCAGCCCAGCACCGAGGCGTGGTGGCAGTGCGGCTGCGCGACCACGACCGTGCCGGCTAGGTCGGGCGGTTCCCAGTCGGTGGCCTTGGTCAGCACCTCGGCCAGCGTGTGGATGCCGGCGGCGAGCGCTGCCACCCTCGGGTCGTCCACCAGTTCGGCCGCGTCGCTGCGCCACACGGCGACACAGGACGGTTCCAGCCCCACAACCGGGGTGCCTGCGGCGATGATCGGGTGCAGCAACTCCAGCGAGTGCCGCAGCAGACGGGCAGCATGCTCGCGTTGCCCGGTCGTGATCCACGGCAGCCCGCAGCAGGCGGTCCGGTGCAGGACGGACGGGGCGAAGCCGGCAGCCACCAGGACGGCCAGCACCGCGTCCAGGCGGCCTGCATCCAGGGTGTCGGTGAACGAGTCCACCCAGACCACCACCGGCCGCCCGGTGCCGGCCGGCACCTTGCGGGAACTGGCCCGCCTGGCTGCGAACCTCGGCAACCCGCGGCGACGATCCACCCCGGCCAGCCAGCGGGCGGCCCGGCCGAGGCCGGGTGCTGCGAGCGCTGCGTTCACCACGGCTGCCAGCCCCGGCACCGCTGTGACGACCCGTCCCCAGGTGGGCAACCAGCCCAGCGCGTAGTGGCTGCGCGGCCGCGGCCGGTGGCGGTAGGCCTCGGCGAGCACCCGGGACTTGTAGGCGGCGACGTCGGTCCCGGTCGGGCATTCGGTGGCGCAGGCCTTGCATGAGAGGCACAGGTCCAGTGCCTCGTGCACCTCCGGTGCCCGCCAGCCGCCGGTCACGAGGCTGCCGTTCACCAGTTCCTGCAGCACCCGGGCCCGGCCACGGGTGGAGTCCTGCTCGCGTCCGGTCGCCTGGTAGGACGGGCACATGGTTCCCGTACCGGCCAGGCACTTGCCGACCCCGGTGCACCGGTGCACCTCTGCGGCGAAGTGGTCATCGAGCCGGGGCAGCCGTGAGCCGGCGGCGGCCGGCAGCCGGAGGTCGGCGTCCAGCGGCCGTGGGTCGACCAGGACTCCCGGATTGAGGAGGTTGGCCGGGTCGAAGATGTGCTTGACCGCTGCGAACAGCGCCAGGGCCTGGCTCGAGTACATGCGGCCGAGCAGTTCGGAGCGGGCCCGCCCGTCGCCGTGCTCGCCCGACATCGACCCGCCGTAGCCGGCAGCAAGGGATGCAGCCTCCTCGACGAAACGTCGGTAGCCGGCGACCCCGGAGACGCTCGACAGCTCGAAGTCGATCCGGACGTGCACGCAACCCTCCCCGAAGTGACCGTAGGGCAGGCCGTGCAGGCCGTGGGCGCCGAGGAGGGCGTCCAGGTCACGCAGGTACGCGCCGAGGGCCTCCGGGGGCACGGCTGCGTCCTCCCACCCGGAGTGCGCAGGCTTGCCAAGGCCGATGCTGGCCAGGCCGGCCCCGTCCGCCCGGATCCGCCACAGCCGGGCGGCGCGGTCCGCGTCGCGGATCACCTCGCCGGCGAGCCCGCCCGCAGCTGCCAGCAGCGAGCCGGCGCGGGTGGCCAGGACGTCGGGGTCGGCGTCGGTGAGCTCCATGAACAGCCAGCCGTCGCCGGCGGGAAGGTCGGGGACGGCCGCCGCGCCCTGACGACGGCGGACGACGTCGACGATCCGGGAGTCCAGCCCCTCGACGGCAGTGGGGTGCAACGGCAGGATTCGCGGCATCGCGTCCGCAGCCGTGGCCATGTCGGGGTAGCCGACCACCACCATGGCCGAATGCGGCAGGTCGTTGACCAGCCGGACCCGTGCGCCGGTGACCACGGCGAGGGTGCCTTCGCTGCCGACCAGGAACTTGGCGACGTCGAACCCGTTCTCCGGCAGCAGGTGCTCGAGGCTGTAGCCGGAGACCTGCCTCGGGAACCGGCCGAACTCGGTGCGGATGATCCCGAGGTTCGCCCGGACCAGGGTCTCGAGGGCTGCGAGGGCGGGGGAGTCCGGCCGGTACCCGGCGGCCAGCGAGAGGTGCTCCCCGCCGCCGGTGATCACCTCGAGGCCGAGGACGTTGTCGGCCGTCCGGCCGTACCCGAGGGCGCGCGGGCCGCACGCGTTGTTGCCGATCATGCCGCCGATGGTGCAGCGGTCGAAGGTCGAGGGGTCGGGGCCGAAGCGCAGCCCGTGGCGCGCCACCGCGCGGGTCAGCCGGGCGGGGACAACGCCGGGTTCGACGATTGCCGCCCTTCCGGCCACCTCGACGTGGGCGATCCGGTCGAGCTTCGAGCAGTCGACAACGAGGCCTGGTCCGACGGCGTTGCCTGCGATCGAAGTGCCGGCGCCGCGGCTGGTCAGTGGGAGGCCGGCGTCGCGGGCGGCATCGACGGTTGCGATGAGTTCCGCAACGGTGACCGGCCGGGCGACAGCTGCCGGGGGGACGCGGTAGAGCGAGGCGTCCGAGGAGTAGAGGGCTCGGGTGAGGGTCGCGGTGTCGGGACTGATCCCGGCAGCAGCCAGGGCGGTCAGCTGCTCGGCGAACCCTGGTGGCACGTGGTCAGTCTGCCACGCCGATCACTGCATCCATGGCGCGGCCGAGCGCGGCGAAGTCCTCCGGGTCGACCGGGTCGACCAGAGCCTGCCGAACGGACTCGACGTGGGCGGGCGCTGCCGTGACCAGCAGCTGGTAGCCATGGGTGGTCATCACTGCGATCACCCCGCGGCGATCGGACGGGCAGGCCATCCGTGCGACCAGGGACTTGGCCTCCATCCGGGCGATGGTGTGGGTGAGCCGCGAGCGGGATTGCCGCACGCGTCCGGCAAGATCGGACATGCGCAGGGAACGTTCCGGGGACTCCGAGAGGTGGACCAGGATCTCGTACTCGCCGAGGTCGAGGCCGAACGGGCGCAGTTCGGCGTCCAGGCGCTCGTTGATCTTGGCAACCCCGTTCAGGAAGGATCGCCAGATCCGCTGCTGGTCTGAATCCAGCCAGCGTGGCTCGAGTTGGGTGGTGGTCACCGGGGCATTCTACAATGAAGTTTACGGTTCAACAACATTTGCCTTTGAGTTACCCAATTGTGCGACCTCGACCCTTCGGCAGCGCATCGGCTTCCCACTAGCAGGTCGGCGGCGCCGGGCCGGGCCGGGCTCCTTTCGAAGCATGGCGGCCACCCCTAGACTGCACGGAAGTCCAACGGTGGATGCGAGGGGGATTCGACGGGCCATGGCTGACATCGACACGATTCTCGAGACTGCGCCGCCGACGGTGGGCGCGCTCTTCCGCTGGCGGGTGGGCAGGACGCCCACGAAGGAGGCCTTCCGCTACCCGGACGCAGACGACAACTGGATCTCCATCGACTGGGCGGAGACCGGACGGCGGGTGGACCAGCTGGCAGCCGGACTCCTCGCCCTCGGGCTCGGGCTGGAGCAGCGGGTGGCGATCGTCTCCAGCACCCGGATCGAGTGGATCCTTGCCGACTTCGCCATCAACGCAGCCGGCGGGGCCACGACCACGATCTACCCCAACACCCAGGGCAAGGACTTCGCACACATCATCAGCGACTCCGGCTCGGTGTTCCTCGTCGCCGAGAACGCCGAACAGCTGGCCAAGCTGGACGCTGCCCCCGAGCTGGCCGAGCAGGTCCGCCACATCATCCTCCTCGACGGTTCCGGGGACGGGGAGCGGGTGCTCAGCTGGCAGCAGCTGCTCGACCTCGGCAAGGAGCGGCTCGGCACCGACCCGGAGATCGTCGAGCGGGCGATCGCAGCGGCCACCCCGGACGGGCTCGCCACCCTGATCTACACCTCGGGCACCACCGGCCTGCCCAAGGGTGTCGAACTCACCCACCACGGCTGGGTTTACATCGGCCTCGCCGTCGACACCCTCCAGATCATCAACGAGGACTCCGTCCAGTACCTGTGGCTGCCGCTGTCGCACGTGTTCGGCAAGTGCCTGCTGGCCTGCCAGGTGGCGATCGGCTTCGCCAGCGCGGTCGACGGCCGGATCGACCGCATCGTGCCCGGCCTGGGCGAGGTCCACCCCGACTTCATGTGCGGGGCCCCGCGGATCTTCGAGAAGGTACGCAGCGCAGTGATGCTGGCCGCCCCGCGGCGGGGCATCAAGGGCCGGATCGCCCGCTGGGCCTTCGCTGTCGGGCGCGCGTCCCGGGAGTACCGGCTGGCCGGCAAGCCGCTGCCGGTGGCGATGGGCGTGGCCTACTCGGTCGCCGACCGGCTGGTCTTCAGCAAGCTGAAGGAGCGCATGGGCGGCAACATCGACTTCTTCATCTCCGGGTCGGCGAAGCTCAGCGCCCAGGTGCAGGCCTGGTACTACTCGGCCGGCCTGCTGGTGGTGGAGGGCTACGGCCTTACCGAGACCAGCGCCGTCACCTGCGTGAACCTGCCGGTCGCCCCGAGGTTCGGGACCGTTGGCCCGGCGCTCCCCGGCACGGAGCTCAAGATCGCTGCCGACGGCGAGGTCCTGGTGAAGGGCCCCGGAGTGATGCGCGGCTACCACAACGACCCCGAGCGCACCGCAGAGGTCATCGTGGACGGCTGGTTCCACACCGGCGACATCGGCAAGCTCGACGCGGACGGCTACCTGACGATCACCGACCGCAAGAAGGACCTGATGAAGACCTCCGGCGGCAAGTACGTCGCGCCGACCAAGGTCGAGGGTGTGATCTCGGCGACCATCCCGTACGTATCGCAGGTGGTTGCGGTCGGCGACGGGCGCAAGTACATCTCGGCGCTGCTCACCATGGACCGGGACAACCTGGCCAAGTGGGCGACCCGCCACGGCCTGGCCGACAAGGACTACAGCGAGCTGACCCAGACCCCTGAGCTGCGCAAGACGATCGAGCGGTTCATGGCCTCGGCCAACGCCAAGCTGGAGCGCTGGGAGACGGTCAAGAAGTTCGCGATCCTGCCCTCGGAGTTCAGCGTCGACGACGGCGGGGTCACTCCGAACATGAAGATCCGCAGGCGGGTCGTCGCCGAGCGCTTTGCCGACATCGTCGAGTCGCTCTACGAAACCGATCCAGAAGACGAGTGAGTCCCTACGTCGCCAGGGTCCCGTTGCGGTGGGTCGACCTGGACGCCCAGGGCCACGTCAACAACGCCCTGGTTGCCGACTACCTGCAGGAGGCGCGGGTGGGCTGGCTGTTGTCCGGGCCGAATGCCCACCTGCTCGGTACCGCGACCATGGTGGTCTCCCACCAGGTCGAGTACCTGGGCCCGATGGTGTTCAGCACCGAACCCGTCGAGGTGGACCTGAGCGTCGGTTCGGTCGGTGCTGCGCGCTTCCAGCTGGGCTACTCAGTCCGGCAGGACGGACGCGAGCTGGCCAGGGCGCACTCCACGATGTGCCTGTTCGACTACGGCGCCGGCCGGCCCAGGCGGATGACCACGGCTGAGCGGCACTGGTTCGCGGCGCAGACGACCGTACTGGAACCGTTCCGTTCGCTCGGCCGCTGGCACGTCGGCGACCAGGCCGGGGAGACCGAGTTCGTGGTCCGTTGGTCCGACCTCGACCCCTACGGGCACGTCAACAACGTCCGGGTCTTCGACTACTTCGCCGAGGCCCGCGTCCGGCTCAACCCCGACGGGGACGACACCAACCGGATGCAGGTGGCCGCCGCCGACGGCCGGCTGTGGATGGTCGCCCGCCAGGACATCGACTACCTGGGCCAGATCAGCCATCGCGACGAGCCGTACCGGGTGCGCTCGGCCATCGCACGGGCCGGTCGGACCTCGGTCACCATCGTCGCCCAGGTCGAGGACCCCCGCGACGCCGCCGTTCTCGCCAGGGCCCGGACGGTGCTGGTCTGCGGGGACCTGGCCGGGCGCCCGGTGCCGCTGCCGGCGGACATGCTTGCAGCTGCCTCGAAATGGCCGGCCGTCCCGCACTGAACCCGAGCCGTCCCGCAGAGTCCTGACGGGCCGCACGGGCTTCCTCGGATCAGCCGGCTGATCCGCCCGGCTCAATGCTCGGGGGGCCATTGCTGCGGCGCACCTGATCGGCCAGCACCTGGGCGCCGCTGGTGAGCAGGGCGCGACGCCACGGCAGGACACCTTCGATCTCGATCTGGATCGCCATCGACAGCACCGTCCGGATCAAGACGATCAGGCCCAGGATCAGGGCGTCCTCCATCGACGGCTTGGAGGTGATGGTGCGGATCAGGTCGGCGGCGACGAGGACTTCCAGACCGGGCAGGATGGCGGCACCGAGGGTGGTGCGCAGGGTCGTGAAGGCCGCCTGGCCCCCCGCGCCGCGCTGCAGGGCCCTCGCGCCGAGGAAGACGGCGATCAGGGTCCCGATGATCATCGCCAGAGCGCCGGCGACCTCGAAGGCAACGGCTGTCCCGGTGAAGACCTGCTCCATGTCCACGCGGCCAGCCTACGGTGCAGTCGCAGGTCTTCAGCTGCTGAACTGCACTCCCTGGGCGAGCTGGACCGAGCCGGAGTAGTTGATCGTGTTGGTGGAGCGGCGCATGTACGCCCGCCAGGCGTCCGAGCCGGACTCCCGGCCGCCACCGGTCTCCTTCTCCCCGCCGAACGCGCCGCCGATCTCCGCCCCCGAGGTTCCGACGTTCACGTTGGCGATGCCGGTGTCAGCTGTGGCGAGGAACAGCTCCGCCTCGGCCTGGTCGCGGGTGAAGATGCCTGCGGAGAGTCCCTGGCTGGCCGCGTTGTGCAGCTTCAGGGCCTCGTCGAAGTCGTCGTAGGTGACGGCGTAGAGGATCGGTGCGAACGTCTCCCGCAGCATCACCGGCGTCTGGGACGGCATCCGGACCAGTGCCGGGCGGACGTAGCAACCGCCGGTACCGACGTCCACCCGCTCCCCGCCGGCGAGCACCTCACCGCCGTCGGCGATCGCCTCGGCCAGCGCTGCCTGCATCGCGTCGTGGGCCCGCTCGGTGATCAGCGGCCCCACCAGGGTCGCCGGGTCCAGCGGGTCGCCGACCGGAAGGGACGCGAACGCGCGGGCCAGGCGGTCGAGGGTCGCCTCGGCAACCGAGCTGTGCACGATCAGCCGGCGCAGGCTGGTGCACCGCTGCCCGGCGGTGCCGGCGGCAGCGAAGACCATCGAGCTCACCGCCACGTCGAGATCGGCGGACGGGGCCAGTACCACGGCGTTGTTGCCGCCGAGTTCCAGCAGCACGCGGCCGAACCGGGACGCGACCCGCGGGCCGACCTCGCGGCCCATCCGGGTGGAACCGGTCGCGCTGACCAGCGCCACGGCCGGCGATTCCACCAGCGCTTCGCCGACCGCCCGGTCACCGAGCACGACGGCGCCGATCGCCGCCGGCGCCCCAACTTCCGCGGCAGCCTGCGCAAGCAGAGCTGAAGTCGCCAGCGCGGTCAGCGGGGCCAGCTCCGAAGGCTTCCACACCACGGTGTCGCCGCAGACCAACGCGATCGCAGCGTTCCACGACCAGACCGCAACCGGGAAGTTGAACGCAGAGATCACCCCGACCACGCCGAGGGGATGCCAGACCTCCTGCAGCCGGTGGCCGTCCCGCTCCGAGGGCATGGTCCGGCCGAAGAGCTGCCGCGACAACCCGACGGCGAGGTCGCAGATGTCGATCATCTCCTGTACCTCCCCCAGGGCTTCGGAGCCGATCTTGCCGACCTCGATGGTGACCAGGTCGGCCAGTTCCTGCTTGTGCTCCCCGATCAGCTCGCCGAGTCGCTTCACCAGCCGGCCGCGCACCGGGGCCGGGGTCAGCCGCCACCCGGCGAACGCGGCGTCGGCCGCGGCGATCGCAGCCGCCACCTCGGCAGCGGTGTGGGCGCGGACGCTCGCCAGCTCGCTGCCGTCGATCGGGCTGCGGCAGGTCCAGGCCTCGCCGGTCCCGCCGACGGTCGCTGGGTCGATGCCGAAGCCACGCAGCAGTCCGGTGGCTCGTTCGGCAAGGCTCGTGCTCATCTGGTTACCTCCGGGGTCGGGATGCGCAGTTCGACGCAGGCAGCGACCAGGGAGGCCCGGCTCTGCTCGGCGTAGAGCCGCATGGGGTCGTGCACGGTGCGCCCGACGGCTTCGGCGATCCAGTCGAGGTCTCTGGGTGAGCCTTCCTCGCGCGCGTCCCGGCTGCCCTGGTTGTCCAGGTTGGAGGCGAAGATGCCGGCCGCCGAGCGGGGCAGGAAGTCCTCGTAGACGATCGGGGTGGCCACCAGCCAGCCGGCCTCGACCAGCCCGGCCACCGTCGTCGGCGGGTCGCCGGCGCCGCGGCGTTCAGCCGTGAACTCGAAGAAGCCCTCGCCGTTGGCAAGCAGGCCGGCCTCCTCGGTGGGCCAGTTGGCCTGCCAGACCTCGACCTTGATCGCGTCCCGCGCTGCGGCGGTCGCCCCCGCCGTCCGCTCGTCGATCTCGACGATCAGCCGGTCGTAACGGTCCCGGCCGGCCGGGGTGAGGGCGATCCCGCGCTGCTCCACCTCGCCGAACCGGACGCTGAGCGCACCGTCGGTGATGCTCCCGTCGGGCTCGAGGAAGCGGCGCGGCTCGGCCAGCGCCTTGAACGACGTCTGCCGCAGCAGCACGTCCGGACCGGCCCACTTCGGCGGGCCCTGGATCTCGTCGATCATCGTGATGCCAAGGTCCTGCATCCGCCGGTACAGGTCGTCGATGTCGAGCACCCGCGGCGTCAGGTGGTTGATGTGGGTGGTCGGCACCCCGCCGATGTCGGCCGCCACGCCGGAGATGGCCGCGAGCCGGCCGTACCAGGCGCGGTCCACCGGTTCTGGGGAGAGCTCGAAGCAGGCTGTGGCCAGGCGCAGGAACTCGGCGGCGGCTGCGTCCGGCAGGCCGCCGTCGGCCTCTGCCCGCTCGGCCAGGGCCAGCACCTCCGGGGTGAACAGCTGTCGCCGGGCCAGGAACGCGTCCAGCTCGGCCTGCAGGCCGGCGTCGAAGTAGCGCCGGTCATCGGTGACCAGCACAGAGGTGAACACCCGGAACGGGTTGATCGCCAGCGCCTGTGCCGTGGTCGGCCGGAACGCGGTCGAGACGATCGGCAGGGATGTGGACTCGGTGCCGCGCAGGTCGTAGAAGCCGACCGGTTCCATGCCGAGCGCTGCGAAGATCTGGGCCACCTGCCGCAGTTCCGCTGCCGTGCCCACCCGGATCGCGCCGTGCCGTTCGGCCGTGACCCGGTCGATCCGGCCGAGGCGTTCGGCCCGGACGGGATCGGCGGCCAGAACGTCGACGTTCACGGCTGTGGAGACGTCCACCAGCGTGTTGTAGGCGGGCACCTCGGTGCCGTACATGGCGGAGAGGGATCGCGCGAAGCCGGCGCGCAGGTCATGCGTACTGAACATCGCCGTCCCGATCGCGGTTGTTCTCGACGGCGCTGACCGCACGCTCCAGCGCTGCGAGGGCCACCTGGATGGTCTCGCTGCTCACGGTGAGCGCCGGACGGACCCGCAGGGAGCGGTGCCCGCAGCCGAGCATGATCACGTGCTCGGAGTCGAGCAGGACCTTGAGGACGCGGTCGCGGACCTCGCGGTCGGGCATGGTCACGGCGCACATCAGGCCGAGGCCGCGTGGGTTGGTCAGCACCGGGTGTGCGCGGGCCAGCTGTTCCAGGCCGGCCAGCAGCTCGGCGCCGCGGACCCGGGCCTGCTCGAACAGGTTGTCGGCTTCGATGATCTCAAGGATTCGCCGCGCCCGGACCATGTCGGTCAGGTTGCCGCCCCAGGTGGAGTTGATCCGCGAGGGCACCTGGAAGACGTTGTCTGCCACCTCGTCCACCCGGCCGCCGGCCATCACGCCGCACACCTGGAGCTTCTTGCCGAAGGCGACGATGTCCGGGGTGACGCCCTTCCACTGGTAGGCCCACGGCTTGCCGGTGAGCCCGCCGCCGGTCTGCACCTCGTCGACGACGAAAAGGGCGTCGTAGCGGTAGCACAGCTCCTGCATGCCGGCGAAGAACTCCGGCCGGAAGTGGTGGTCGCCACCCTCGCCCTGCACCGACTCCATGATGAAGCACGCGATGTCGTGCGGGTTGGCCTCGAAGGCCTCCCGTGCCTGGGCGAGCGCCCGCGCCTCGTAGGCCGGGACGTCGCGGTCGTCGGAGATCCACGGGGATTCGATCCGGGGCCAGTCGAACTTGGGGAACCGGGCCACCTTGTTCGGGTCGGTGTTGGTCAGCGACATGGTGTAGCCGCTGCGGCCGTGGAAGGCGCCGGTCAGGTGCATCACCTTGGTGCCGAGCTCCGGGGAGATGCCATGGGCCTCGTTCCAGCGGCTCTTCCAGTCGAAGGCGACTTTCAGGGCGTTCTCGACGGCCAGCGAACCACCTTCGATGAAGAACAGGTGGGGCAGTGCCGGGTCACCCATCACCCGAGCGAAGGTCTCGACGAAGCGGGCCATCGGCACCGTGTAGACGTCGGAGTTGCTGGGCTTGTTGAGCGCGGCCTCCAGCAGGTCCTCGCGGAACTCCGCGTCGTCGGCCAGGCCGGGATGGTTCATCCCGAGGGCTGAGGAAGCGAAGAACGTGAACATGTCGAGGTAGCGTTCGCCGGTTGCCTGGTCGATCAGCCAGGGCCCCCGCGAGGCCGTCAGGTCGAGGACGAGCGGTAGCCCGTCGACAAGCATGTGCTGCGCGAGGAGTCGGTGGACTCCCGAAGCGCTCGGATCAGTCGCCATTCCCGGAGCATAGGCCGAGCGGCCGAGGCGCGCAGGATTCCCGGGCAGCGTTGCCGAGGGGCGTTTCCCGGAAGCCGGGCGGTTTCAGCTCCTGCGCGACAGCCAGACGGTGGTGTCCGGCGGCACGAGCCCGCCGTCCAGTGGCCCGGAGGAGAGCAGCAATTCGGCGCCGGCAGGCAGCGGCACCGGGGCCTCGCTGAGGTTCACCAGGCACCCGAAGCCGGGTTCGCGGGTGAAGTGGAGCACCGCCGGCGGGTGGTCCTCGTTCCAGGCGAGGGTGCCGTCGCCGAGGGCCGGGTGCTCGGCCCGGATCGCCAGGGCCCGCCGGTACAGGTTCAGCGTGGAGTCCGGATCGGTGTCCTGGGCTGCGGCGCTCAGCTCGGCCCAGACCGGCGGTTGGGGCAGCCAGGGGGTCGCGTCCACCCCGAAGCCGTAGGGGGCCGTCGTCCCCGACCAGGGCAGCGGGACGCGACAGCCGTCACGGCCCTTGATGCGGCCGCCGGTGCGGAAGAAGCTGGGGTCCTGGCGGGCCTCGTCCGGAAGGTCCTCGACCTCGGGCAGGCCGAGTTCCTCGCCCTGGTAGATGTAGGCCGGGCCCGGTAGTGCCAGCTCGAGCAGGGCGGCTGCGCGTGCCCGCCGCCGGCCCAGTTCGATGTCGGTGGGCTGGGGGTAGAAGTAGTCGCCGAAGCGGGCCCGCCACTCCGGGTCGCCGCCGTCGAGGGTGTAGGGACGGCCGGTCTCCGGCTTGCCGTAGCGCGTGGCCACCCGGGTGGTGTCGTGGTTCCCGAGCACCCAGGTGGTCGGGGCGCCGACGCTGGCGTGGGCGATCAGGTTGCGGTCGATCACTGCGCGCAGGGTCGCGGCCGTCCACTCGCAGAGCAGGGCGTCGAAGTTGAAGGTGGTGTGCATGCGGCCCTCGTCGACGAACCGCATCAGCGCGTCGAGTTCCCGGACGTTGGCTTCGCAGACGAAGATGCGCTCCCCGAGGTGCTGGCCGGAGTACTCCTCGGCGATGCTGCGCCAGTGCCGCTGGATGGCATCCAGTTCCGGCTGGTTCCACAGCGGTGAGCCCTGGTAGTAGTAGGCGATGCCGAGGCCGGTGGCCGGGTCGATTGGGGTGTCCGGCATGTCCGGGTGCTTGGCAAGGCCGTCGGCCACGTCCACCCGCAGGCCGTCCACGCCACGGTCGAACCAGAACCGGATGACGTCGTCGAACATCTCCGCAACCCGCGGGTTCGCCCAGTTCCAGTCGGGCTGTTCGGGCGCGAACATGTGCAGGTAGTACTGCTCGGGGCCGTCGGCGCCGACGACGCGCTGCCAGGCGGAGCCGCCGAACAGGGAGCCCCAGTTGTTGGGCGGCACCGAGCCGTCCGGGCCGCTGCCGTCCCGGAAGTGGAAGAGTTCCCGCTCCGGCGAGCCCGGTGCGGCGGCGAGCGCGGCCTGGAAGACCGGGTGCTCGACCGAGCAGTGGTTGGGGACCAGGTCGATCAGCACCCTGATGCCGCGCTCATGGGCAGCGGCCAGGAACTCGTCGGCATCGGCGAGGGTCCCGAAGGACGGGTCGATGTCGCAGTAGTCCGAAACGTCGTAGCCCCCGTCCGCCATCGGCGAGGGGTACCAGGGGCTGATCCAGACGGCGTTGACCCCGAGTGTGGTCAGGTGGTCGAGCTTGTCGATCATGCCCCGGACGTCACCGGTGCCGTCGTTGTTGGAGTCGGCGAAGGAGCGGGGGTAGATCTGGTAGACAACGGCGTCGCGCCACCAGGAGCGTTCAGTGCTGGTCATCCACCAGACTTTATCGGCGAAAGCGCAGCTGGCGCCCGAGCCCGGCGCCACAAGCGACACAAAAGGGGACAGTCCCCTTTCGTGCCGAACAGGGCGCGAGGCGAACGGAAAGGGGACTGTCCCCTTTCGTGCCGGTCAGGGGCGGCGGTAGTCCGATGATGCCCGGACGATCAGCTCGGGCTTGAACAGCTCGTGCGGGGTCTCGGTCAGCAGCAGGTCGGCAGCGGCCCAGCCGAGCTGCCGCATCGGCTGGCGGACGGAGGTGAGCGGCGTCATCAGCTCTGCGGCCAGGAACAGGTCGTCGTAGCCGACCACGGCCATGTCGGCCGGCACGGAGAGTCCACGGCGGCGCAGTTCGCGCATGGCACCGAGGGCGACGATGTCGTTCATGCAGAACACGGCTGTCGGTCCCCAGCCGGATTCGAGCGCCTCGATCAGGCCCTGCTGGCCGTCGTTGGCTGTCTGCGACGGCAGGGTGATCACCCGGAGCACGTCGGACGGGTTGAGGCCGGTGGCCTGGACGGCTTCGGCGGCGCCCCTGAGCCGATGGCGGGTCTGCTGCAGTTCCGGAGAGCCGGCCAGGAACAGGATGCGGCGGTGGCCGCGCTCCAGGAGGTGGCGGATCGCCTGCTCCCCGCCGGAGACGTGGTCAACGCCGACCGAAGCGTGCTGGCGGCTGTTGGAGTCCATCAGGACCGAGGGGATGCCGAGCCGGCGCAGGTCGGCGAGCCGGTCCTTGGTCGTGGACATCGGGGTGACGAGCACTCCCCGCACGCCCTGTTCGGCGAGCAGCCGCAGGAACCGGGCCTCGCGTCGGGGGTCATCGTCGGAGGAGCACAGGATCAGGGTGTGGTCATCGATCGCGAGCCGGTCCTCGATACCCCTGGCGAGCTCGGTGTAGAACGGGTTGCCGACGTCCATCACGATCGCCCCGACGGTGCGCGACACCCCGGCCCGCAGCTGTCGGGCGGAGGCGTTGCGGTGGAAGTTCAGCTCGGCCATCGCCTGCTCCACCCTGGCCCTGGTCTTCGCCGCCACAGTGTCGGGCCGGTTGAGGACGTTGGACACCGTCCCCACCGAAACCCCGGCTGCCGCGGCCACGTCCTTGACGCTGGCCCGCTGTGGCGTCATCCATGCCTCCTCGCGAAGCGAATCGGCATGAGCATAACCACACACCCGCTCTGGTCGACGGACATCGGCCCAACTTCGTGAATCGATTCACGCCACCCCCCGGATCCACGTGCCGGGAGCCGGCGGCTGGGGACGCGGATGGTGGGGTCAGCGGCGGTACGTGATCGCGCCGTTCCAGACGGTCGCCACCACCGGGTCGGGCAGGTCGCGGCCGTCGTAGGGGTTGTTCCTCGCCCGGGACGCGGAAGCTGCGGCGTCCACGACCCGGCGAGCCGCCGGATCCACCAGGACGAGGTTGGCCGGCTCACCGGGAACCAGCGGACGGCCCTGGCCGGACACCTGCCCGATCCGGGCCGGGGTCACCGACATCCGCTCCACCAGCGTCGGCCAGTCCATGCGCCCGGTGTTGACCATCACCTCCATCACCACGGCGAGGGCCTGCTCCAGGCCGAGCATCCCGGGCAGGGCGATGTCGAAGGGGTGGTCCTTGTCCTGCCGGGCGTGCGGGGCGTGGTCGGTGCCGACGATGTCGATCGTGCCGTCGGCAAGGGCTTCCCGCACGGCCTCCAGGTGCTCGGACGTGCGCAGCGGCGGGTTCACCTTGAAGGTGGTGTCGTAGCCGGCGACCAGCGGGGTGTCCAGCAGCAGGTGGTGCGGGGTGGCCTCGGCGGTCACCTTGATGCCGCGCCGCTTGGCCCAGCGGATGACGTCGACGCTCTCCGCCGTCGAGACGTGGCAGACGTGGATCCGGGAGTCGGTGAGTTCGGCCAGCTGGACGTCGCGGGCCACGACCACGCTCTCGGCCTGGGCCGGCCAGCCCGGCAGCCCGAGCCGCCCCGACCATTCCGACTCGTGGCAGCACGCGCCCGGCCCGGCCAGCCGGGGATCCTGGGAGTGTTGGGCGACCACGCCGTCGAAGGACTTCACGTAGGTGAGGGCGCGGCGCATCAGCAGCGAGTCGTCGACGCAGCGGCCGTCGTCGGAGAACACCCGGACGCCGGCGCTGCTCGCCGCCATCAGGCCTAGCTCGGCGAGTTCCGCCCCGCCGAGGCCCTTCGTGACAGCGCCGACCACCCGTACCTGGCAACGGCCGTCGCGCTCGCCCAGGGCCTGGACGTACTCGGCGGCCTCAGCGGTGTCGGTCACCGGGTTGGTGTTGGCCATCGCGTGCACGCAGGTGTAGCCGCCGCGGGCAGCGGCTGCGGTGCCGGACGCGACCGTCTCGGCGTCCTCCCGTCCGGGCTGGCGCAGGTGGGTGTGCAGGTCGACGAGCCCGGGAAGGGCGAGCAGCCCCGCGGCGTCGATCCGCTCGACGCCGGGCGGCGCCGACGCCGGGTCCGCCAGCACGCCATCGCTGACGTACAGGTCGGTGCGGCTGCCGTCGGCGAGGCTCGCCCCTGTGATCAGCACGCTGCTGTTGCTGGTTGTCACTGCGTTGCTCCTTCGTCCGAGCCCAAGAGGTGGTACAGCACGCTCATCCGGACGGCCACCCCTGCGGACACCTGGTCGAGCACTAGTGAGTTGGCGGCGTCGGCTGCCGCACTGGAGATCTCGACGCCCCGGTTCATCGGGCCGGGGTGGCAGATCGCCGCTCCCGGCTTCATCGCGGCCAGGCGTTCCTCGGTGAGGCCGTAGCTCTCGGCGTACTCGCGTTCGGACGGGAAGAACCCGCCGGCCATGCGCTCCCGCTGCACCCGCAGCATCATCACGATGTCGGCCTCGGCGATGGCGGCGTCGAAGTCGCTGGTCACCGGGCAGCCCCAGGTCTCGACCCCGGTAGGCAGCAGGGTCGGTGGGGCGACCAGCACCACCTCGCCGCCGAGGATGCGCTGCAGCAGGACGTTGCTGCGTACCACCCGGGAGTGCAGAAGGTCACCGACGATGGCGATCTTCTTGCCGGCGAACTCGTTCGCCGTGCCGGACGGAGCCTCACCGAGGCTCCGGAAGTGCTTGCGCATCGAGAAGGCGTCGAGCAGCGCCTGGGTCGGGTGCTCGTGCTGGCCGTCGCCGGCGTTGATCACCTGCGCCTGCACCCACCCGGCGACCTGGGCCGCGGCCCCCGAGGATGGGTGCCGGATCACGAAGGCGTCCACGCCCATCGCGTCGAGGGTGAGCATGGTGTCGCGCAGGGATTCGCCCTTGGAGACCGACGAGCCCTTCGCCGAAACGTTGATCGTGTCGGCGGACAACCACTTGCCCGCGATCTCGAAGGAGGTGCGGGTGCGGGTGGAGTCCTCGAAGAAGATGTTCACGATGGTGCGGCCACGCAGCGCGGGAAGCTTCTTCACCGGCCGTGACTGCACCTGCTGCATCTCCTCGGCCAGGTCGAGGATCCCGGTGGCGGAGGCAAGGTCGAGGTCCGAGGAGCTCAGCAGGTGCCTCATCGTGCGCCCCCGATCCTGCCGATGGTCACGGCGTCGTCGCCGTCGAGCTCGCTGAGCAGCACTTGGACGCGTTCGTCGGCGGCGGTCTGGATGGTCCGCCCGACGTGGTCGGCTGCGATCGGTAGTTCCCGGTGGCCGCGGTCCACCAGCACAGCGAGGCGGACGGCGCGCGGCCGGCCGAGGTCGCGCAGGGCGTCGATGGCTGCAGCGATCGTGCGTCCGGAGAACAGGACGTCGTCGACCAGCACGACCACGGCGTCGTCGATCCGGCCGGGGATCGCGGTCCGGCCGACGCTGCGGGTGGGGTTGGCGCGCAGGTCGTCGCGGTACATGGTGATGTCGAGGGCCCCGAGTCGGACGGGGCGGCCCTCGATGTCGGCGATCAGGGCGGCGAGGCGCCGGGCCAGGAACACTCCGCGGGTCGGGATGCCCAGCAGGACGAGGTCTTCGCCGCCGTGGTTGGCCTCGAGGATCTGGTGGGCCATCCGGACCAGGGACCTGGCCAGCTCTGGGGCGTCGGCGACGATTCGGGAACCATCGGCTGAGGTCGTGGTGTCGGATGCTGGATCAGCCACGCAAGCGCTCCTCGGGTTTCTCGAACCGTTCCGCACGACTGGGACGGCACCGGTTCTCGAAGCGCCAATCTAGCGGAGTCTCGACGAGGGCAGCGGAGCCTCCCGAGGAGCAACCCAGGTCGGCTAACGTGTGGCCATGCTTCCAGGACCTGCACTCATCCCGCTGGAGACGCTGCCCAGCTGGCCGGCGGTGAACGATCCGACCGTGCTGGAGATGCTGACCCTCACGCTGTTCATCCCGTTGGGCATCACGCTTGTCGTGGTGGCGCTGATTCTCGGCCCCGGCTGGGCTGCCCGGGACTAGGCGTCCCCTTCCCGGTCAGGCGCCGGCGAGGCTCAGGCGCGCAGCAGCCGCCTCCTGGCAGCGCAGTGACCGCTCGGCGTCGTCGCGCCGCTCGTCCACCTGTCGCAGCACCGAGTCGCTGAGGCGGGTGCCCTGCAGCCACAGGTTCATCAGGCCGAGGGTCTGCCGGTCGGCAAGGGTGCGCGGGAACAGCAGGCCGAGCACGTGCTGCCGGATCGCGGAGCTGCGCTCGCCCCAACCGTCCCGACCCTCGGAGATCGACTGCGCGACGTCGAGGTAGCGCTGCACGTAGGGTCGCAGCGCCTCCTCCTGGTCCATCTGCCAGAAGTTCTGGCAGATCTGGTAGTGCGTCTCGTTCGCAACGGTCTCGTCCGCAGTCGCCAGCCGCCAGGCCTCGGCCTTCGCCTCCGGGGACGGGCGGGCGGCCCTGGCTCCGGCCGCGTGCTCGGCCCCCCGGGCGGTCGCGTCCCGTTCGAGCTCCGCCTCGATCTCGGCCTCGCCGGCCACGCCGAGCCGGGCGAGGCTGGTGAGGATGTGCCACCTCAGGTCGGTGTCGATGGCGAGCCCGGCCGGGGCCTCCTCGCCGGCCAGCCAGGCCTGCAGCACCTCGACGACGGATTCGGACCCGGCGGCGGAGACCAGCGCCCGCGCGAAGGCCAGCTGGTGGTCGGAGCCGGGTTCGGCGTCCTTCAGCAGCCGGGCCAGCCCGGTGACGAACCGGTCGTTGAGCTCTGCCCTGAGGTCACGCGGGGCGTAGTTGTCGATGGCAAGGCGCGCCTGGCCGAGCACGCCCTGGACGGCGGTCAGGTCGGTCTCGACGCCGACCCCGGACAATGCGAGGGCGACGTAGTCGGCGGGGTCCAATTCTGCGTCCCGGCACATGTCCCAGGCCGCGCCCCAGCACAACGCCCGGCTCAGGGCGCTGTCGAGGTTGTGGATACCGTCGATCAGGGTCTTCAGCGAGGTCTCGTCGAGCCGGATCTTGGCGTAGGCCAGGTCGTCGTCGTTGAGCAGGATCAACGCCGGACGCTCGCAGCCGACCAGCTCGGGCAGTTCGGTGAGCTCACCGGCGATGTCCACCTCGACCCGGTGGACGCGAACCAGCCGCCCGTCCTGGTAGTCGTAGCAGCCGACGGCCAGCCGGTGCTGGCGCAGCGTCGGCCACAGCTCCGGGGCGGTCTGCCGGATCGCGAAGCTGGTGAACCTGCCGTCCTCGGTGTCGAACTCGGCCCGAAGCGTGTTCACGCCTGCGGTCTGCAGCCAGTCGGCGGCGAAGTGGGACAGGTCCCGCCCGGAGGACTCGGTGAGGGCGGAGAGCAGGTCGCTCAGCTCGGTGTTCTGCCAGGCGTGCGCAGCGAAGTAGTCCCGAACCCCGGCGAGGAAGGCGTCCTGGCCGACGAAGGCGACCAGCTGCCGCAGCACCGATGCGCCCTTGGCGTAGGTGATGCCGTCGAAGTTGAGTTCGACCGCCGCCAGGTCGACCATGTCGGCCGCCACGGGGTGGGTCGAGGGCAGCTGGTCCTGGCGGTAGGCCCAGTTCTTGCGGCTGTTGGCGAACGTTGCCCACGGGTCGGCACCTTCGCCGGCGGCGCCGCGGATCTCCACCTGGCAGAAGTGGGAGGCCCATTCGGCGAACGACTCGTTGAGCCACAGGTCGTCCCACCAGGTCATGGTGACCAGGTCACCGAACCACATGTGGGCCAGTTCGTGCAGGATCGTGTTGTCCCGCGACTCGTACGCCGCGGAGGTGACCCGGGACCGGTACAGGTACTCGTCGCGGATGGTGACGCAGCCGGCGTTCTCCATCGCTCCGGCGTTGAACTCCGGCACGAACACCTGGGCGTAGTCGGCGAACGGGTAGGGCATGCCGAAGTGTTCCTCGAAGACGGCGAAGCCGGCCTTGGTGATGGCCAGGATCCGGTCGGCGTCCAGGTGCGGAACCAGCGACTGCCGGCAGGAGACCGACATCGGGATCTCGGCAGCCCGGCCGGTGTAGCCGTCGCGGACGGTGTGGAAGGAGCCGGCGATCAGCGCGGTGATGTAGGTGGAGATCGGCGGGGTGGGGGCGAACACCCAGCGCGCCAGGCCGTCCCCGAGCTGGGTCGGCTCCACCTCAGGTGAGTTGGACAGCACCGTCCACTCTGCTGGGGCGATGACGGTGAGGGCGAAGGTCGCCTTCAGGTCGGGCTGCTCGAAACAGGCGTAGACGCGCCGGGCGTCAGCGGTCTCGAGCTGGGTGTAGCAGTAGATGAGGTCATCGACCGGGTCGACGAAGCGGTGCAGCCCTTCACCGGTGCGGCTGTAGCGGCACAGGGCTGTGACCGACAGCTCGTGCTCGCCGGGCTCGGCGGCGAAGTGCACCTTGTGGTCGGCGAAGGCATCCGCCGGTAGCGGTGTGCCGTCCAGGGTGGCGGCCAGCAGCCGCTCGGCGATCAGGTTGACGTAGGAGGAGGTGCCGGTCGTGGTGAACCGGACGGTTGAGGTGGAGACGAAGGTTGCCGTCGGGTCGTACTCCTCGGCGTCGGGGACGCGTCCGGAGAGGTCGACGGTGACCTCGTAGCTGGTGGTGGACACCTGCGCCGAACGCTCTGCGGCTTCCTGGCGCGTGATGTTAGCCGGATACATGAGACCTCACAGGCTTGGGGGTGTTGGAGCCTCCTGACCCCACGGTGAAGGGAGGCTACTAGGCCGAACGGTCGGGCTCAACATACCCCCGGGAGTGCTTGCTCAGTGGCGGGGACGGTCCAATTTGGTGAGGGCGATCGCCGCGGCCTGTTCGGCGGCTGCCCGGTCGGCGGAATCCGGGCGGGACACGTCCCTGGCCCGCAGCGCGCGGTTGGCGTCCACGAGGCCGGAGATGCCGTCCCGGCCGAATCCCCGCTCCAGCTCGGGATGGCGCTCGGTACCGGTCATGGGGGCAGCGTAGACTCCCCGGACCCGCCAAGCAGGAGTTGCCATGCCCGAGGGTCACGTGATCCACCGCCTCGCCGCGGAGCTGGATCACGCCTTCGCCGGGCGGACGGTCACCGTCACCAGCCCGCAGGGCCGCTTCGCCCACTCGGCCGCGCTGCTGGACGGTACCCGGATGCGAGCCGCTGAGGCCTACGGCAAGCACCTGATGATCGACTTCTCGCCCCTGCCGAGCCCGGAAGGGGGCGATGGTTCTGCTGCTGCGCCGGACGCTCTCGGCGCTGGATCGGAGCCCTTCGAAGGGCCGGTCGATGGCCGGGGCCCGTTCCTGCACATCCACCTCGGCCTGATCGGCAAGCTCCGCTGGGTGCGGCCGGGGCCGGTCGTCGGCGCGGACACCCTGCGGCTGCGGATCGAGACCGAGGAGCACGCCGCCGAGCTGCGCGGCCCGCAGACCTGCGGGTTGATCGGCCCGGCCGAACTGGCAGCGCAGGTGGCTGCGCTCGGTCCCGACCCGCTGCGCGCCGACGCCGACCCGGATCGGGGCTGGGCACGGCTGCACCGCTCCGGGCGCAGCGTCGCCTCCCTGCTGATGGACCAGCGGGTCACGGCCGGGGTGGGCAACATCTACCGGGCGGAGGTGCTGTTCCGGCAACGGATCCACCCGGAGACCCCGGGCAACCAGCTGTCGAGGCGCGCCTGGAACCGGATCTGGGCCGACCTGGTGGAGTTGATGCCGCAGGGCGTCCGGCACGGCCGGATCGACACTGTCCGGACGGAGCACTCGCCCGAGGTAACCGGCCGGGACCCGCGGGTCGACCGGCACGGGGGCGAGGTCTACGTGTATCGCCGCGCCGGGCAGCCGTGCCTGGTCTGCGGCCGGGAGGTCAGCCTGCGGGAGTTCGAGGGCCGCAATCTGTATTGGTGTGCCAGATGCCAGCGCCGTCGGTGATGACCTGGGGCGACGCCGAGATCCGCGTCGCCGAGGACGGGACCAGCGTCCGGCTGCTTCGTGGGGACGAGCTCGTGGTGGAGGTGGCCTGGGTGGCTGCCGCTGGTGCGCCGGCCGAGCTGGTCACCGAGGACGAGGTGGAACACGCCCTGGTGACGCCGACCGGAAGGGTGCTGCAGCGCCATGCGGTGAATGGCGGCTGGCGGAGCCGGTGGGTGCTCACCGCCCAGTCCGGCCGGACGCTGCCGGTGGCGGACCGGCTGCGGGTGCGTCCCGGTCCGGAGTACACGCTGTGGAGCTGGGGGAGCGGGGTGACCGCAGTCCTGGCCGTGGCGCCGGCGCACGCCGCCGGCCCGGTGCTGGGGCTGCGGCTCGAGCAGGGCTACCTCGAGGAGGTCGGCGATCCCGCGGCGAGCAGCGCCTCCGTCGACTACCTGGTGGCGCCGGGAGGCACGGAGCTGGGCGCCGGCCAGCGCCTGGTGACCGCGATCGGGGCCGACTGGTACCCCGGCATCGAGAGCCTGGCCGGACGGCTGCCGTCCTGGCTCAACGACACCCAGCTGGACGCTGAGGAGCCCTGGTGGAGCGAGCTGGCCGACTTCGGGCTGAGCGGGCCGACCGGGATCCAGGTCGAGTACTCCGACGGGGTGGTGGGGATCACCGGCCCGATCGGGCGGCGGATCCTGGATGTGCAGACGCCGCGGGGACTCAGCCGGGTGCCGCTGGAATGGGTTCCCGGGATGGAGAGTGTGCTGCACCTGGTGGCAGCGAAGGCTGTCGACCGGGATTCCGGGCTGAGCGTCGCGGAGGCCCTCTGCGTGCAGCAGGCCGCCGACCGGCGGGCCCTCTGGCTGGATCCCGGGGCCGAGGAGCAGCTCGACCGGGTGGACTGGGCCGGTGCCGACTCGGTGTTGGGAGCAGCCTTCGGGCTGGGCCGGGGCCGCGCTCTCGGTGAGGCCGCCCTGGTCTCGGACGCCCTGCGGATGCTGGCCCGGCTACCGGTGGGAGTCGGCTACGGGCGAGTCGTGATGGCAGCCTGGCTGGCTTCGCTCTCGCTCGGGATGGACATCCAGACGAGGTGTCACGAACTGCTGGGTAGGGCCGCGGTGGGGCGGACGGCCGCGCTGGAGAGTTCGCTGCTGCACTACCGCAGCGAGGACTTCGGGGGCGCCGAGCTGGCCGGGGTGGCCAACCGGCTCGGTGGAACGCTGCCCGGCGAGAACCCGCTGCTCACGTGGGCCGAGCAGGCCCAGCTGGTGGGGCTGCTGGAGCTCTGCCCACCCGAGTGGGACCGGGCCGGCCAGTACGGCCATGTGGCCGAGAAGGCGCGCGGTCAGGTGCTGTGCGGCTACGTGGACGGCCGGATCGAGGATGCCGAACCGCTGGCCTGGCTGCTGCTGTCACCCGAGCTCGGCCCCGGACGCTGAGTTGGCCGAGCCCTCTTCGCAGCCGTAGAGTGGCGCGGGTTATCCGGGGCGTAGCGTAGTGGCTAGCGCGCCTGCTTTGGGAGCAGGAGACCGCAGGTTCGAGTCCTGTCGCCCCGACAATTTGTGCCCCAGGCTGGGGCTAGGCATTACGCCTCGCCGACTAGGTGAAACACCGCAGGGGCGACAGGCGACATGCACCCAGAAGTGGCCATGTCAAGACCGCCGGTGCCCCAGCTAAGCCCCAATTGGGGCTAATTTGGGGCAAGCGAAACCCCTAGTCACAGCGATATGATGGTGACCGGGTTTCCTGCCGATCAGGAGGTTCCCATGGGTCAGGAGCGCCGATCCTTCGGCAGCATCGAGCGCCGGAGCGGGTATTTCCGTGCGCGCTATGTCGGCCCGGATCGGCAGCGCTACGAGGCTCCGAACCTGTTCTCCGACCGGATCGACGCCGAGTTCTGGCTGGGTGAGGTGCACCGCTCGATCTCGCGCCAGGAGTGGCGTCCGCCGGTGAAGGTGAAGGGCCAGCCGGACGATCTGGACACCCTGGCCGGCTACGCGCGGCACTGCCTGGCCGAGCGCGAGCTGACCCCACGGACCCGCGAGGAGTACGGCCGGCTGCTGGAGAAGCTGATCGCCCCGACGCTGGGGAGTTTCAAGCTGAAGTACCTCGAACCCGACCAGATCCGCCGCTGGTACTCCACGGTGCTGTCGGCGGACCGTCCGGTGCAGCGCAAGCACGCCTACTCGCTGCTGCGCTCGATCCTGCGCGAGGCCGAGGACGAAGGTCTGATCGATCGCAACCCGTGCCGCGTCCGCAACGCCGGCAAGGTGCGCCGGACGCGCGACATCGAGCCGGCTACGCCCGCCGAACTCAACAAGCTGCTCGACCTGCCGGCCAAGCAGGGATTGCCCGTGGTGCTGGCCGGGTGGTGCGGGCTGAGGTCGGGGGAGGTGCGTGGCCTGCGCCGGCGCGACCTTGACCTCACCGAGGGCGTGGTGCGCGTCCGGCAGGCGGTGACGCGGACGAAGGGCCAGGTGCATGTCGGGGCACCGAAGACGACGGCCGGCACCCGCGACGTCGGCATTCCGCCGCACCTGATCCCGTACCTGGCGAAGTATGTGGCCGCGCTCCCGGTGACCGGACGTGACGGCTTTCTGTTCCCGGGCGGAGACGGCGTCTCGCCGATGTCGGAGAAGGCGCTGCGTTACGCCTACGGCAAGGCCCGCAAGGTGATCGGCCGGGAGGACCTCACCTTCCACGACATGCGTCACTCCGCGGCCTCGCTGGCCGGCATGACCGGCGCCACGACCGCCGAACTGAAGGCGATGATGGGCCACGCCACGGCCGGCATGGTCGAGCGCTACCAGCACGCCACGCGGGCGTCCCGGTCGCGGCTGGCCGAGAACATGAGCAAGCTCGCCGACCTGTGATTCGGTGCCTGGCTTGGCGCATAGCTAGGTCGTCGGAACGCCAAACGATCGTCACTAACAGACCCGCGACCCGCGAGGTCAAGGAGCCAATCTGCCAACTACTGAGTCAGCGACACCATTTTCGCCGACCCGGTCGTCGCAGTATCGTCCCTTACTGCTCGGGTGTGGGGAGCCCTCAGTTCACAGCACCCTAACGTCGGATCCGATCGCTAGAGCGGCTTGTCGAGGTTTGTCCATTCGGTCATGGCGCGTACGAAATCAATCGTCGGGTACTCGCGAATGTCATCCTCAGAGGCGCCTCTGGCGAGTTCCCGCTCCCAATACCACTCCTGGAAATCTTGGTAGTCGCGGAGAACCTTGGTCGCGCCGAGGGGTTCGGCACCAGGATGGTGGACGAGCCACTGCCTAACCTTCCGAACGGCCTTGCTGAAGTCCCCGCCATGATCCTCGATGTCCCACCCTGCGATGTCGGAAAGAGACCTCTGGTAGTCGTACCGGGTTTCCTCAAGGACCAAGATGCTCTTGGCAGTGAGTTGGTCAGCGCCAAATCGCGCGGCGCCATGGTCGAGACCCAACTCAAACGGCATGTTCAGCCGGTAGTATTCATCCGCGGTCGTCGCTTTGCAGCGGCTGAGGTCGTGAATGCCGAAGCGTGATCCCTGCACCAACTCAAGGATGCGCGCAAGCCGACTTGCGCTGTGATCTGAGTTCTCCGGCGCTAATCGTGGATAGAAGCCCATGTCGATCACGCAGAAGGCGATCGCCTGCAATATCGGCGCGTAGTCCCTATCGAACGGACAGTTGATAAAGACCGACCGCTCGAACGGCGGTTCCTCGCTCATCTAGCCGCGGGGCGGATAAGGGTCGTTGCCATACGAGTTACGCTCACGGATTCTGCCATCACTGCCATGAACGTAGACCTCAGTCTGCTGGTTGCGGGCGATCTTGGTGGCTGCGTCAATCGCCGCCTGCTGCGTTGGGTACGTCCGCGTGACCCGAGAAGATCCAGCCTTGCGGACGCTCCAGCCGTCTGACGACGGGACCACGTGCTGACCCTTCTTCGCGCCCACGGCTTAACCTCCCTCAACCCGTTTCCGTAGCCCAAGTCTACCTCCCACGGAGTGCCCCCAGCCAAGGCGCCCGACGGTGACGAGCTTGCCCTGCCGGGACGTGCGGGATGGAATCGCACGTCACGGCGGTGTGGGCAGGGACCGCGTCCATGACGGCCTGCGGGTCTGCTGTCGTGCGCCCACGGGAAGGCGTGCAAGGTCATCGGCCAGGAGGATCTGACCTTCCACGACATGCGGCACTCCGTAGCGTCACTGACCGGGGCGACGACCGCCGAGCTCAAGGCGATGATGGGCCACGCGACAGCCGGGATAGTCGAGCGCTACCAGCACGCGACGCGGGCATGAGCAAACTCGCCGAGATCTGAGGCCCTCGGTCAGTGCTTGTCCCACGGGTTGCGCGGGTCGTTCCCGACCAGTTCCCGGTCGGGCTGCCAATCCGGGTCGGTGGGACCACTGAAGAGGTCGGCGATCTCGTCCCAGCGTCTCCAGTGGGTGGGTCCCGCCGGCACCAGGCGCGCGCTCGGACGGCCGGAGACCGTGATGGTGAACTCCTCCCCGGCCCGCGCGCGGCGCACCAGCTCGGCGGCGTTCTGGCGGAACTCCTTCAGGTCCATGTGGCTCCTCGCTTCACCGTTGGCTGTGGGCGACCGTACGTGGCGCCGCGGACACTCGCGCTCGGCCTATCAGCGTCCGTACACAGGCATCACGGGGATGACCTTCGCGGCGACCTGGATGATCGCCTGGGCTGCCTCGATGGCGTCGGTGACTTCGCGACCGGTTGCGGTTGCTCCGTCCGGCTCGGGGTATGCGGAGCTGTTGCGGATCTGCCGCATCCAGCCGAAGGCGCGAACGGCAGGCTGGTTCGGCGGCTCGAGTTGGGCGAGGACCGCCTCCCGGAGCACCGCGTGGCCGCCTTCGCCGTTGCCCGGACGCAGGCCTTGGTTGACCAGAATCGCGGTGAGGGCTTTACGGGCTGCGTCGTAGGCGGCGGTGAACGCGGTGATGGTGTCGTCGGTGGCCGCCAGCACGGCGGCGGACTGGACCGCCTTGCGCGCTTGTTCGAGGAGGACTTGGGCGTGCTGTTGGTTGGGGGTGACGCGTTCGAGCCGGCCTTGTGTGATGAGCCGATCAATGTCGGCGCGGCCTTGCTCCCATCGGGTGACGGACATGGGTCAGGTCCCTTCGGCTGGGTGGAGGTTGTCAATGAGCGTGATGAGGGGACGTTCTTGGACGGTTGCGACGAACGGGTCGGTGCCGGCGAGCCAGGTGGCACGATCGACGACAGTGGCGTTGACCGGTCGGCGCAGGGTCGTCGAAGCATCGTCGGCGAGCTCGTAGAGGTGGGTGCGAGGCGGGGCTCCGACCACGAGGAGGTCGATGTCGGCGGGCGGTTGCCCGGGAGCGCCGGTTGCCCGCGCGGCCCAGGAGCCGTAGATCGCGGCGTAGTCCACGCCGTCGAGACTCGCCAGGCGTTGGCGCAGCACGTGTGCCGGCCCGAAGGTGATGGCCAGAAGTGCTGTGAGGGGCTGGGTGGCGGGGTTGTCGAGGTTGGGCGTGACGAGCCGTGACCGGCCCTGGCGGCGTTCCAGGACGAAGCCGGTGTCAGTGAGCCGGTCGATTTCGCGGAGCACGGTGGTTTCGGGGATGTTGGTGGCTCGGGCGATGTCGACGATGCTGTGTTCGCCGGGGGTGAGGAAGACCCAGGCGAGGATCTCGCCTTGGGCTTGGGACCGCAGCAGGGGTAGCAGTGCTGGCGCGGAGACCTTCATAAAGTGGAGCATATCACCCGGATAATGCAGGATGCAGTCTGGCTATGACGCCAGGGCGGCCCCACGAGCGGCGACACGAGGTGGCAGATCTTCACCCGTCCTGGTCGTCCGGTGTCCGGATCGGGCCCCTTCTGAGGCTTAAGGGGCTGCGGAAGGAGATCACCATGGAGCTGCAGCGCTACGAGTCCCTTGCCCAGGCGGCGGAGCGGACGGGGATCAGCCGGAAGACCCTGCGACGCCGGATCGCGTCCGGCCAACTGCCGGTCTTCTCCAGCGGACGCCGCATCCTCCGCGTCCGTCCCGAGGACGTCGACGCGATGCTGCGTCCATTCTGGCTCGGCTGACTCGAGACCCGAGGGGTTACCGTATGGATGTGACTGGGGTGGCTGTGATCAGGGTTCCTCACGCTCTCCGTGACCGCGTGCGGCGCGGGACGCGGTGCGTTTGAGACGCATCCTGGCTGCCCGTCAGGGAGTCGCGGCCGCGGAGCAGGAGTTGTGCGAGGCAGTGAAGGCCGCGCGGAACGCCGGGGATTCATGGACGGTGATCGCGTCCGCGCTGGATACGACCCGTCAGACGGTGCGGCAGCGCTTCGGCGGCGACTGAGCAACTCGCGGTGGGGGAGCGTGCTCAGTGTTTCGAGCCGTCCACGCGCTGGAGGTAGTGGTCGACCAGGTTGCGCAGGGGATCGTCGATGGTCGGTAGATCGCGGTTGTAGAGCAGCCCGGTGGCGAGCTGCGTGGTCAGCTCGTCGAGGAGGGTGACCCACTCGGCGACGTCCCGTTTGTGCGAGCGCCGCTGCGATGCGATGGCCTGGTCGACGGTCTCGGGGGAGACAGATCGCGCCGTCCGGATCATGGCGTCGGAGAGGATCTGTCGGTCTGGTGCGGGAGTGTTCAACCCTTGTTCTTCGACGCGGGCCAGGACTCGCACTAGCAGTTCGGGCTGGCTCGCGACCGTCTCAGTGACGGTGTCACGATCGAGGTCTCGCTTGATCTGCTGGCGCCGTTCCTTCTCCCAATCGCTGAGCCGCGCGGTCGGTGAAACGACCTTCACAACCTCGGGTTTGACTCCGACGATCTCGTTCCCGCGGCGCTCGATGGACGCCTCCACCCGGCACCGCGCCGAGCACCAGACCGGACGCCGGCCGCGTCCCTTGTACGTCACCGGAGCACCGCACCGAGGACACCTGAACGTCTTCGCCGGGTCGCGGATCACCTCTCGCATGCGAAGCTCCTAGTGGGAGGAGTGTTACATTTCATTCTAACGAAATGCCGAAGCGCATGCCAGAGGTGTGTGATGCTTCTGGTTACGCCGATTCGGGGTGTTCGAACGTGCTGATGATCCAGCCGCCTGCCCGGGATGAGTCGTAGTTCCACACGCTCCCACGGTGCTCCTTGCACACGCGGTGACGGTCGTTCGTCTTCTCGGAGCGGGTGCGTCTACGGCGCCGGCGTGAGAGGCCAGCCTTGTCCAATTTCAGGAACGGAGTCAGAGAGCACGGCAACCTCAGTGGCCTTGCCGACACGATGCGCCGAGTAGTGGAGTTCGAACTCTCTTCGGCGGCGTTCCGCGTAGAGCTCCGCTACCTGTGGTGCGTTGTCGTAGGTAAGAACCCACGGTCTATCTGCCACTGAGTTGAGGACTCTCGCAAGGTTTTCGTGGTCGGTTGCAGAGAAGGCGTTGAGGTACAGTGAGCCGGCCTTCTCGAAGTAAGGCGGGTCGGCGTAAATGAAGACGTTGTCTTTCGGGGCGTACTCAGAAATGACCTCGATGCCATCGCGCGATGTTGGGACAATGTTGTCCGCATAGAGCGACAGTATTCGGATACGTTCAGCGAGGCCATCCCGATTGAAGCGGGCGTCGATCTTGTAGTTGCCCGTTTGGTCTAGCCCGCCGATCGGGCCACCGTTGAGCACGCCGGACCGGTTCGTGCGATTGAGATAGAAGGTGGCAAATCCGAGCTGTGACAGATCGCTGGTGTCTGCGGCGACGTAGATCTCTCGCTGCCGCCGCCACTCAGCGACATCGAGCTTGGTCTTGTGGATTCGTTCGATCAGCCATTGCGGTTCGGACTGAACCGTAGTCCAGAAGGCGTGGATCGCCAGGTCGAGATCGTTGATCACCACCCGCTCGACTTGCCCTGTGACCAGAAGACTAAGGCCGGCGCCAACGCCGCCCGCGTACGGCTCGACATAGGTACAGCCTGCTAGGTCCATGTCGCGGATCATCTTCCGAAGGCGCGAGTACAAGGCTGACTTGCCGCCAGGGTATCTGAGCGGCGAGATTCGCGGGCGCCTCGTCGAGACACCGATGGAATCCGCCCTCATGGCTTCATCACGTATCTCATAATCGAGTCGATGGACGCCCACATTGAGAACGCCTGGTCAGGGTCGACTAGGAAGTGGTGGTTGTGATTGATCGCATTGAGCGAATCGCCCGAGTTGGTGTAGGTAACAAGCTTCCCTGTCCTGACGCCTTCGATGACCTGGATCAGGTACTTCGGCCCGTTCTCCTTGACATGGTCCAAGAGCCAGTTGAGAGTGTGGCCAAGTTGGACGCGACCGTTCTGATTATTCCCGGAGCCTTTGATGTCGATCGACTTTGCCTCCGCATACGCCTTGATGGACTTCTCCAGTACAGCCCGGATCATGAGGAAGGTGGCATTCGGAAACTTTTGAACGTCGACCTCAGACAATTCACCAAGCAGCAGTTTCAGCCCTTCGGGATAAGTCGCGGGAGCCTTGATCTGCCCGAGATCGATGTTCCTGAGCTTCTTCTTGGCCGGGGCCTTCGACGGAGGCTTCGGCCCTGTCGGGCCAGGCACACCGCCCGGACGGATTCCGGGACCGGGCGCTCTCGTGGGCGGAGTCGGAGTAGCGCCGGGGCCACTAGGGTTTCCCCCTCCGCCGGGACTCTTCCCTGTAGTTGGTGTGGTGGGGTCAGGCGGAGCTGCTTCGCCTGCGTCGGCAACGATCTGATGCAGTTCCTTCATCAGCTGCGTGTAGCGAGGGCTAGAGACCGAGTTCAGGCTGCGCGTGTTGATATTCTCCCCATGCATCCCGCGGACGATCGCGGAAGCAACATCCTTGAAGACTGCATCCGAGAGCGCCTTCGTGACGTTTCCATTCGAATCCATCGCGAGCCCCGTCAGATCAAGGAACTCCTTCGACTCGTAGATGCGCGCCAGCGTCGATAGACCCTTGGCCCACTTCTTCGTTGCGAGGAAGTCTCGAAGTTCGGCCTCGTCGTAGTGCACTGACTTGAAGAGATTAATGATGTGCGCGCGGAAGACGAACTTGCGAACGTCGATCGTGGGATACCTGCTCAGAAGTTCCGGCAGCTTCCTTCCCGCGTCGATCTGTGCCTGGAAGAACGCCGCCTGCCTGCTGGGGCTCCAAGCCCGTCGCAGGTTCCCGGTGTGGATAGCCGCGATCAACTGATCCGCCTCGGTCTGATTCGGCGCGACCATGACCCGGACCTTCGCAAGTACGGAGCGATCTGGCAGGAGGGCCGCCAACGATGCAACTCGCGCCTGGTAGTCGGGGACCAGCATCGGGTTCTGGATCGCTTTGAGCGCCGCAAGACGGCGGTTCCCCTCCACCATCACGTACTTGCCGCGCCGCTTCAAGACGACCGGAGTCTCGTGCGTTAGGTAGCCGACCTTGCAGATGCCCTCGACAAGACCCAACGCATCCTCGTTGACGAACAGGTCCTCAATGATGTCCGCTTCGACCTTCGCGTCAGCAACCTCAAGGCGGACGTTCTTCGGGTCGAGGTGGACTCCCTTCAAGACGTCCAGCTCGATCTCCGGCCAGTTCGAAGTGTTCAGCATCAGCAGAAACCCCCTGCGCTGCGCGACTCGGACGACGCTTCTACAGCCTCAGTCATCTTGCTCCGCCCCCGTCTGCGGTAGCGAGCCCCGTACATACGCGAGGACATCGCTCCTAACGAAGCGCCAAGCGCGCCCGACCTTCTCCCCAGGTAGTGACCCGGCACGAGCGAGCGCGAGCACGGTCTTGGTGGAGACCCGCAACAGTGCCGCTGCCTCTTCGGCAGTCAGAACTTCTTGATCTTCCGGCATCTTCTCGTAGCCTCCTTGAACGGGATGCAACTTCACGCTACCAGCGGGGAGGCGGGCGTGCGCCCAGCGACTGGCAGCCCGATCTCGTCATCAGCATGTGAGTGAAGATGCGAAGCGCCTGCTGACTTGCCACTGGGCCGACTGGATCCTCCAGCAGGGGCGACAGGCTCACATGCTGATATCTCTGCCCCAGATAAGCCCCAATTGTCGGGCGAACTCGTCGCATCATGACTATCATACCTAGTCAAAGTGCAGTTTCGCGCGCCCATTCCTCCGGTTCGAGTCCTGTCGCCCCGACCAAGTGGGCACTCGCCGCTGCGGGGATGCGGCCCAGGACCCAAGTTGCGAGTGGTTGCGTACGAGATGATCTGTCGCGGACTCGTCGACGTTGGTCGCGCCGAGGATCACGATGCCTACATCAAGCAACCGCCACGTGACCGTCCGATGGCTCGGCAGTTGGCACCGATGCGGGCCTGGCGGGGGTGCGGTGCTGCCTACGGTCTAGCGCCACCGTCAGGGCTCCGAGGAACAGAACCAGGCCGAGCATCTCCGCCCCTTCCTCGACGGCGCTGACGGCGGCGTAGAGCAGGCTCTGGAACCCGAGAGCTGTGACCACCAGTGACCCGATCATCTCCATGCCGGCCGCGCCACCGACGTAGACCAATCCCGAGACGACGAACCCCACTCGGGTCCACAGCGGCTGCGCCATCAGGAAGCGCAGGTAGAAGATCGCGAAGACGATCACGAGCGGGACGGCGATAACCACCCAGGCGAAGGTCAGGGCGCCGCCGAGGGAGAGCGCCCGACGAAGGGGCACCACAACCTGTTCGTGCAGCTGGACCAGCTCATCGAGGGACAGGTAGGCGAAGATCACGGAGAGCCCCCGCCAGTGCCGGTGCCAGCGGTCACCGGAGGCACGCGCGGCCGAGGCCACCCTCCACGCCCGCTCGGCACACAGGAACAGCAGGATCGAGGAGAACCACGTGGGCACGTTTCCCTCGAGGTCGTAGAAGAAGTACTTCTCCAGGCTGTGCAGTCCGCGGAAGTCCAGCTGCAGGTTCCTGAACACCTGGCTGAGATAGCCGAGGGCGATCAGGCCGACTGTCACCAGCAGCAGGGTTCGGGTCCAGTGGCCCGGCAGCGAGACGGCCTCGCGAAAGAACGTCCAGCGGTTGGGCCGGGAGCCTGCTGAGCCGCTGGTGGACCGGCCGCTGTCTACAGTCGTGGAGGCATCGCTACGCACAGATCATCACCCTCCGATCATGGTCAAGGTCACGCCGGGACCGCATTTCGCGCGGGGAAGGCGAGAAGCGCCCCGCTGACGAGGAGCCCACTCCCGGGTTCCCGGAGTAGCCAGAACTTGAACCCGTACCCGTTCGGGCCGGTCATGAACGACATCCGGTCCGGGCACTTCTCGCGCAACAGCGCTCGTAACGAGATCGGGGCACGCCGGCGGTTTCCCGGGAAACGAGAGGGAGACAAATGCACAACCTGACACCTGCTGCTGAACAGCCTGCTGGCCGGCCACGCCGACCCAGGCCGGCTGGCACGTCGCGGACGTCGACGCGTCCCGATCGGTGCACTGGGCCGCGCGACTCGTGAGCAGCAACATGACCGTACTCATCGTCTGTACCGGGAACGTCTGCCGCTCTCCCGCCGCCGAACTCCTGCTCAACGAGCATCTCGGGTCGGCCGCCATGCACTACTCGCTGCGCAGTGCTGGCATCAGGGCCGCCCCCGGAATCCCGATCGACGCCACGATTGGGGCGATGCTCGGAGGTCGCGGCATCGAAGCGGCTCATTGCTCCGCTCGACGGGTCGACGCCGGGATGCTGGAGTCAGCCGACCTGATCCTCACTGCTTCCACAAGCAATCGCTCCGCGGTTACCCGGATGCTGCCGGCAGCGGTCCGCAAGACCTTCACCCTGAAGCAACTGGCTCGCTATGCACCCTGCATCCTCGACCACGGCGAGGGGCCCGTCGATGCCGTCGACCGCATCCCGTGGATCCTCGCAGAGGTGCCGCTGGCCCGCGCCCGTGCACCTAGGCAGGACGACAGCATCGCCGACCCGCTGGGCCGGTCACGGCGTCGATACCGCGCGGCCTTCAACGAGATCGACCGCGCCTGCGTGGCTGTCGCCGCACTCCTTGGCGCCCCGCTGGCATTGCCGTCCGACGCCACGCGCGGCTGGTGGTCGGAGATGTCGGCTGTGGAGACTTGACGACCCAGCGCCTTGTGAACGCGTCCCGGGTACTTGCACTTCTTCAGACGGGGCGGCAACAAGAGCCGTCGTCGATCGAGGCGAGCGCTCGCGTGCCCGAGAACACAACGGGATACGGCGCAACGGTCGTTTCGACGGCGGCCGGGCACCTGGCTGCGGCCGTGTCCGGTCAGGAGAGGATGATGGCAAGCATGCAAGCAGAGCGTCGCCTGGCCGATCGGTATGTTCTGGTGCGTCGACTGGCCTCGGGCGGCATGGGTGAGGTGTGGCAAGCGCGCGATGACGTTCTGGGTCGGGACGTGGCAGTGAAGGTCATCGCTGTCGGTTCCGACGGCGATCCCCAGGCGGTCGAACGGTTCCGTCGGGAAGCCGTGATGACGGCGGCACTCGAGCACCCGAACATCGTCACGATCTTCGACAGCGGGACCCACCAGGGCTCGGCTTTCATCGTGATGGAACTGCTTGCCGGTCCCACGCTGGCTCAACTCGTGGCTGCTCGTGGCCCGGTCCCCGAACTCGAGGCGGTGGGCCTGGCAGCGCAGATCGCCGCCGGGCTCGCGGCGGCGCATGGAGCCGGTGTCGTGCACCGTGACATCAAGCCGAGCAACCTGATGTTCAGTTCTTCCGGGACGTTGAAGGTCCTCGATTTCGGTATCGCGCGCCTGGCCCAGACCACCGCGCCCGCCTTGACCCAGGCGGACGCGGTGATTGGAAGCGCACCGTACCTGTCACCGGAACAGGCCGTAGGTGCACTCGCGGACGAACGCAGTGACCTCTACGCGTTGGGCTGCGTCATGGTGACCATGGTGACCGGAAGCCCCCCGTTCACGGGAGAACATCCGATGGCGGTCCTCCACCAGCACATCCACAGTGACGCACCCCTGCTCCGAGACCTGCGGCCCGAAGTCAGCCCTGCCCTGGAAGCACTTGTCGGCCAACTGCTGAGCAAGCGTCCAGAGGATCGGCCGACCTCCGCCGACGAGGTCGAGCAGCGATTGACCAGGATCATGGCAGACAGGGACGGGGCGGGACTGGCGGCAACGGCGATCCTCGGCCCGGCAGGCGTCCCGACAGAAACCAGGACCACCGTGCAGGCCGCCACCCGGCCATATCCCACCGCGACCTTGCCTGCAGGGCGCGCCGATGCTGACGCGCGGGGGATCCGGCCAGCTGGACCTCCCCGACCGCGGCCACGGTCGCGGTGGCTCATCGCCGTGATCCTGCTCGCAGCCGCGGTGGTCGCAGCGTCGTTGCTGACACCACTCCTGAGCCGAAGCGGTGTTGGCGCCCCGCAACCCTCCACAGCGCTGACGCCTTCGGTTCAGCCGACACCGTCGATTCCCACCCCTGAGGCTTCGCCGAAGCCCAGCCCTCAGGACTCCGGCAAGGAGCAGCCGTCATCGCCGCTGGCCGACGTGCGCGAGGTGGTCGACACCTTGGTGGCCCAGGGCCAGCTGGACCCCAGGAGCGCCGAGGAGTTCGGCCATCGTCTGGACAGCCTCGCCAGGAAGCTCGACGACGGCCGGAAGGACGCCGGCAAGCAGGTCGACGACCTCTCCAGGTACCTCGCCAAGCTGGTCAAGAGCGGCGAACTCACACCAGCCGGGGCCCGCCGCATCGGGGCCGCCCTCGCCAGAGTCTGACCGTGGATGCCGGTCACGGGCCGGGCCTGTCCACTGATGACAGCATCAACCAGGGGAGCGCAGCAGACCGTCCCAGTCCAAAACCATGATCGGCAGCAAACAGAGGAGAAACCCCGCCACCGAGAAGCGCACGAGGCAGCTCACCTGCTCCGATTGCCGGGTCTCGTGGCTGCCTGGGCAGAGCCTGACAGCCTCGGGTGGTCCTCGCCATACTCGGAACCCGTTTCAGTGCAGCACAAGGCATTTGTCGATGCCGCTCGAAAACTGGTCAGTTTCGCCGCGGTGGTTTCCAGCGAACGA
>CAYQXH010000005.1:0-42820 GCA_964421325.1 uncultured Propionibacteriaceae bacterium
CGCGCCGGCGCATGTCCTGGCTGAACGAAGCCAGGTGCAGGCGCGTCTCCAGCCGCGGCCGGACCGCGAAGGTCCCCAGCCCGTGGGTGCGTTGCAGCAGCCCGTCGGCGACCAGCCCGTCGATCGCCTTGCGAACGGTGGCCCGGGAGACCCCGTAGGTGGCCATGAGTTCCCGCTCCGACGGGATCGCCTGGCCGGGCACGACCATCCCGATCAGCAGCTCACGGAGCTGCTGGTGCTTGGGCTGCGGCCCTTCCTGGATCCGCTCCGGGATCTGCTCGACCACCGCGTCACTCCTCTGGTCCGTACTGGTGCGTACTGGTCCGTACCACTTGAGCCGAATCATGCTATCGTTCTGGCACGTTGTCAAGACGGGGCCGACGAAGGCCCTTCGAGAGGAGTACCAAATGAGCAGCAAAGCCGAACAGATCCTGGCCGGCCTTGGTGGCGCGGCGAACATCGTCGAGATCGAGCCCTGCATCACCCGGTTGCGCACCGAGGTCAAGGATCCGGCCCTCGTCGACCAGGCTGCCCTCAAGGCTGCCGGGGCCCACGGCGTGATCGCCTCCGGCAACGTGGTCCAGGTCGTGGTCGGCCCCGAGGCCGACAACCTGGCCGAAGACATCGAAGACCTGATGTGACCGAGGTCCTCGCCCCCTGCCCCGGCCGCGTGTTCGCCATCACCGAGGTCAGCGACCCGGTGTTCGCCCAGGAACTCGTCGGTCCCGGCATCGCGATCGAGCCGTCACCAGGGCGGACCACGGTGGTGGCCCCGGTCGCCGGCACCATCCTGAAACTGCACCCCCACGCCTTCGCCATGGCCACAGCCGCCGGCCTCGGCATCCTCGTGCACCTCGGCATCAACACCGTCCGCCTGGACGGGGCCGGCTTCGAGCTCGTTGCCGCGGAGGGTGACACCGTTGCCGCAGGCGATCCGATGGTGTCCTGGGATCCGGCGGAGATCAGCGGGGACGACATCAGCACCACCGTGATGGTGGTCGTGCTCGACCGTCCGGCCGGCACGGTCAGCAGCCCGGCGCTCGGCCGCGACGTCGCCGCCGGCGAGCCACTGTTCAGTGTCGATGGCTGAACCCGCGGCCGCACTGCTGCTCGACCTCGACGGCACCCTCGTCGATTCCGAGGGGTTCCACCGGCAGGTCTTCCGCAACTGGTTCGGTTCCCGGGGCTGGCCCGTCGATGAGGCGCTACTGGCCGGGTTCACCGGGCGGCGGGCCGACGACGTGCTCGCCAACACCCCCGGACCGTGGTCCGGTGAGGACGTCGGCGTGATGCTGGCCGAACTGCTGGCCGGCATGGCGCTGCTCCCACGCCCGGAGCTGGTGGCAGGCGCAGCCGAGCTGCTGGCCGGGGCGGGGATCCCGCTGGGGCTCGTGACCTCGGCCAACACCGAGTGGGCAAGGACCTGCCTTGGCGAGCTGCTCGACCACTTCGACGTCGTGGTCACCCGGGACGACGTGACCAACGGCAAGCCCCACCCCGAGCCCTACCGGCTGGCGTGTGCCCGGCTGCAGGTGGCGGCGGCCGGCTGCGTCGCGGTCGAGGACGCACCGGCAGGGGTGACGTCGGCGCTGGCAGCCGGCGTCGGCCGGGTGGTGGCCATCAGCGGCACCTTCACAGCGGCGGACCTGGCCGAGGCGCACCTGGTGGTGGCCACCCTCGGCGAAGTGGCGGCCCAGCTCTGACCGCCACCCTCCCAGCGCCTGCTACCGCGAGGGGCGCGGGATCTTCAGCTTGTCGGTCCGTTCCTGCTTGGACGCGGCCAGCTCACGCTTGGCAGCCTCCTGCTCGGCCCGGAGCTCGTCCGGGTTGAAGCTCCCCCGCAGCGCAACGAAGACCACGAGGGCGATCGCCAGCGACCAGTAGGCCGGTGCCTGCAGGATCAGCGGGGCCGTGACCAGCGCCACCATGTCGAGACCGCGGAACAGGTTGAACAGCAGGGTCGGCGGCATCGCGCCGGACTCGGTGGCCATCATCGGGGTGCCGAAGTCCACCTTCTTCGCCGTCGTCCAGCGGACCGCGCCGAGCAGGCCGGCGACAGCTGTCACCAGGGCTGCCACCACACCGTCGATCACGCTCCGGTCGGCACCGGTGCGGGCGATGCCGATGAAGGCCGGCGAAGCAGCCAGGCCCCACAGCAGGGCGAGCACGGCCGGCACGGCCATCGAAGCCGTCCGCAGCTGCGCGGTCTTGAACGGGAACGACCGCGCCAGGCCGCCGGTACGCGAGAGCACCCGCAGGCTGCCGAGGAACGGCACCAGCCCCGCCACCAGGGCTAGCCCGCTGACCAGCGGGTTCAGCTGCACCACCCGCAGGGCGTCCGCGGCGTAGGGCACGAACAGGCTCGCGGCGAGCCCGAGGAATGCGGCCGGGTTGCGCTTAAGGCGCTCGGCGTCCCGCCAGATCAGGGCGGCAAGGCCGAGGCCGCGTCCCCTCGTCGGCTTCACGTGGCCCTTCGCCACCATCTTCCGCTCCACCAGGATGTCGCGGATCAGGCCGAAGTCGAGGGCGAACATGGCGCCCTGCATGCCGCTGACCAGCGAACCGCCGGACAGCAGCCGCGCCCGCCGGATCTGCTCCAGCCTGGAGATCGCCACCCGGAGCAGCAGGACCATCGCCACCACGGCCACCGCCGCCATCCCGACCAGCAGCCAGGTGGCGCCGCCGGCGGCTGCGACGAACGAGACCGGCAGCCAGCCGGCGCCGACGGCGATCACCGCGACCAGCAGCAGCAGCGCCCCGCCGGCGAACACCGACTGCAGGGTCTTGACGATCCGGGTCCGCTCCAGCGGCTGTTCGGTGGCTGCGAGCGTGACCAGCATGGCGCTGCCGAGCCCGGCGGCAGCGCTCCAGGCCACCACCTGCAGCCAGGAGAGCCCGGAGAGGGCACTGACCAGCGCTGTCGCGACGGTGCCGACGCCGAAGGCGGCGACCAGCGGCACCACCAGCCGGCCGCGGAGCAGGCGCCGCCGGCTGATCGGGGCGTCCATCAGCCAGAAGCCTTCGGCTGCCGAGGCCAGCACCGGGCCGAACAGCGCCGCCAGGCCGAGGGCAAGGGAGTAGCAGGCCAGCACCATCGCCGAGGGCAGCAGCAGCCGCCCGGACGCGCAGGCCTCGGTGTTGCAGCCGGCCATTCCGGCCTGCGCCCGCAGCACGACCGAGACGAGCATCGCCCCGATCATCACGACGCTGAACAGCATCACGTAGGAGTCCTGGAGCACCTGGCCGAGGCTCCGGGTGGCGCGGCCGTGGCGCCACAGCTTCATCTCCGCATGGAGTTCGCGCTCGTCGACGGGCAGCGTCTCGGCATCGGAGAGGAAGAAGAAGGCGTGCTCGGGCTCCGTGACCGGCTCGACGACCGGTGGGCCGGCAACGGGCGCCGGGTCGTTGGCCGCAGGTGCCGACCTGATCAGCTTGCGGGACTTCTTACTCATCTGCGAGGACCTCTGCGCGCTCACCCAGCCGGACCACGCGGGTGGCCACCTTCTGGACCAGCGCCGGCTCATGGCTGGCCATCACGATCGCGAGGCCGCGCTGGCGCTCGGCGACCAGCCGGGCGGCGAGCCACTCCACGCCCTCGGTGTCGAGGCGCTGTTCCGGCTCGTCGAGGATCAGCAGCTTCCGCGGCCGGACGAAGGCCGTGGCCAGGGCCAGCCGGCGGCGCTGGCCGGAGGAGAGGGTGCCGGGCAGCTGCCCGGACTGGGGAACCAGTTGCACCTCGTGCAGCACCTCGTCGACCGCCTCGTCCGCGTCCATGATGCCGTGGGCGCGGGCCAGCAGGTCGAGGTGCTCGACGACGCTGAGGTCGGGGAAGAAGTCCAGGTCGTCGATCACGGTCGCCACGTCGCGCCGGATCTGCGGGTTGGTCTCGCTGACCGGGGTGCCGTTGACCTCCACGGTGCCGTCATCCGGGCGCTCGGCACCGATCAGGCAGCGCAGCACGGTGGACTTGCCCGCGCCGTTGCGTCCGGTGAGGGCCACCGCCTCACCGGCAGCCACCTCCAGGTTGAAGCCTTCGACGATCACCACCGGCCCGAAGGCCTTCCGAAGATTGGTGACCTTGAGTACCGGGGTCTTTCGCGCCATGGGCTCGATTCTCCCCCATCCGAAAAGCTCCGCGCGCCACGCGCCCCCGTCCGACCCTTTCCGCGTCGCTACCGTTCCGCGGGGACGCTACCGGTACACCGGTAGCGAGGCGCACCGACGGGTAGCGAGGGCGCCGCCGAGGGGTAGCGGGAAGGGCCCGGACGTCTCCGGGGCGCGAGGATGGCGGGTGGTGTCGGAGCTTCGTGGCAGGCTAGTGCCGTGCGAGCAGCTAGCGAAGCCCGGGCGACCCTGGCGCGGAGACGGGCCGAGGTGGCCGCCATGTTCGACCGGGTTGCGCCCAGGTACGACCTGGTGAACGACATCCTCTCCCTCGGCCAGGACCGCAGGTGGCGTTCCGAGACGGTGGCCGCTGTCGCCCCACGGCCGGGCCAGCGCATCCTCGACTTGGCAGCCGGCACCGGCACCTCGAGTCGGCCGTTCGCCGACGCCGGAGCCCTGGTCGTCCCGGCCGACCTCTCCGCCGGCATGCTGACCGTCGGCAAGGAACGCCAGCCGGATCTGGCCTTCGTCAACGCGGACGCCCTCGCCCTGCCGTTCGCCGACGGGGTCTTCGACGCCGTGACCATCAGCTTCGGGCTGCGCAACGTCGAGGACGTGCCGACCGCCCTGTCCGAGTTGCGCCGGGTGACGCGTCCGGGTGGGCGGATCGTGATCTGCGAGTTCTCCACGCCGACCTGGAAGCCGTTCCGCGACACCTACCGCAACTACCTGCTCGGGGCGCTGCCGAGGATCGCCGGCGCGACGGCGTCCAACCCGGTCGCCTACGAGTACCTGGCCGAGTCGATCCTCGCCTGGCCCGACCAGCGCGCCCTTGCCGACCTCATGTGCGCAGCCGGCTGGCGCGGCGTCGGCTGGAAGAACCTCTCCGGTGGAGTGGTGGCGCTGCACCGAGCCCACGCCTGATGTTCACCCTTGACGCCTACGCCGCCCGCAGCTGCGCGCTGAAGACCCACAACGCCTTCCACCCAGGCATGGAACGTCCCGAGGTGGCCAACGGCACCGGGCGGCTGCCGGGGAGTGCCGAGTTCGTCGCGGCAGCCTTCGAGCGGGTCCTCACCGGTTCGGCAACCGTTGCCGACCTCCGGGGGCTGGCCGGCCAGCCGAGCGAGGAGCAGGAGGCCGCCTGCCTCGCCGCCATGGCTGCCGGCACCGGGGTGATCCTCGGTGCGCTGCTTCCCCGGGACTGGGCCCAGCATCGCGCCGGCCGGGCCGACCTGCTGGTCCGGGATCCAGCCGGCGGCTACTTCCCCGGCCTGGTCAAGTACCAGCGGCTGGTCGAGGTCCGCAAGGACGACCAGCCGGTCACCTATTCCGAGCTGGCCGACCTGCCCACCCGGCTTTCGGCCTCCGGGTGGCGCTACCGCTGGCACTGGCGCTGGGCCAACTCGCTCCAGCTGGCCCACCTCTGGCGGCTGCTGGGCGCCCTCGGGCAGCAGGCGGCTTCCGGCCCGCAGGCCCTGGTGATCGGCAACGACGAGGTCGGTGAGCGCGGCCTCGTGGCGACCTGGCTCGACCTCACCCAGCCGGCCGTCCCGCCGGCCCCGGAGCAGACCGGCGACCAGCAACAGGTGAGCGCGCTCGACCGTTACGACCACGACTTCGCCACCCGGGTGCTGCTGGCCGAACGCGCTGGCGCTGCCGACCCCGGCGATCCCCCGCTGCTGCGCCCGATCGTCAGCTACGAGTGCGGCTACTGCCACTGGTGGGCCACCTGCCGGGCGCAGCTCGACGACGACGACCTCAGCCTGCGGATCAGCAAGTCACCGCTGGACGGCCACGAGATCGCCGTGCTCCGCGAGTCCGGGGTGACTACGGTCAGCGAGCTGGCCAGGACCGAACTCGACCTCCTCCTGCCCGCCTACCTGCCGCGCGTCACGCACCGATCCGGTGCAGAGGAGCGGCTCCGGCTCGCTCAGCGCCGCTCGCAGCTGCTGCTGGACGGGGTCGAGCTGGAGCGCACCAGCACCGGGCCGATCGAGTTGCCGGGAGCAGCCCTCGAGATCGACATCGACGTGGAGACCTCGCGGGAGGACCGCGTCTACCTGTGGGGCTTCTGGGTCGCCGACGCCTCCGGCGGTGGCACCTACCACGAGTTCAGCAGCTTCAGCGAGCTCGACGAGGACGGGGAGCGCGACCTGGCCGTGGCAGCGATGACGTGGCTGCGCGAGACGGTGGCCGGCACCGAAGCCCTCGTCTACCACTACTCCGACTACGAGATGGTCCGGCTGGGCCGGCTGGCGGCCAGGGGTGAACCGACCCTGGCCTGGGCGATGGGCTTCGCCAGGCAGCATTTCGTCGACCTCTTCCCCACCGTCCGCCAGCACTTCTTCGGCACCAACGGCCTCGGCCTCAAGGTGGTCGCCTCCAGCGGCGCCGGCTTCCACTGGCGCGACGACGATCCCGGTGGCCTGAACAGCATGCGCTGGTTCGAGGAGGCCGTGCGCGGCCCGTCCGCGGAGGCGCGCGAGCAGGCCCGGGTGCGGGTGCTGGAGTACAACGAGGACGACGTCCGAGCCACCTGGCGGTTGCGGCGCTGGCTGCGCGAGCAGACCTGAGCCAGCGGAATAACCAGCACACCCGGCCAGTTGCATTGTCTTGACAAATCCAGGCTCGGTTGCAGCCGTCCGGACTTCCGTAGGCTGGACCGGTCTGGGGCCCGCCGCACAGGACAAGCGGCAGGGCACCGGTCCGACCGGCCCGCCCGTATCCCCGCCGGGCGACCAGGCAATCGAGGAGGCTGGGATGACGACCACCGGAGCGCCGGCTTCTGGTCGGCCTTCCCCGGCGCCCGGTGCCGTGCTGCTGGAAGCCCGGGGCGTGAGCAAGGTCTTTCCGGGGGTCCGGGCGCTGCACCGGGTCGACTTCACGCTCCGAGGCGGGGAGGTGCACGCCCTGGTCGGGGAGAACGGCGCCGGCAAGTCGACGTTGATGAAGGTCTTCGCCGGCCTCAACCAGCCGGATGGCGGCGAGGTGCTGCTGCGCGGGAAGCCGATCAACCTGCCCAACCCGCTGGCAGCCAGCCGGGCCGGCATCAGCGTCATCCACCAGGAGTTCCACCTGATGAACCACCTCACGGTGGCCCAGAACATCTTCCTCGGACGCGAGCCGAAGCTGCCAGGTGGCGTCCTCCACGACGACCGGGCACTGAACCGGCAGGCGGCCCGGCTGCTCGACCGTCTCGGGGTAGCCATCGACCCGAAGGCGCCGGTCGGCCGGCTCACCGTGGCCCAGCAGCAGATGGTCGAGATCGCCAAGGCCCTTTCGTTCAACTCAGCTGTGCTGATCATGGACGAACCGACCGCTGCGCTGACCGACGCCGAGGTGAGCACCCTCTTCCGGATCATCGAGAACTTCGTCACCCCCGGGACCGCGGTCGTCTACATCTCCCACCGGATGGAGGAGATCAAGCGGATCGCATCCATCGTCACGGTGCTCCGGGACGGCGAGGTCGTCGGCACCACGCCGACCGCAGCCGTCACCATCCACGAGATCATCCAGCAGATGGTCGGCCGCGAGGTCGCCGTGGATCTGCGCCCCGGCCCGAGGGCACCGTCGACGCCGGTGCTCGAAGTGACCGGCCTGTGCACCGCGGGCCTGCTCAGGGACGTCAGCTTCACCCTGCAGAAGGGCGAGATCCTCGGCTTCGCCGGCCTGCTCGGCGCCGGACGCACCGAGACCGCCCGGGCCCTCATCGGTGCCGACCCGAAGACCGCCGGCACCGTGAGGATCGACGGCAGGCCGGTGCACATCGCGCACCCCGGCGACGCGGTCCGAAAGGGCATCGGCTACCTCTCCGAGGATCGCAAGCGCTACGGGCTGATCCTCGGCCAGGACATCGCCGCCAACACTGTGCTGGCGTCCATCCCGGAGTTCAGCAGGTACGGCCTGCTCCAGGACGGGGCCATGCGAACGGCGGCAGAGCGCTGGGTGCGGACGCTCCGGACGAAGGCGCCCTCGGTCGGCGAGCTGGTGCGCAACCTCTCCGGTGGGAACCAGCAGAAGGTGGTCCTGGCGAAGTGGCTGCAACGCGACTGCGACATCCTGATCTTCGACGAACCCACCCGGGGAATCGACGTCGGGGCCAAGCAGGAGATCTATGACCTGTTCAGGCGCCTGACCAGGGCCGGCAAGTCCATCATCATGATCTCCTCCGAGCAGGAGGAGATCCTTCGGATGTCCGACCGGATCGTCGTCATGTGCGCCGGCCGCATCACCGGCACCCTGGACAACGCTGCGGCCTCGCAGGCGAAGATCCTCGAGCTGGCCACCCAATTCGACCCGGTCGCTACCCCCGTGGAGGCGTGAGCAGGATGAGTGTCACCACGAACGACCCGACCACCGCCGACCGCTGGCGGATCCCGGACCGGTACAAGGTCTTCCTCCAGCAGGGGATGGTGCTGCTGGTCGTGGTCATCCTCTTCGGCTTCTTCACGTTCATGCGACCGAGCTTCGCCACCTGGTCGAACATCTCCTCGCTCCTGCTGGCCTCCGTGGTGACGGGGGTCCAGGCGCTCGGGTTGTCGTTCGTCATCGCCACCGGGGGTATCGACCTGACCCCCGGCCTCGGCATGGCTGCCACCTCGGTGTTCGCTGCTGTGCTGATCTCCAGGGATGGCCTCGCCCTGCCGATCTGGGTCGGGGTGATCGGCGGGATCGCTGCCGGCGCCCTGCTCGGCCTGGTCAACGGGACCCTGGTCGCCCGGGTGAAGATGCAGCCGATGATCGCAACGCTGGCGATGATGATGGTCTGCTGGGGAGCGGCGCTGGTGATGGCCGGCGGGAGGACCGTATCGCTGCGGAGCGTGGACGGCTACGACAGCATCGCCATCGGCCAGGTCGTGCCGGGCGTGCCCAACGGCGTGATCATCCTCGTGCTCCTCGCGATCGTCGCCGGTGTCGCGATGAACAAGACCGCTGTCGGCCGCTACGCCCTCGCGATCGGCTCCAACAAGGAGGCCACCCGGATCTCGGGCGTCAACACCCCCCGCTGGGAAGTCCTCGCCTACATCATCTGCGGCATCTTCACCGGCATCTCCGGCATCCTCATGTCCTCCAGGCTCTCCGCGGCCCAGCCCACCCTGGGCCAGGGGTACGAGATGTACGCGATCGCGGCGGCGGTGATCGGGGGTACCTCGCTGCGGGGCGGCCGGGCCTCGATCTTCGGGGCGGTGATCGGCGCGGTCACCATCCAGACGATCTTCAACGGCCTGACGGTGATGGGCGTGCAGGACCAGTGGCAGAAGGTGGTCCTCGGCGTCGTTGTCCTCGTTGCGGTCTTCGTCGACATCCTCAGGCGTGGCGGCAAGGAGGAGTGAGCCCGACCACGTGCCGTCCGGGTCCATCCCTTCCGGCTTCCAGCAAGCAGATCAGAAAGAATCGAGAACGCATGTCCGTAAAGTCCCTCCTCTTCGGCCTGGCCGCAGCAACCCTTGTGGCCACCTTGTCGGCCTGTGGCTCCGGTGGCCCCGGCACCAGCGGGGCGCCCGGCTCCGGCAGCGGCTCGCCGAGGGTCTCGCTCATCGCCAAGGCGAATGCCTCCGACTACTGGACGATGGTCAAGGACGGCGCGCTGGCGGCCGGCAGGGACCTCGGCGTCGAGGTGACGTTCAACGGTCCCGACACCGAGAGCGAGGGTGACAAGCAGCTCAACCAGCTGCAGTCAGCGGTCAACGACAAGCCGGCCGGCATCGGGTTCGCGCCACAGGACGGCGCCCAGGACGGCGCCCCGGCCATCCTGGAAGCGGCGCGGACCGCCGGCATCCCGGTGGTCGCCTTCGACACCCCGGTCAACGACTCCGACGTCCCGATCGCCACAGTGGCCTCAGACAACGCCGGAATCGGGGCCCAGGCCGCAGAGCAGCTCTCGAAGCTGATCGGGGCCGGCGGCGACATCGCCGTCATCACCAACGGTGAGGTCGGCACCGCCGCAGCGCGCCGGGACGGCTTCAAGGACTGGCTGGCGACCAATGCCCCGGGGCTGAGGATCGTCGACATCCAGAACGGCGAGTCGGACCCCGCCAAGTCGCGCGACAAGGCCCAGGGGATCCTGCAGGCGCATCCCGACCTGGCCGGCTTCTTCGGCACGGACGACGACTCCACCATCGCGATCGCGGACGAGGTCAAGGCCAAGGGCCTGGCCACGAAGGTCGTCGGCGTCGACGCCTCGCCGGACGTGCTCACCCTGGTGCGGGAAGGCCAGATCGCCGGCATCGTGACGCAGAACCCCTACGGCATCGGCTACCAGACGGTGGAGCTCCTGGTGGAAGCCGCGAAGGGTAGCTTGCCGGCAGCGAAGGACGTCGTCTCCGAGTCGGTGTGGGTGACGGCCGGGAACATCGACAGCGACGAGGTGAAGCAGGTGCTGGGCCAGTCCTGACCCACCCGGAGGCATCCGGAATTTGTAAGGACATCAGCTGATGCAGGCAATCGGCGTTTACCCTGTCCCGGCAACCTGCCTTGGGCTAATGTGCGCGCATGGCCAAGCAGATCCAGGTGAGCATCGACCGCAACAGCCCGGTTCCGCTGTACCACCAGCTTGCCGAGCAACTGGCCGCCTCCATCGACACCGGAGTGCTGAAGCCGGGGGACGCCTTCGAGAACGAGCTGTCCCTCGCCGATCGGCTCGAGCTGTCCCGCCCGACCGTCCGCCGGGCGATCGTCGAGCTGGTGGCTCGAGGACTGCTGGTCCGCCGTCGCGGGATCGGGACCACTGTGGCCAATGAGGTGATCCATCGCCACAACGAACTGACCAGCCTCTACGACGACCTGCGCAACAGCGGGCGTGATCCGGTCACTGAAGTGCTGGAGTTCCGCAGCGACCTGGTCGACGCCAGGGCGGCCGAGGTCCTCGGCCTCGACCCGGAGGCCAGGCTGGTCTACCTCGAGCGGTTGCGCTCGGTTCGGGAAGGGCCCGTGGCGATCCTGCGCAACTGGCTGCCACCCAACCTCGCCGATCTCGACCGCGACGACCTGGCCACCCAGGGCCTCTACGGCCTGCTCCGCCGACGCGGCCTGATCCCGGCCGTCGCCCACCAGACGATCGGGGCACGACCGGCAGTTCCCGGCGAGCGGAAGCTGCTGCTACTGGACCGGACCGACCCGGTGCTCACCATGAGCCGACGCGCCTACGACTCGGCCGGCAACCCGGTCGAGCTGGGGGAACACAGCTACCGGTGCGACCGGTACGCCTTCGACATCACGGGCTACGCCAACTGAGGGTGCAGCTGGGCGGCCCGGCCAAGGGCTCCTGACGTCCGGCGGTGACCTCGGTCAACCCCTGCCTGGACCCGTGGCGATCCGCCTGGCCTGCTCCGCCCTCCCGGCCCGGTCGATCCCGACAACCAGCACCTCAAGCCCGGTCACCGGCTCGGCCAGCGCAGCACCGACCTCTTCCCGGGTGGTCACCCGACGCGACGCGACGCCGTAGCCGGCGGCGACGGCCGCCGGGTCGAGGCCGGTTGGGGTGGCGAAGACACGTTCGAAGTCAGCAGCGAAGCGCGGCTGACCGTACTCGAGGGTGGCGAAGATGCTGCCCCCGCCGTCGTCGGCGACCACAACCCGAAGGTCCGGACGCGGCTCGCCCGGCCCGATCGCAAGGGCGCCGGCGTCGTGGCAGAAGGCCAGGTCGCCACACAGCAGGGTGGCCGGGACCCCGGAACCGAGGGCGACCCCGATCGCGGTGGAGATCGTGCCGTCGATGCCGGAGAGGCCGCGGTTCGCGAACACCGGCACCGGGTCGGCGCGCACCGGTGCGAGGTCGGCGTCCCGGATCGGGTTCGAGTTGCCGAGGCAGAGCACCTGGCCGGCAGGGACGGCAGCCACCACCAGCCGGGCAAGCTCCGGACCGGTCAACTGCCCCGGGTCCGCCAGCAGCCGGTCGAGGTCGGCCAGGCGCTCCCGGTCGGCCTGCTGCCAGGCGGCCAGCCACTCCCCCGGGCCCGGTTCCACCGCCACCGCACCGGCCACCAGACCGGCGCGGTGGCCGGGGTCGACGAAGTCCGGGGTGGCTGTGACCACGACCACCTCGACGTCGGGCCGCGACAGCAGGGCTGTCACCGGCCGGGAGAGGTTGGGCCGGCCGAACACGATCACCCGTTCGATGCCCGCGCCAAGGCTCCCGGCGAGCAACAGCCGTCCGGTGGCCAGGGCGTTGGCGCCGGACCTGGCATTGCTGGACGGTTCCGCCAGCAGCGGCAGCCGGGCGGAAACGGCCAGCTCCACGGCTGCCCGACCGACAGCCGGGCCGGCATCACCGCAGACCACGAGGGTCGCCGGGGTGCCGGGGAGGGCCACCAGCTCCGGCCGACCGAGGCTCCCGAAGCGCAGGGGTGCCAGGTCGGCCGGCCCACCGACCGGGCCGTCGGCCGGAACCAGCGGCTCAGCCAGTTCGACGTTCAGTTGGGCCGGCCCCGGGTCACCGGACAGGGCGCCGGTTGCCCGCGCCACCGCGCGGGCGGCCTGCGCCGGCCACGAGGCGGCCGGCGCAGCGGAACTCACCCGGGCCAGGTGGCGCAGGAAGCCGGCCAGCACGACCGTCTGGTCGGTGGTCTGGTTCGCGCCGGCACCGACCAGTGCCGCCGGGCGGTCCGCGGAGACCACCAACAGCGGGACGCCGCTGTGATGGGCCTCCATCACGGCCGGCAACAGGTTGCCGACAGCCGTGCCGGAAGTCGTCACGACCGGGACGCAGCGCCCGGTCGCCTTGGCCAGGCCGAGGGCGAGGAAGCCGGCCGCGCGCTCGTCGACCCGGACGTGAAGTCGCACCCGGCCGGAACGGGCGGCCGCTGCCGCCGTCAGCGCGAGGGGTGCGCTGCGCGACCCGGGGGCGAGCACGAGGTCGGTCACCCCCTGGGCGAGCAGCTGGCCGATCACGGCCTCGGCGCACGCCAGCGAAGCGGTCACCGGTCCTCCTCTCCTGCAGCCACCGGGGCGAGCCGGGCCTGCCAGGCCGCTGTCGTCGCGGCAGCGGCCGGCCAGTCGCCATTGTGGTCCACCGTCACCGGTCGCACTGCGATCTCGCCGTCCACTGCCACCAGCGGCGCAGCCGTCACGTCCGTGGTGAACATCGTTGCCGTGTTCAGCCCGCAGGCATAGGGCAGTTCCGGCAGGGCCGCCGCCAGCGCCACCCCGGCGGCGAGACCGACCGAGCTCTCCAGCGCGGAGGACACGACCACCGGCAGCCCGAGCCGTTCGGCCAGTTCCAGGCAACGGCGGACGCCGCCGAGCGGCTGGACCTTCAGCACGGCGATGTCGGCGGCCTGCTCTGCCACCACCCGCTCGGGGTCACCCGAGCGCCGGATGCTCTCATCGGCTGCGATCAGCACGTCCACCCCGGCCCGGGCGAGCCGTCGCCGCAGCTCGGCCAGCTCGCGGACACCGGCGCAGGGCTGCTCGGCGTACTCGAGGCCCAGCCGCGCCAGTAGCTTGAGGTTGGCCAGGGCTGTGTCGACGTCCCAGGCGCCGTTGGCGTCCACCCGGATGCGGCCGTCGGCACCGAGGGCGTCGCGGACCGCCTCGACCCGGGCGAGGTCATCCCCGAACGACTGGCCGGGCTCGGCCACCTTCACCTTGGCCGTCCGGCAACCGGAGCCGGAGACCAGCCGGTGCGCGACCTCCGGCCCGACGGCCGGCACCGTGACATTCACCGGGACCCGGTCCCGGACCGGCTCGGGGAAGCCCAGCTCCGCAGCCTCCCGGGTCGCCTGCCACCAGGCGTCGATCTCCGGCCGGGCGTACTCGGCGAACGGGCTCCACTCCGCCCAGCCGACCGAACCGCGCACCAGCAGGCCCTCGCGCACCGTGATGCCCCGGAACCGGTTGCGCAGGGGCAGCGAGTAGGCGACCGACTCCATCGGCATCACTCAGCGGGCGATCAGGAGCCCGACGAACAGCCCGGCGGCGCAGGCCAGTTCGGCCAACCCGGTCTGCTTCAGCACCGGGATCAGGTCGCGACCGGCGACCCCGCGGGCCACCTCCCGGATCGGGCCGATCAGGGCCACCAGCATGAACCAGCCGAGCAGGGCCCACCACGAACTGGTGGCAGCCACCCCGAAGACCCCGACCGCTGCCACCAGCAACAGGCCGAGGAAGAACCGGCGGGTGCCGGTGTCCCCGAGCCTGGTGGCGAGCGTCCGCTTGCCGGCTGACAGGTCCCCGTCCAGGTCCCTGAGGTTGTTCGCGACCAGGATGGCGCAGGCCAGGGCGCCGATGGCGATCGCCGTCCACCAGGTCGCGTCCGTGACCCGGCCGAGCTGGATGTAGACGGTCCCGCTGACAGCGACCAGCCCGAAGAAGATGAAGACGAACAGCTCCCCCAACCCCAGGTAGCCGTAGGGCTTCCTGCCCCCGGTGTAGTACCAGGCCGAAGCGATGGCTGCGGCTCCGACGGCCAGCAGCCACCAGTGGCCGGTCAGCACGACGATCGCAAGGCCGGCGACGGCAGCCAGGGCGAAGCTGCCGAAGGCCGCGGCGCGGACGTGGTTCGGGAAGGCGACTCCCGAGCCGACCAGCCGCAGCGGGCCGACCCGGACGGCGTCGGTGCCGCGGATCCCGTCGGAGTAGTCGTTGGCGTAGTTGACCCCGACCTGCAGGGCCAGCGCCACGACGAGGGCCAGCCCGGCGAGTAGCGGCCGGAACCCGTCCTCGAACCAGGCGACGGCGCTCCCGGCAAGGACCGGGGCGAGAGCTGCGGGCAGGGTGCGCGGACGGGCCCCCTCGACCCATTCAGCCAGCTTCGCCATGCCCGCCCTTCCCTGCCCAGGACCGCTGTAGTGCCGTCCGGTCGATCTTGCCAATGGATGTGTACGCCAGATCCGCCACCCGCCGCAATTCCTTCGGGGTTGCGGCGCGGCCGAGGACGGGCTCAAGCCGCTTCCGGACCTCGGCGAGGGTGAGGGGCAGGGTGGTCACGGCCACGATCCGCGAACCCCAGCGCTGGTCGGGCACGGCCAGCAGCACCACGGCCGCCGGGCCGAACTCCCGGTCGCTGGCCAGCTGCGCTGCGCCGAGGTCGACGTTCTCGCCACCGGAGATCACCACGTCGTCGAGCCGGCCGAGTACCTCCAACCGCCCACCCGCCCAGCGCCCACGGTCCCGGGTGCGGACGAGGTCGCCGGCCAGGACCTCTGCGGTGAGGTCGGGGCGGAGCCGGTAGCCGGAGAACGCCATCGGCCCCCCGAGGCTGATCCGGCCGTCGTCCAGCTCGACCCGGACGCCGGCCAGTGGCTGGCCGTCATAGACGCAGCCGCCGCAGGTCTCGCTCATGCCGTAGGTGGCAACCAGCCTCACCCCGGCCCGTTCGGCCCGGGCGCGCAGCCCGGCGGGCAGGGCGCCACCCCCGACGAGGACGGCGGCGTGGTCGCGGAGCCGGGCGGTGGTTCCCGGGTCGTCCAGGGCGCGGTCGAGCTGGGCAGCGACCAGGGAGAGGTAGCTGCGACCGGCGACCGGCGGGAGGTCGGCCAGGTCACCGCGGGCGAACAGCACCCTGGTCCCGGCCACCACAGCCCTTGCGATCGTCATCAGCCCGGCGACGTGCTGGGTCGGCAGGGCGCAGACCCAGTCGCCCGGACCGCCCAGCCGGTCGTGGGTGGCGCCGGCGGCGAACCGGATCGCCGAAGCGCTGAGCACAACGGCCTTCGGCTCACCGGTGGACCCGGAAGTGGTCACGACCGCCGCCGCGTCCGGTTCGGTCACCGGCTCCTCGACGCGCAGGGCTGCCGAGAGCCTCGGCTCCGGTGCCGGGGCGACCGGGCGGCCCCCGGCGAGCGCCTCAGCCAGGCCCTCGACCAGGTCGGTGCCGCTGAGCAGGCGCAGTCGCATTCCCCCACCCTAACCAGCGGCCGCGCCACGGCCGGCGAGGTCCCGAACAACGCATTCTGAACCTGAGTTTTCCCTGAGAGCCTTCTTATGTATGCTGCACCCGTGGCGAAGCGGCGGGGGATGCGAGCAGGGCTCGCCGTCCTCGGCGCCCTGATCGCCCTCAGCCCCGTCCTGCCGGCCGGCGACCTGACCCTGGCTGCGGCAGCGCCCCTTTCCACCTTCGGGTCCGGCGGCAGCGATGCCGCGGACCTGGCCGCCTACCGGAACGCCCTGCTCAGCAAGCAGACGGTGGCGATCGAGGTCACGAACGCCAACATCAAGGCGTTGTACGAGCAGCGGGTGCAGGAGCTCGGCTACGAGCCGTCCGTGACCGACCCGCGCGAGATCGCCCGCCAGATGATGCTGAACAAGTACGGCTGGGACGAGCAGCAGTTCAGCTGCTACGACTCGATCATCATGCGCGAGAGCCGGTGGATCGCCACGGCCGACAACCCGCACTCCTCCGCCTACGGCATTCCGCAGGCCCTGCCCGGCAAGAGGATGGCCGCCTTCGGTGCCGACTGGCGCACCAACCCGGTAACCCAGATCCGCTGGGGCCTCGACTACGTGAGCGACCGGTACGGCACCCCCTGCAGCGCGTGGAGCTTCAAGCGGTCGCACGGCTGGTACTGAGCCAGACGCTCCCGAAACGACCAGACGCTCCCGGAATTCCGGGAGCGTCTGGTCGTTTCGGGAGCGTCTGCGCGGGAGCCGGACTCCCTACTGGTGCGGTTCCACCGGCGGGACGATGCCGTCCTCGATGGCCCGTCGGAACAGGTCCAGCTTGCTCGCGGCCGGCCGGTTCACGTTGGTGTACTTCACCCGGATGCGCTTGAGGTACTCCTTGACGCTGTTCTCGGTGATCGTGAGGCGCCCGGCCACCTCCGGCACTTCGAAGCCGGCTGCGTACAGCGCGAGGACCTCTCGTTCGCGCGGGCCGAGGTTGGCCGCGACGTAGGAAGCATCGCCCTCGATGGCTGCGAGGATCTCCTGGCTGATGACGACCTGGCCCTCTGCGACCGCCTCGATCGAGGAGATCGTCACCGAGATGGGTTCGGCCTTGCGGCACACGCCGGCAGCCCCGCCGGCCAGCGCCCGGCGCAGCAGGCGGACGTTGTCCGCGATGGAGTAGACCAGGACCTTGTAGCCGGCGTCGATCAGGCTCTCGGCATTGTCGAGGGGATCGGAGCCGTCATCCAGTTGCAGGTCGAGCAGGACGACATCGGCCTGCACGCCCCGCTCCAGGAATTCCGGGACGGTGCCAGCCCCGTCGACCAGGGTCACCTGGTGGCCGGGGTGGTTCTGGAGGGCTGCTGACATGCCGAGGCGAATGGCCTCGTGGTCATCGATGACTGCGGTGGTGATCATGGTTGTCCAACCTTATCTGGTACTCACTCGTCCGCTGGCGTCAAGGCCGACCAATTCGCTGCTCCCATCGTCGCGAACGGTCAGCACCGTGACGACGTCCTCGTAGCCCTCGGGGGCGGCCCTGGCCACCACGCGCTTGGTGCTCGAGTCGGTGAGCAGCTGGCCGAGGTGCCGGGTGAGGGCCGTCCGGACGTCCTCAGGCAACCGGGTGCCCCTGCTGTCCACGAGGCGCACGTCGACGCCGCGGCCACGGGCGACCTCGATCGCGTCCGAGGTCAGTTCCGTGACCAGGTTGCCGGCCCGCATCGCGTCCCGGAGCCGGCTCTCCTGCGCGAGGCAGGCGGCCCGCTCCTCCTCGGTGAGGTCGTGCTCGGGGTCGGCGATCCGGTTCAGCAGCGGCCCGACCTGCGCGCGCAGCTGGGTGAGCCAGACGTCCCGCAGCACCAGCTTGGAGAAGCTCTGGGCGATCGCCTTGTTCGCGGCGGCCGACGACCGACGGGAGGCGTTCATCCGGTCACCCATGTCGATCAGCCAGCTCTGCAGCAGCTGGGCGACCAGCATCCACGAGAACGGCCCGAAGCCGGCCCGCAGGGTGTCGCCGACGCCCATGCCGTGGGTCACCGCCCAGATGGCCGAGATCACTGCGAACAGCCCGACCCCGGTCCAGGCGACCCGCTCCTGGCCGCGCACCAGCACTGTCACCAGCAGCACCATCACCACGTTGCTGTGCCAGGTGGCATAGCCGGGCCAGTGGCCGTAGGGCAGCACCGACTGGACGATCACCGTGACGACGATCAGGAGCACGACCACTGCGACGGCCAGCTTGAAGTCCATGGGGTTCTCGGTGCTGCGACTGAGCGTGAACCAGGTCGCGAGGGCAGCGAGCGCCTGGGCGACGAACACCGGCCAGATCGTGGTGACCTGGTCGAGGCTGGTCCAGCCGAGCAGGAACTGCAGCCCGACCAGGACCCAGACCAGCTGCGCCAGCAGCGGGCGGGTCAGGTCGGGGATGTCGGCCAGCACCCGACCGGACCGACGGCGCTTGGGCTGTTCTGCCTCCGGAACCGGCTGCTCGCCGGGCGCCCAGCTCAGGTTCACCACCGTCCCCTTGCCCGGGGAGGACAGGATCTCGGCCTTGCCGCCGATGGCCCACATCCGGTACACCACCGAGACCTGCAGGCCGAGGCGGCGCTTGGGGACGGCTGCCGGGACGAAGCCGACGCCGTCGTCGATCACCGAGATCGCCAGGGCCCCCGGCTCCGGGCTGGTCAGGTGGACCTCGACGTTCTCAGCGCCGGAGTGCTTCGCCACGTTCAGGGCCACTTCGCGGACCACCATGCCGATGGTGCTGGCCACCGGCTGGGGCACAGCCAGCTCCTCGACCTGCGAGGTGAACCGTGCCTGCGGCACCAGGGCACCCACAACGTCCGTAACCAGCCAGGTGAGCTGGTCGCCGGTCACCGGCAACCTCGCCTCGGTGGGGGCCTCGGCCTCGGCCAGCCGCTCCACCGCCCGCTGGGCCTGCTGGGAGACGTGCGAGTCGTTCGGGTTGTGCGCTGCCGCCACCAGGGTGGTCATCACCTCGTCGTGGACGATGCCGTCGAGCCGGTGCCGCTCGTCGAGCAGCGCCTCCTCGATGGCAGCATCCGTGGCCTCCTTGCGGGAGGCGGCCTCGGCCTCGTCGAGCTGCTTGAAGGCGTTGCTGACCACGCCCAGTGCGACGATCACCACGGAGGCGTTCATCACCAGCACGATCATGTCCTGGAAGGCGCCGAGCAGGGAGGCGTTCTGTCCCGACGGCGTCATCCGGACGGCTGCGAACAACAGGCCGGAAGCGATCGCGTAGGCGAACCCCCAACCGGTGCCGGTGGTGACGGCGAGGCAGATCGCTGCGACCCCGAGGCACATCCACAGCCAGGGGCTGCTGGTCGCGACCACGTCCGCCGGCCAGGCAGCCGGCCAGGTGATCAGGCCGAAGGTGACCACGGTCACGTAGGACAGCGCGAAGGAGCGCAACTGCCAGCCGACGAAGCTGGCCACCATCATGCCGATGCTGGCCAGGACGATGCCGCCACCGACGACCAGCATCCACCAGGGCGCCAGGTAGGCCACCTGGTCGGTTGCGGCAAGCGCGGCCGGGATCAGGGTCCCGAGGCAGAACAGGGCAACGCCACGGTCGACCCACGCGGACAGCTGGGAAGTCTTGGGCTTGGCGTTCACGCCGGAGCGCTCCAGTCGACCAGGCCGTCCACGTCGTGCTCGCCCTCCGGCCACACGGCGCGCACGATCCCCGCTGCGGCGAGGGCCTTGCGGCACCCCGGGCACGGCGGATCGGTGATGTAGGCGGTTGCGCCCTTGGTGTCCCTCGTTGCGAACAGCAGGGCGTTCACCTCTGCGTGGATGGCGATGCAGAAGCCCGGCGTACCCGGGCGGTCGTAGTCGCCGAGCCCCGGGATCTCGTCATAGCCGAGCCGGCCGCGCGGGCAGGCGCCCTCCAGGCAGTCGGGACGGCCGGAGGCCGCACCGTTGTAGCCGGTGGCGATGATCCGCTTGTCCAGCACGAGCACAGCGCCGACCCGTCTGCGGGTGCACTTGGCGCGTCGGGCGACGGCGGCGGCGATGGTGAGGAAGTAGTCGTCCCATCCCGGCACCTCGTGCTCGCTCATCAGCCTCCCTCGCTCCTCGCATATTGTCGCAGGATTGTCCAGAGGCTATCGGCTCACCGACCCCTTTCAGCCCAGGTAGTCGTTCGAGAACGCCGGTGTCGGATCCACTCTCGCCGACGTGAGCCCCTGCGCAGCCATGAAGTCGGCCATGGCCGTCCACTGGGCTGCGTCCAGGCGGCCGTCGACCTCGCCGTCCGCGGTTGTCCACAGGGGCACGGTCGCGGCGAGGGTGGCCCTGGCCGACTGCTGGGCAGCTGCTGCGGAGAGCCCCGGGATGTAGTCGGCCGACACCTGCAGCGCCCGGTCCGGCTCCGTCACGACCGACTTGATGCCGGCGAGCATGCCGGCCGTAACGGCCTTGACCGCCTCGGGGTTCGACTTCGCGTACTCGGCCGTCGTGATCAGGCAGATCCCGACCAGTGGCACCTGGCCGTCCGCGATCGGCAGGCTGCGCGTTGCGAACCCGCCCTCCGCGAACTGGACGGCCTCGTTGTTGCTGAACCCGACGATGGCGTCCACCTTCCGCGTGGTCAGCGCAGCCTGCTGGGTGTAGCCGATCTCCTGCACCTTGACGTCGGCCTCGGTCAGCCCGGCGGAGGCCAGCGCCACCTGCAGGCCGAACCAGTTCTCGCCGTACTTGCCCGGGATGCCGACCGAGTGCCCCTTCAGCCCGGCGAGGGTGGTGATGCCGGAGTCGGCAGGCACGATCACGACCACCGGGTAGCTGCGGTAGTAGGCGGAGACAGCGACCAGGTCGAGATCCTCGGAGCGCGCCTGCAGCATCTCGTCGCCGCCGGCGACGACGAACTGCTCCTGCCCGGCTGCGAGGGCTGTGAACAACCCCTCGGAGGCGCCGTGGTGGCGCAGGGTCGGCTTCGCGCCGGCAGCTGTGAAGCTGCCGTCGGTCTCGGCGACGTAGAACGGGCTGAACTGGACGTTCGGGATGTAGGTCAGGCCGATGGTCGGGGACGGCTGTGCTGCCGTCGTGCCGGGGGTGGCGCTCGGCGCTGTGGTCGTTGCGCAGCCGGTTGCTGCCAGCACGAGGGCGGCTGTCGCCCCGGCGAGGAGGTGGCGTCGGTCAATCACTTGTCTTCAGGCCTTTCAGTTGAGCGAGTTGATGATGCGGGAGCGGCGCTCCCACAGGTGGATCGCCGCGTAGGCTGCCGAGGCCCCGACGCAGAGAACGACGATGGTGGCGAACATGCCGGCCGTGTCCACCGACTCGCGCTGGATGGTGAGCACGGTGCCCAGCCCGGAGCCGCCCATGACCATCTCGCCGACGATGGCACCGGTGACGGCAAGGGTCACCCCGTTCCTGACCCCGCCCAGCACCGAGGGCAGCGCCATCGGCAGCTCGACCTGGGTGAGCAGCGCCAGACTGTCGGCGCCGTCGATCCGGCCGGCGTCCACAACGTCCTTGTCGACGTGCCGGAGCCCGACCACGGCCGAGATGAGGATCGGGAAGAACACGATCAGGGCACACAACACCACCACCGGGAAGATCCCGTACCCGAGCCAGAGCACCAGCAGCGGGGCCAGCGCGATGGCGGGGATGGCCTGGGTGGCGCCGAGGAAGGGGTTGATGGCCGCGGCGGCCCAGGGCGAGCGGTGGATCAGGACGGCGAGCGGGAGGGCGACGGCCGTGCCGAGCAGTGCACCGCCGAGCGACTCGGCGAGGGTGACCCACAGGTAGCCCCAGTAGGCCGGATCCGTGAGGTCGGTGACTAGCCGGGTGGCGACGGCCATCGGCGTGGGGAGCAGCACCGAGCCCGGGCCGGCGGTCAGCAGCCAGCCGAGCAGCAGCAACACCCCCAGCAGTACCGGGGCGAGCACCTCGCGTTTCATCACACCTCCGCCTCAGGCGCCGAGGCGGTCAGGGGATGCGCGAACGGGTGTTCCGGCACTGCCCGAAAAGGGCGTGCGCCAAGAACACCGCGTGCTGCCTCCCATCCGGACTTTCACCGTCGGTCCCGGAATTCCACCAGGTCAACCGATCCCAACAATCAGGACCGGGTCGCGGACTGTAACCGCCGGTTCGGACTTACACCGACCCCGGAGCACGTTCGGGGGAAGTCTAGTACGTCCTGGCCCCGATTCCGCCATCACGGTGCTGGCGGGCGGCGCCTGCGGGTTGTAGGACACTTGTGCCGTCCGGCCGGGGATGGCCGGTTTGAGCAGAGAGGACCGCCATGCGCGTCGCTGTCCCGTCCGAGGTAAAGAACCACGAGTACCGGGTGGCGATCACCCCGGTCGGAGTGGCCGAACTGGTGGCCCACGGCCACGAGGTCTACGTGCAGGCCGGGGCAGGTGTCGGTTCTGCGATCAGCGACGAGGAGTACGTCGCGCAGGGCGCGCGGATCGTGCCCACCGCAGCGGAGACCTGGGCGATCGGCGAGATGGTGCTGAAGGTGAAGGAGCCGGTGGCCGACGAGTTCGGCTACCTGCGTGACGACCTGCTGCTGTTCACCTACCTGCACCTCGCCGCCGACCAGGCCGGCACCGAGGCCCTGCTGAACGCCGGCACAACGGCGATCGCGTACGAGACCGTCCAGCTGCCCTCCGGCCTGCTGCCGCTGCTCTACCCGATGTCCGAGGTGGCCGGCTGCCTCGCCCCGCAGGTCGGTGCGCACGCCATGATGAAGGCCGAAGGCGGACGCGGCGTCCTGATGGGCTGCGTCGGCGGCGTGGCCAACGCCAAGGTCGTCGTCCTGGGTGGCGGCACCGCCGGCCAGAACGCGGCCAACGTCGCACTCGGCATGGGCGCAGACGTGACCATCCTCGACACCGACCTGGACAAGCTGCGCACCACCTTCTGGCGCTACGACAACCGGGTGCACCAGATCGTGTCCTCCCGGCTGAGCATCCGCGAGCAGGTGCTGGCAGCGGACATGGTGATCGGCACGGTGCTGATCCCGGGCGCGAAGGCGCCAAAGCTGGTCACCAACGAGCTGGTCGCGGAGATGAAGCCGGGCTCGGTGCTGGTCGACGTCGCCATCGACCAGGGCGGCTGCTTCGAGGACTCCCGGCCGACCACCCACGCCGACCCGACCTTCATGGTTCACGACTCCGTCTTCTACTGCGTCGCGAACATGCCCGGCGCTGTCCCGAACACCTCCACCTGGGCACTCACCAACGCGACCCTTGCCTACGCCGTCCAGCTGGCCAACAAGGGCTGGAAGCGCGCGTTGAAGGAGAACCGTCCCCTTTCCCTCGGGCTGAACACCCACGCCGGCCAGATCACCTACCCGGCGGTGGCCGACGCCTTCGGGCTGGCCTACACCCGGGTGGACGACCTGCTCGACTGATCGCCGGAGCATGCTGCTGCGTGGGGTCCGGCTGGTACCACTCGACCGCCCCGCGCCGAGGCACCCGGTCGACGTCCGGCTGTCCGGTGGCCGGGTGGTCGAGGTCGGCACCGGCCTCGAGGTCGCTGCCGGCGAGGACCTGCTGGCGGCGTCCGGCCGCTGGCTGATCCCCGGCCTCTGGGACGCCCACGTGCATCTCGGCCAGTGGGCCCGGCAGGGTCACCGGCTCGACCTGGCCGGCACCGGCAGCCTCGCCGAGGCCCTCGCCCGGGTCGCCGCCGGAGCGGTCGGTGGGACCGGGCTGCTGGTCGGCGGCGGTTACCGTCCGGCCTCCTGGGCCGAGCAGCCGACCGTGGCGGCGCTCGACGCCGTCACCGGCGAGCGCCCGGTGGTGCTGGTGAGCGGGGACGCGCACGCCGGGTGGCTCAACTCCGCGGCCCTCCGGCTGCTCGGGCTCGCCCGCCCCGACGGGCCGCTGACCGAGGCGGACTGGTTCGCCGTCCTGCCGGCCGTCCTCGCCATCGAGGACGAACAGGTGGGCCCCCGGGCCTACGCCGCTGCCCTGCGGGCGGCTGCAGCGCTCGGCGTGGTCGGGGTCTGCGACTACGAGTTCGAGCCGGGGTTCGCCGTCTGGCCGGCCCGCTACGCCGCTGCCCGGGTCCCGCTGCGGGTGCGCACGTCCACCTATCCGGTCGACCTCCCGGCGGCCCTCGCCGCCGGCCTGCACACGGGTTCGCTGCTGGATCCGGACCAGCCGTTGCTGACCATGGGGTCACTGAAGATCATCTCCGACGGGTCGCTGAACACCCGGACGGCCAACTGCTGCGAGCCCTACCCGACCGGCGGCCACGGGGTGCAGAACGTACCGGCCGACGAGCTGGCCCGGCTGCTGGCCACTGCACGGGCGGCCGGCCTCGAGGTCGCCCTGCACGCCATCGGGGACGCGGCCGTGGCCCTGGCTGCCGAAGCCTTCGCCGCAACCGGAGCCGGCGGAAGCGTCGAGCACGCCCAGCTGATGCGCCCGGCCGACGTCGGCCGGCTCGCAGCCCTGGACCTGGTGGCGAGCGTGCAGCCAGCGCACCTGCTGGACGACCGGGCCGTCACCGCAGCCATCTGGGGCGAGGAACGGGCTGCCCGCAGCTTCCCGCTGCGCAGCCTTGTCGATGCCGGCGTCCGGCTGGCGCTCGGCTCGGACGCCCCGGTCGCAGCGCTCGACCCGTGGCTGGCGATGGCAGCTGCGGTCCATCGTGGCGATCCGGGGACGGCAGCCTGGTATCCCGAGCACGCCCTCACCGCCGCGGAGGCCCTCGCGGCCAGCACCGGTGGTCTCGGCACGGTTCGGCCCGGCCAGCCGGCCGACCTCGCGCTCCTCGACGACGACCCGCTGTCCCCCGGTGAGCCCGCCGAGGTCGCCCGCCGGCTCCGCGGCCTGCACGTGGCAACCACTATCGTCGCCGGCCGCATCGTCCACGACGAGCGCTGACCCCAACGCAGGTCCGGCAACCTGAGGGTTGGGCGGCGGGAGCGGGTGGGCTGCCGGTCAGGAGCAGGGTTCCCTGCCCGGCAGCCGGCCCCAGTCCCGGAGCCGGTCGGCCAGGCGTTCCGCCGGGATCGCCAGGGTCACCCGGGCGCTGCTGTCCCGGCCACCGCGGCCACCGATCTGGGCGCTGACCATGGCCCTGACCCGGCCGCCGCTGTCGACCACCGGCCCACCGCTGCTGCCGCCGGGAACCTCCGCGTCCACGACGGTCAGGTCGTGAAGCTGGTGACCGTCGAGGCTGGCCCGGTCGTCGAGCGCCGAGATCCTGGCGACACTCGTCCGGGCAACGGCGTCGGCGATCGGGAACCCGACCACGCCCACCTGGTCCCCGACGGCCGCCGGGGCCGGTTCGAGGTTGAGGGCCGGTGGCAGCCGGCCGACCACCCGGAGCAGGGCGGTGTCGTCGTCGGCGTCGATGCCGACCACCTGCGCCGCCAGCACCGGGAATCCCGGGAAGCTGAGCTCGATCGTCCGCGCACCGGTCACGACGTGGGCAGCGGTGAGGACCATCCGGTCGCCCGCGACGAAAGCAGAACCGATCAGCCCGAAGCCGGCACAGGAGGTTCCGGAGACCTTGGCAACCGACGGCGCCGTGGTGGCCAGAACGCCGGTGAACGCCGCGCTGTCGACGGGTTGGGGGGACAGCAGCTGAGGTCCGGCCGCGGCGCACCCGGTGAGCAGCACCGCGCACGCTGCTGCGGCAACACCCCGACCTGCGGTGCGCATGCTGCTCCCTCCATGGCTTGCCAGCACCCTAGCCGGGCCGGCCCGCGTCAGGACCCGGCTGCGGTCAGCCCGTCGAAGAAGATGTCCAGCAGGTCGCCGACCGTGTCCGGCCCGGCCGGCGCCGCGGTCCCCGGCGGGGCGAAGAAGGGGTAGAGCATCCCCAGCAGCACCCAGACCACGAGGGCCGGGTCCTTGTGGGCGAACTCGCCGGTGGCCACGCCGTCGGCGATGATCGACTGCAGGGGTCCGATGAACCGGGCCCGGTAGTCGGCGGCGAAGGCGGCCCGCTGCTGCGGTTCCAGCTGGCCCACCTCGTGCATGGCCAGCCGCATGATCGCGCGCTGCCCGGGCGGCAGCTCGAACAGCCGCTCGACGAGGAACCGCAGCCGGGCCCGTCCCGTCCCGGCCCGTTCGCTGCTGGCCACCACCTCTGCGATCTCGGCCAGATACCCGATGAAGATGGCGTTCAGCAGGTCGGACTTGCCGGCGAAGTGGTAGTACAGGGCCGCCTTGGTGATGCCGCAGGCCTCGGCGATCTCGCGCATGGCCACGCCCTGGTAGCCGCGCTGCACGAACATCGTCGTCGCCGTCGCCAGGATGCGCTCACGCATGCGGAGCCGCCGTCCCGGCGGTTGCCGGCGCGGCTTCCACGGCCCGCGACTTCAGCAGCAGGGCGGCAGCCAGTAGCACGAGGCCGAGCCCGCCCACCAGGCCGAAGGCGGCGTTCAGGCCGGCGGCAGCGGTTGCTCCGGAAGCCGCCACTGCACCGACGACGGCAGCGCCGACCAGTTGACCCATGCTGGTGAAGGTGGCCACCAGCCCCTGGGCCGCGGAACGCTCGGCCGCCGTCGTCTCGTTCAGGGTCACGTAGCGGATCGGCGCACCGAGCAGGGCGGAGAGGCCCAGCCCGACCAGGGCGCCGGACAGGATGAACAGCTGCATCGAACCGCTGGTCTGCGACAGCAGGAACATCCCGGCGGTCATGACGGCGATCCCGGTCACGATCACCACCTTCGAGCCGACCGCGTCCAGGAGGCGTCCGGCCAGCGGCGAACCGACGCTCATCGCCAGTACCACCGGCAACAGCAGGTAGCTGGCGGCCGCCGGCGCGACCCCGAGGGCGGCCACGGCCAGCAGCGGCATGAAGACCAGGCTGGCCTCGCCGAGCCCGGCTCCCGCGGTGAGGGCGTAGCCGACGGCCAGCTGGCGCCGGCGGAACAACCGCGTCGGGAACACCGGGTTCGCCGCCGTACGCTCGGCCACGACGAGCACCACCCAGGCGACAGCCGAGGCAGCCAGCCAGGGCCAGACCTGCGTGCCGGCGATGCTGGACCAGAACCGTGCGGTGTCGATCGCGCCGAGGCCGTAGGCCAGCGACCCGAGGGCAACGGCGAGGGCGATCATGCCCGGCCAGTCGAACCCACCGCTGGAGGCGACCGGCACGTGCGGCAGCAGCCGCCAGGCGAGGAGGATCACCACGACGGCGATCGGCAGGTTGATCCCGAACAGCCACTGCCAGCCGAAGCCGAGCAGCAGCCCGCCGAGCAGTGGCCCGACGAGGAAGGCGATCCCGAACACCGCACCGATCAGGCCGAGCGCCCCACCCCGCTTCTCGGGCGGGAAAGTGTCGCCGATGACCGCGCTGGCAACGGGGAAGATGCCACCGGCGCCGAACCCCTGCACGGCCCGGCCCAGCAGGAGCAGCGCGAACAGCCCGGACCCGTGCGAGAACACGACGATGAGCGACCCGGCGGCGAACAGCGCAACGTCGAGGACGTAGATCGCGCGGCGGCCGAAGAAGTCGCTGAGCTTGGCCATCAGCGGGGTGCCGATGAGGTTGGCGAGGACGTAGCTGCTGAAGATCCAGGCTGCCGCGCGGGAGTCGAGCCCGAACTCGGCCTGGATGGCCGGCAGGGCCGGGCCGACGATCGCGATGTCGAGCGCGCCCATCAGCACCCCGACGAACAGCACCCCGAGGGTGCGGTTGCGCTGCCTGCCGTCCACCGCGCTCCTTACTTACCGGTCGGTAAGGAGAGTAGTCGACCAACTGCGCATTTCCAACCGTCCACCCACGGGGCAGGCTCGGGGTATCGGAAGGAGTTGGCGATGCGGATCGCGGTTCTTGGCACCGGCATGGTTGGGCGCACCCTCGCTGCCGGCCTGCAGCACCTCGGGAACGACGTGGCGGTCGGCACGCGCGACCCGGCGGCGACCCTGCTCCGAGACGGCACGGACGGCTTCGGCACCTGGGCCGCGGCCCACCCACAGGTCCTCGTGGCCTCGTTCGCCGAGGCCGCCGCCGGTGCCGAACTGGTGGTCAACGCCCTCTCCGGGGATGCCTCGGCGGCCGGGGTCGGGGCCGCCGGAATCGCCGCGGGCACCGTGGTGCTCGACGTCTCCAACCCCCTCGACTCCAGCGGGGGCTTCCCGCCCAGCCTGTTCGTCACCAACACGGACTCCCTCGCCGAGCAGCTCCAGCGGACCTTCCCAGACCTGCGGGTGGTGAAGAGCCTGCACACCATGACGGCGCACCTCATGACCGGCCCCGGCCAGTTGGCCGGCGGCGACTTCAGCACCTTCGTCTGCGGCAACGACGCCGGTGCGAAACAGCTCGTCACCGGCCTGCTCACCGAGCTGGGCCACCGCGACGTGATCGACCTCGGAGACCTGGCCGGCGCCCGCGGCACCGAAGCGCTGATGCTGATCTGGCTTCGCCTCTGGCAGGTGCTGGGCACGGCCGACTTCTCGTTCAAGGTCGTCCGCTGAGGCCGGAAGCCCTCAGGCGGACAGCACGCTGAACCCGGCCGGCAGCTGCCGTCGTCCGGTCGTCGCCAGCAGCAGGGTGGCCGCCCGGCCGTCGGCGATGGCCAGGTCGGCGATCAGGCCGAGGGTCAGGGCAGCCGGACGGGACGGCGGCTCGCCGTCCACGCCGAGCGCCGCAGCCAGATCCACCGTGTGCACGGTCAGTTCGAAGATCCTGGTCGGCAGGTAGTCGGCCAGCAGCATGCCGCCGCCGGCAGTCGTGACGAGTTCGGTACCGGACCGGCCGTCCAGCAGCGGCAACACCCTCGCAACGATGCCGGTGACGGCGGCGACCGGGTCCGCACCGAGGGCGTCGCCGGCATCGCGCCCGCGCTGCGCGATCGCCGGTCCAGAGGTGAGCACCCGGGTTGCCTGGAAGTAGCCGACCGGGGAATCGAGGTCCGCGCCCTGCGGCGGGTTCGCCAGCCCGGCCTCGACGGTCAACAGCGACCGGGTCGTGTGGCCGACCAGGGCACGCACGTCCCACTCCCCGAGGCCGGGGGCGCTCCAGCGGTCACCGACGAGGGCCACCGTCTCGACGAACCAGCCGCTCGCCTCGACGTAGGCCGGCACGGACTCCGACCAGTCGTTCATCCCTGCACGATAGGAGCAGCCGGCCGCCGGCGGGAAGGCTCAGCCGCCGACCGTGGTCAGGTAGCCGGTCGCCGGTCCGTCCACCGAGCGCACCACCAGCGGCTCCCCCGCCGCCTTGAACGCCGACTCACCCCTGCCGATCCTGAGGGTGTCCGGCCCGCAACTGAGCTCCAGGGTCCCGGCGGTCACCAGCAGCAGTGCCGGCCCGTCCAGTTCCTCGAGCACGCGCGGGCCGCCGTCGGCCTCGATCACGTGCACCGAGAACTCCTCGGCCGGCGGCCGGTAGCTCTCCAACCGGACGCCGTTGGCGACACTGTCGAGCGCCGGGACGCGGAGCGGCTCGATCGGGCTGAACTTGACGATCTCGAGCAGGCCGGCGACGTCGATGTGCTTCGGCGTCAGGCCTCCCCGTAGTACATTGTCTGACGGAGCCATCGCCTCGATGCCGATCCCGTGAAGGTAGGCGTGGATGTTGCCTGCGTCCAGGTACAGGGCTTCACCGGGCTCCAGGTCGACCCGGTTGAGCAAGGCTGTGGCCAGCACGCCCGGGTCGTCGCCGTAGCTCGCCCCGACCAGCCGGAGGGTGTCGGCCAGCGGGCCATCGGCGGTGGCTGCCCTGGCCACGGCTGTCGCGGCGAGCTCGCGCACCTCCGGGCGGCCGGAGAGGATGAGCTGAAGCGCTGCGCTCAACGCACTGCCCGGGTCGGGATCGGCCAGGGCCCGGGCGAGTTCGGCGCCGAAGCCGCGCGCCCCGTCGCCGCCGAGCAGTTCCAGCAGGTCGGCACGCGCCGCAGCAGGCGGACGGAAGCCGCAGAGGGCGGCGAACCGGCTGATGGCCACGATGATCTCCGGCTTGTGCTCGGTGTCCTTGTAGCTGCGCTCGGGAGCTTCGAGGGCCACCCCGGCCGCATCCTCGCGGGCGTGGCCGACGGCCGCCTGTTCCCTGGTCGGGTGCACCTGCAGGGACAGCGGCTGGCCGGCGGCCAGCAGCTTCATCAGGAACGGCAGCTGGCCGGCGCCGTCCCGGGCGGCCTCGCCAAGCAGCTGCGGCTCCCTCGCCAGCCGGGCGTCGAGCCCTTCGCCGGACTCTAGGCGCGCCGGGTCCCCCGGGTGGGCGCCCAGCCACAGCTCGGCCTGCGGGCGGCCGTCAGCCTCGGTGCCGAGCAGGTCGGGGATCGCGCTCGCCGAACCCCAGGCGTAGTCCCGCAGCGGCGGCTGGACCCGGAACAGGGTCGGGCGCGAGGCGATCGCGACCTGGGCGCTCATCGGGTGGTCAGGGCCGAGGTCGGCCAGCGCCACCGCGCCGGCCAGGCCGTCGCCGAGCGGGGGAACCGACCGGTAGCCGGGCAGGTCGCGGCGGAGCGCTGCCTCACAGGCCGCCCGCACCGCCGTCGAGCCGAAGACCCCACCCATCAGGCACACCACAGTCTCCGGCTCCCGGTCCAGGCCGACGTTGCGGGCGGCGGCCACGGCGGAGTGGGCCAGTTCGGCACCGGCCCGGGCGCAGATGTCTGCGGCCACCGGATCGCCGGCGGCGAGGTCACTGACGGCGCGGGCGAAGGACGCGATCACCCGCACCCGATCAGGATTCGTCTGCAACTCGATGTAGGCCTGCTCGAGGTCGGGGAAGACGTCCCGGACCACGTCGGTGAGCGCTGTCGCCGGCCCGCGCCCGTCGTGCGCGCGGAGCACCCGGTCGAGGGCTTCCCGGCCGATCCAGTAGCCGCTGCCGGCGTCGCCGATCAGGTTGCCCCAGCCGTCCACCCTCGACATCGCGGTCGCCCCGACCCCCAGGGTGACCACCCCGGTGCCGGCAGCCACCACCACCCCCGCGCGCACCCCGAGGGCACCGAGGAAGGAGGTGATCGAGTCGTGGGCCAACCGGACCTCCACCGTCCCGGCGGCAGAGCAGAGGTCGAGGAGCTGCCCGGGATCGTTCTCGGTCGCGGTCAGGCCGGTGGTGCCGACGGTCACCAGTGGGAAGTCGCTGCCGGTGGCGCGCGCCGCTGCCAGCACGACGTCGGCGAGCTGCGGCAGCAGGGTCGTGCTGGTGACCACGCCGGGGAAGGTGTGCTCGTACGGGGCCCCGCCGAGGCAGCGGACCTTGATCCCGGTCTGGCCGGAGTCGACGGCGAGCACTGGGTGGAGACGGTTCATCTGGTTTCAGCCTTCGATCAGGGGTGGGGCTCAGCCGCGCTCGGCCGTTGCCGGTGGCACCTGTGGGGGCGATTCTCCCCCGGTGAGGTCGTTCCGGCACACCAGGGCCAGTGAGCGGCGCAACTCCGCCACCGGTACGCCGTCGGTCAGGATCCGGAACTCGGCGGTCTCCCCGGGCAGCAGGGTTACCGGTCCGCCCTCGATCTCGATGCCCTCCGCCGCCACCAGGCAGGCGTCATGGACCAGGACGTCCGGGGTGGCGAGGACGCTCACCGAGCCCGGCCCGGACGCAGTGGTGACCCGCCACCGGGGCCGGGCGAGCGTGCCGGGGTCGCCGGAGATCCAGGCCGCCCGCAGGCCGCCGGCCTCGGCGAGGAGGAGCTGTGTGGAATGCCCGGTCGGGTGCACGAGCGAGTCGGGCAGCCGGACCGTCTCGGCCGAGTGCGACCAGACCAGGAGGTCGGTCTCCCAGTGACCGAGCTCGGCCCCGCTCGGGCCCAGCCGGCGGACCCGCACCCGCCCGGCGAACACCTCGGCGTCATCGTTCAGCATGGTCAGGACCACTCCGTGGGGGTCTGCGGCAAGGACCAGCTGACGGTCGGCGCAGGCCCGGCCGACGACCTGGCGAAACAGCCCGGAACTGTCCAGCGCAGAGCCGGCGGCGGCCGAACCGCGCCCGATCAGGAAGCCGGCTCGATCCTCTGGCTGCAGCCGGGCACGGACCAGGCCGGCCGCCACGTCCAGGGCCGCGACCAGCTCGCCCTCGCCGGCAGGGGCCGGCAGCCGCTCCGGCTCGCGAGCAACCGGCGCACAACCCCGTGACGGGGCGGGTGGGGCGCCGAGCATCGTGACGAACCGCGGCTGCCGGCCGACCGGGGGGACGGGCGAGGCCTGGCCGGCGTCGTGGCCGCCGACCGGATCGACGGCAACGGGAATCTGGGGCGCCAACTCGGCTGCCAGGTGCAACAGGCCTGCCGGGGCGCCTTGGTGGAGGTGCAGCAGGACGATGGCCGGGTGGCTGGCCACCCGGACCAGGCCGGAGCGGACCTGCGTCTCCAGAGCGGTCCGGCCGGCCGCGCCGTCGACCCGCCTCGGTGAGCCGAGGTCCTGCCAGACCAGCAGCCCGAGCTGGTCGCACAGGTCGTAGAAGTGGTCACTCTCGAACCGGGCGTCCCGGATCCGGAGCAGGTTCACCCCGGCCCGGCGCAGCGCACGGAGTCGATGCTCGCAGGCTCGGCGGTCGAGGCGTTCGGGGCTGGTGGGATCGGCGGTCCAGTCGACCCCGCGGACGCGGACCGGCTGGCCGTTGACCACCAGGATGCAGGGGTTTCCTGACCTGTCCGGCTCGATCGCCCACTGCGCCCAGCGGAACCCGATCCGGCGCTGGCTGGTGTCCAGCACCTCCGCGTCCGGGCCGAGCAGGGAGACCCGGATGAGGTGGCGGGTCGGGAGGCCGTGGGCTGCCGGCCACCACCAGTCGACGTCGGCCAACTCGATCTCGGTCTCGGCTGCGCAGCCGCGCACCGGCACCTCGTACTCGGCGCCGGCGAGCCTCAGCCAGAGGCTCACCCTGCGGTCGTCGGGACGTTCGATCAGCGCACGCACGCGGAGCCGGCCGCCGCCGAAGACCAGAGCCTCCGGGTCGACCTGCAGGCCGGCCAGCCGCGGACCCGGCAGGCGCCCCGGGCGGCGGGCCGCGGGTCGGTGGCGGGTCGGCAGCAACTCCAGCGGGGGCGCCTGGTCGCTGATGGTCATGGCCCCTCCCGCCGCGGTCGCCGCCGGGTGGCAGGAGCCACCCGTTCCCCGATGATGCACCGCAGGCTAGCCAGCCGGGCCCTGGCTGTCAACGCTGACCAATCCGATGTCCGGCGCAAACACTGGGCTTCAACAGCCTTCTGGCAAGGCTGGATGTTGCCCGTGAAGAAACCTTTCGACGACCCGCGGCGGACATGTTTGTCCATCGATGTCATGACTGGCTAGAGTACCGGGCGGAGGTCAGATGACTGGACTGAGAGCGCGAGCGACCCTCGCTGACGTCGCCCGCCTGGCGGGCGTCAGTGCCAAGACGGTCTCGCGGGTCTACACCCACCCCGACGCCGTCACCGCCGTGACCAGGGAGCGGGTGCTGGAGGCGGCATCCAGGCTCCGGTTCAAGCCGAACACCCTTGCCCGCGACCTTCGCCTCGGCGGGATGACCCGAACGGTCGGCTTCATCACCGCCGAGTTCACCAACCCGTTCTACATCCAGGTCGCAGCCGGCATCGAGCAGGAGTGCTCCCAGCAGGGATACACCATGGTGCTCGCGGCCAGCGACGATCCCGGCCGGGAGCAGCAGGTGATCGACGCGCTGGTCTCCCAGCGGGTGCGCGCCGTCCTGCTGGTGCCGATCGGCGACGACTACTCCTTTCTCGAGGGCGAGCGCCAGCACGGGACGGCCATCGTCGCGATCGACCGCCCCGCCCGGAACCTGCTTGCCGACTCGGTGCTGCTGGCCAACCGCGAGGGCGGCCACCTGGCCGCTGCGGAACTGGTGCGCCAGGGCCACCGGCGCATCGCCTACGTCTGCAACCCGGCCAGCGTCTTCACCCAGGTGGAGCGACTGGCCGGATTCCGTGCGGCGCTGGCAGAGGCGGGGATCACCGACGCCTCAGGCCTGGAGGCACGCGCCGACGACCCGGCGGTCTCGCTGGAGTCGCTCGTGGCCGGCCTGCTCGACGCCCCCGACCCACCGACGGCGATCGTCGGCGGGAACAACCGCGCGACGATCGCTGCCATCCGGGAGTTGCGGCGCCGCGGCACCGAGCTGGCCCTGGTCGGATTCGACGAGTTCGAAATGGCCGACGCCCTGGGCATCTCGGTGATCGCCCACGACCCGATGGAGATGGGCCGCCAGGCCGCCAGGCTCGCCCTGCACCGGCTCGAGGACCCGACCGGCCACACCCGGCAGGTCATCGTCGGAGTGCACTACGTGGCCAGGGGTTCCGGCGAGCGACCCCCCACCTGACCTCCACCCCGGCGGCATGAAAGGGGACAGTCCCCTTTTGTGCCCTTTTGTGCCGTCCGGGGAGGCGACAGAAAAGGGGACAGTCCCCTTTTGTGCCGCCCCCTTTTGTGCCGCCTCATGGCCAGGGTTCCGGCCGAACGGCCGCCGGCCTGAGCGCAGGCGCTAACCGCAGAGTGGGCCGGAACCGCGGCTAGCAGCGGCTTCCGGCCCACTCGGCGGTGGGGGGTGGGTGCGACGTGGCTATTCGGCGAGGATCACCAGCAGGGTTCTGGGGCCGTGCACGCCCTCGACCCGGATCAGTTCGATGTCGGAGGTCGCCGATCCGCCGCTGATCCAGGTCAGCGGACTCCCGGCGGTGACAGCAGCGGCCAGTCGGCCGACCGCCTCGGGCACGTCGGAGACCACCTGGTCGGTGCGCACCACCACCAGGTGGATGTCCGGCACGAGGGTGAGGGCACGCCGGCCCTGGTCGGGGGCATGGTCGAGGACGATGGTGCCGGTGTCGGCGATCCCGACCGCCGCTGCCGTCACCACCGAGTCGATCCCGTTCAACTCCTGGTGGGACAGCTGCGGCTCATCGTCATGGATCCGGATTCCGGCAGAGTCGATCGCTGCGCGCCAGGCAGCGTCAAGTCCGGACGGCAGGACGACGGATGCTGCGCCGGCCCCGGCGAGGAGCTCGGCCACGGCCTCGGCCACCCCGGCTGCAGGCGCCCGCCTGACGACCGCCTTGTAGTCGACGACCATTTCGACGAAGCGCTCCAGGATGTCGGGCATCGCCGTCGGCCTTCCGTACTCCCAGGGGATGGGGACGTCGAGCGCCGGATCGGGCTGCACCACGTCACCGAGGGCTCCCCGGACGCGGCTCAGGATCTCTTCGCGGGCGTTCACTTCGACTCTCCTCTGGTCCGCTTCCACCACGTCCGGAAGGACTCGGTCGGAGGCACGGGCAGGTCCCTGGCATTGGTCCACGGTGCGGCGGGCCACGGCAGTGGCCCCAGGTGGGTGCGCCCGGGCAACACCTTCCCGGCCAGCATCGCCAGCCGTTGCACGAGTTCGAAGTGCTTGCGATCCGACAGGGCCCAGCCGGCCACCGCGATCGCCGTCTGCTCCACCCCGACGTGGCCGCGCTTCTCGTCGGCGACCTTGTGCCGCATGTGCACCAGCATGTCCGGGATCGGGATCCGGACCGGGCAGACCTCGAAGCACGCCCCGCAAAGAGTGGAGGCGAACGGCAACGACTTGTCGATCTCGGAAGTGGTGCCGCGCAGCTGCGGAGTGAGGACGGCGCCGATCGGGCCCGGGTACACCGAGCCGTAGGCGTGGCCGCCGACCCGCTCGTAGACCGGGCAGATGTTCAGGCACGCCGAGCATCGGATGCAGCGCAGCGCAGCGCGACCGTCGGGGTCGGCCAGCACCTTGGTGCGGCCGTTGTCGATCAGCACGACGTGCACCTCCTGCGGCCCGTCGCCGGGGGTGACGCCGTTCCACATCGACGTGTAGGGGTTCATCCGCTCGCCGGTGGAGGATCTCGGCAGGAGCCGCATGAACACCTCGAGGTCGGCGACGGTCGGGAGCGTCTTCTCGACGCCGACGACGGAGATCAGGGTGTCGGGAAGGGTGAGGCACATCCGGCCGTTGCCCTCGGACTCGACCACGACCAGGGTGCCGGTCTCCGCGATGGCGAAGTTGGCACCGGAGATGGCGACCTTCGCACGCAGGAACTTCTCCCGCAGGTGGGTGCGGGCGGCCGCGGCAAGGACCACCGGCTCGTCGGTGAGGTCGGTCGGCGCAGGGGTGCCGTAGAGCTTCATCTCCCGCAGGAAGATCTCGCGGACCTCGGAACGGTTCCGGTGGATCGCCGGCACCAGGATGTGGCTCGGCCGGTCGTGGCCCAACTGCACGATCAGCTCGGCGAGGTCGGTCTCCCAGGCTGCGATGCCAGCCTCCTCGAGGGCCTCGTTGAGGTCGATCTCCTGGGTCGCCATCGACTTGACCTTGACCACCTCGTCGACGCCCTTGGCCTTCACGAGGCCGACGACGATGGCGTTGGCCTCCTCGGCGTCCCGCGCCCAGTGGACCTTGGCGCCGTTGCGGGTCAGCGACTCCTCGAGTTGGACCAGGTAGGTGTCCAGGTGGCGCAGGGTGCGGTTCTTGATCGCCTCCCCCGCCAGCCGGAGCTCCTCCCATTCGGGCACCTCTGCGACCCGGGCCACCCGCTTGGCCCGGATGGTGCCGGTGGCCTTGCGCAGGTTCTTGCGCAGTTGCTGGTCGACCAGCTGCACCTTGGCGTTCTTGGAGAACTTCGGCATGCCGATGTAGGTGCCGGTCGGCGGCGCCGGGGTACGGCGGACGGCGTCAGTGCTCATTCCATCCCGCTTTCGGTGTGGGCGAGGAGCTCGGCCAGGTGCAGGGTCTTGACCCCGGCGTTCTGGCGGTGCAGGAGGCCACCGATGTGCATCAGGCAGGCGTTGTCGCCGGTGACCAGGTACTCCGCACCGGTGGAAGCCACCTGCCTTGCCTTGTCGCCGCCCATGGCGACCGAGACGTCGGGGTTCTTCACGGAGAAGGTCCCGCCGAAGCCGCAGCACTGGTCCGCGTCCGGCAGGGGAACCAGGTCGATGCCCTTCACCTTCGACAGCAACTGGTAAGGCCGGTCGCCAACCTTCGCCACCCGCACGGAGTGGCAGGTCGGGTGGTAGGTGACCCGGTGCGGGAAGTAGGCGCCGACGTCGGTGACGCCGAGAACGTCGACCAGCAACTCGGTGAAGTCGTAGGTGCGCGCGACCACCTCGTCGACCTGCGCCGCGAGCTTCTCGTCACCGGCGTGGGCGGCCAGCATCGGGTGCTGGTGCCGGACCGCACCGATGCAGGAGCCGGAGGGGCCGACGATGTAGTCGTAGCCCGAGAACGCCTTGACGTAGTTGCGCACGTCGGGGACGGCAGCGTCGAAGTAGCCGGTGTTGGTGAACATCTGGCCGCAGCAGGTCTGCTCCAGCGGGAACTCCACCGTGCACCCGAGGCGCTCCAGCACCGTGACCACAGCCTTCGGCGTGCCGGGGAACATGACGTCGTTGATGCAGGTCGCGAACAGGGCGACCCTCAGGCCCTCGGTTCGCGCGCTCACGCTGCGACCCTCCGCACGAAGGGCGCGCCGGCGGACCGGAGGCGCCGGGCCGGGTAGCCAGACAGTGGACAGCTCGGGGTGTGCCGCATGTCAGTCCGCACTTCCTTGTAGGACCGATCCTGACCTATTGGTCAGACCAATAAGGTCCAGTCTCCATGGCCCCTCAGCAGACGTCAAGTGCTTTACCCCAACTTGGGCAACAATGAACCCGTGGTACCAGAGGAACGAGACGGCTTGCACGCCTACCAGGTGGTGCTGCGCCACATCGAGGCCGGCATCCTCTCCGGCACCCATCGGGCAGGAGACCAGTTGCCCCCGGAGCGGGAGCTGGCCACGAACCTCGGTGTTGGCCGCTCCGCGGTACGCGAGGCCATGCGGGTCCTTCAGACCCAGGGCCTGATCACCTCGAGCACCGGCCCGGGTCGCGGTACCCGCATCGCGCCGGCCCAGGGCAGCGCCCTCGCCCGGATCTTCCAGCTGCACTTCGCTCTCTCCGACACCGGCAGCGGCGACCTGACCGAGACCAGGGTCGCGCTGGAGCGCTCGTCGGCCGCGCTGGCTGCGCGTCGGGCGACGCCGAAGTCCCTGCGCCGGCTGACCGCCGTGGTCGATGCGATGGACACCGCGGACACGGTCGAGGCCTTCAACGAGTTGGACACCGAGTTCCATGTCCTGATCGCCAGGGCGGGCCAGAACCAGCTGATCGCCGACCTCACGGTCGCGATCCGCCAGGCGGTGCGGGAAGCCATCCGGGACGCGTCCAGCTCGATCGACGACTGGCCGGCGTTCCGGCTGGGGTTGCTCCGCGAGCACCGGGCGATCCTCGAGGCGATCGCCGCAGGCAATCCGGTGACTGCGGCCTCCCTGATGGAGTCCCACATCCGCGAGGCCTACGTCACCCTCGGGATCACCGGCGATCTCCCCGCCGACGGGTAGGCCCGGCCCGGTGGCCGGCTGCCCCGGAGGCTCGAAAAGCGGACCGGAACCGCATCCCGGGCGGTTCCGGTCCACTTACCGGGGGCGTCCGTCAGGGGCTGGGGCGGGACGCCACCCGACCTCGCGGCCGGCTGCGCAACGGCACGCCCGCGAGGACACCCGGGATCAGCCCTCGGGAAGCCAGACCCGCATGGTGCACAGGCCCGAGTGCCCCCAGTCGACATAGGGGATCAGCGCGAACGGCTCACCGGCGACCGTCTCCACCGACCCACCGCTCTGGTACGGCCAGGCCGAGTCGGCACGCTGGAGCCATCGGGCACTGACCACCACCCGGCCATCGGAATAGCTGGGCTCCACCCCGGTGTCGACCACCAACCGGTCCAGCTCATCACCGGCGCCGGCGGGCAGCTCGGCACAGAACACCAGCGGCCCGCGCTGCACGGCGACGCACCCGCGGAGGGCATCGACCCTCGGGTCGGCACGAAGGAAGCGGGGCGCCATCGGAAGGTCCAGCTCGACCACGTCGCCGGCCTCGAAGGCGGCCGTCAGCTGCGCCACCGGACCGGCGACCGGGGTCGCCCGGACCTCACCTGCCGCGGTCAGGTGCCGGAGGGTCGCCCCGCGGGCCCAGGCCGGCACGCGCAGGCTCAGCGTCCACGGTCGGGTGGCTGACTCCCGCACCCGCACCGTCACCGTTCCGGTCTCGGGGTAGGCGGTCTCCATGTCCAGGGCCACCGGGGTGCCGTCGGCGAGGCTGGTCGCGATCGAGCAGGTGGCGAACTGGTGCAGCTGGACGCCGTCGTCGTCCACGGTCGCCAGCAGCCCGGCTAGGCTCGCCAGCGTCCTGGCGATGTTCGGCGGGCAGCAGGACACCTCGAACCAGGGCGCGCGCAGGCTGGAGAACGCCCGCGGTGAGGCCGACTCCGGGTCGGGCATCTCGCCCGGCACCCGACGATGCAGCGTGTTGGTGTAGAAGAAGCGGTCACCGTCATGGGATACGGCCGTCGCGACCACGTTGAACAGCGTGCGCTCGATCAGGTCGGCGTAGCCCCGGCCGCCGGTTGCCAGCAGCAGCCGCCAGCTGAACATGATCGAGGCGATCGAGGCGCAGGTCTCGGAGTAGGCCCGGTCGGGCGGCAGTTCCCAGTCCTCCCCGAAGGCCTCGTCCTGGAAGTGGGAGCCCTGCCCGCCGGTCAGGTGGGTGCGGCGCGCGACCGTGCGGTCCCACACCCCACGAAGCGTGGCCAGCAGTTCGGAGTCGCCGGTCTCGACAGCCACGTCGACCGCACCGGCGGCGAGGTAGTTGGCCCGGACCACGTGGCCACGCTGCACGGTGGCCTCGCGGATGCCGATGTCGTCCTGGAAGTAGCTGCGTCCCCACTCCGGCTCCGGGAGGACGTGGTGGCCACGCCGGTCGATGAACAGCCGGGCCTGGTGCAGGTAGCGCTGCTCGCCGGTCACCCGGCTCAGCTCCGCCAGCCCGACCTCGACCTCCGCGTGGCCGCAGACCGACTGGATGCCGTCCTCGCCGAAGACCTCGCAGACCAGGTCGGCTGCCCGGCGGGCGATGCCGAGCAGGCCGTCGTCGGCACCGGGAGCGGTCCGCTCCCGCGCCACGGCCGCCTGGAACAGGTGGCCGAGGCAGTAGAGCTCGTGACCCCAGGCGAGGTCACTCCAGCGCTCCGGCTGGCCGGGCCGGCCGAAGGCTGTGCTGAGGTAGCCGTCGGGCTGCTGGGCTGCTGCCACCCTGGCGACGAACTCGCGGAACCTGGCCTCCAGCTGCGCGTCCGGCCGGCGGCCGAGCTCCCAGGCCGCCGCCTCGAGGAACTTGTAGATCTCGGAGTCGGAGAACTCCCGGCCGCGGCGACCCTCGGGCAGCCGGCGGGCCGCGGCGAGGTCGAAGTTCCCGATCCAGCCCTCCCGCTCGAGCCAGTGTGCGATGTGGGGCAGCGTCACGCCGGCGTTGGTCCGCTGGCGCCCGGCCCAGAAGCCGCCGGTGATCCGGACCTCGTCCAGGCCGAGTGGCCGCAGGCGACCGGTGCTCGGCCGGACGGCGACCGCAGCTGCGTGTGTGGTGAACATGATTCAGCCCTTCAGAGCGCCGGACATGAAGCCGCGCACATAGTGACGTTGGAGGAGGAGGAAGAGGATGCAGCAGGGCAGCGCGAGGATGACGACGCCGGCTTCGGTCGCGCCGTAGTCGACGATCCCCTGCACCTGCACCCGGAGGTTGGCGATGGCCAGCGGCAGGGTCATCCGGTTGGAGTCGTTGATCAGGATCAGCGGCGCCATGAAGTCGTTCCAGGCAGCGAGGAAGGCGAACAGGCCGACGGTGATCAGTCCCGGCTTGACCGCCGGGAGCAGCACCCGCCACAGCACCGCGAAGGATGAGCACCCGTCGACGAGCGCTGCCTCGTCCAGCTCTCGCGGCACCGACTCGAACGAGATCCGCATCATGAAGATCGAGAACGGCAACTGGAACATGGTCAGGACCAGCGCTACGCCGAACAGCGAATTCTGCAGTCCCACGCGGGTGAGCAGCACGTATAGCGGGATCAGCAGCGTCGCGTAGGGCACCATCAGGATCGCAAGGGTGCCCATGAACAGGATGTTCTTTCCCGGGAAGTCGAACCGGGCGAATGCGTAGCCGCCGAGACCGGAGACCAGCAGGGTGAGCACCACCGTCACGAGCGAGACGAACGTCGAGTTGTACAGGTACTGCCAGATCCCGGCCTGGTAGTTGGCCAGGGTGAGGTAGTTCGCGAAGCCGAAGCCCTCAGCCTGCGCCGTGCCGGCGCGCGGCGACACCGAGGCGACGGTGGTCCACACCAGCGGGAAGAGGAAGAGGATCGCCAGGCCCCCGGTGAGGACGTAGTAGGGCGTCCGGATGACCCCGCGGAGCAGCGGGGCCGGTCGCGACCTTCGGGTCGAAGTGATGGCGGCCACGGGGATCACTGGTCCTTGTCCTGGGCGAACGCCCGTAGTTGAACCACATTGACGACAACCAGCGCGATCAGCGCGATCACCGAGAGTGCCCCGGCGATCCCGAGGTCGTTCTGGCCCTGGAAGGCGACGCTGTAGATCAGCTGCACGACGGTGATCGTGGAGTTGTCCGGGCCGCCCTTGGTGAGGATGTAGAACTGCTCGAAGGCCAGCAGCGAACCGGTGACGCACATCACGGTGGTCAGGGCCAGGGTCGGCCGCAGCAGCGGCAGGGTGATGTGCCGGAACGTCTGCCACACCGAGGCGCCGTCGGTGCGGGCCGCCTCGAACACGTCGGTCGGGATCCCCTGCAACCCGACCAGCATCAGCAGCATGTAGAAGCCGGCGTAGCGCCACACGATCAGGAAGGTGGTCGACAGCAGGGCGGCCGTCGGGGTGCCGAGGAAGGAGATGCCGAAGCGCTCCATCGTCTCCGCGAACGGGCCGGCGATCGGTGAGTACAGCACGTAGAACAACAGCGAGGCAGAGGCGAGGCCGAGCGCGCTCGGCAACAGGATCGAGGTCCGCAGGAACCCCTTCCACCGGCTGGACTCCTGCACCAGCAGCCCGAGGCCGAGACCGATCAGGATCAGCAGGACCGTCGCCAGCAGCGTGTACTTCAACGTGAACACGACCGAGTCAGCGAAGAGCCGGTGGTTGAACGCCTTGACGTAGTTGCTGGGGAAGTTCCAGCCCTGGTTGCCGGACAGCAGCGGCCACTTCGAGGCCGACATCTGCAGCACCAGCAGCAGCGGCAGGACGAACAGGCCGATCACGAACAGGGCGTTCGGCAGGGCGTAGCCGGCCCCCTGCCAGGCCTTGCGCCGGCCGGCGCGGGACATCGGGGGCGTGCGGGTCGCTGCTCCAGTCACGGCGGCAGCCGGAGGTGCGGACATGGTCGGGCCTTTCAGGTGCGGGAAGTGACGGTCCGGTTGCCGGGTGCCTGGCGGGCACCCGGCAACCGCGAACTCACTGCTCGGCCAGGATGGCCGTGATCTGCTCGTTGTCCTTGTCCACGGTGTTCGCCTTGTTGAGTACCTGATTGCGCACCATGGTGACCCACGGGCTACCGACGGCGTTGTAGGCCTGCTGGAAGTTGAGCGCGACCGGGGTGCCACCCTTGCCGGCGACCTCGTTGATGGTCACGACCCGGGGGTCCTTGGCCGAGTACTCGTTGTTGGCGAGGTCGCTGCGGGAGACGGCGTCGTTGTTCTTCGCCAGCACGCCGACCTGGGCGTCCTCGCTCATCATCCAGTTCAGGAAGTTCCACGCCTGCGGCGACTGCTTGGAGTCCTTCGAGACGCCGATGCCGTCACCACCGACGAAGGTGGAGGCACCGCCGGTGATGCCGGGGATGCCGGCGACGCCGGCGTCGAACGGGGTGGAGGACATCAGGGTCGCCGGGTAGAACATCAGGCCGACCTTGCCCTCGGTGAAGCCGGCGGTCCAGGTGGGCCCGGCCTCGTCCTTAGAGGACGGGAGCACGGCACCGGAGGCCCAGAGGTCGGCCCAGATGTCGTAGATCGCCTTGGCGTTGGCCCCGTTGAGCAGGGACTCGGTGCCGTCGGCGTTCATCGGCTGGTCACCGGAGGCCCAGATGCTCGGGAACCAGGTGAACACGAGGCAGCCGCC